>NZ_BAAGRO010000050.1:0-1174 GCF_054782915.1 Nocardioides hungaricus | reverse complement strand
CGTCAACCACCACAACCCGGCGTGTCGCTGACCTGGGGAAGCACCCGCTTTAGCCGGTTAAGAGGGACGAGCCCACCCTGCCCATCGACTGGGTGACCCCGATCCGGCCGCAGGCGGCCCGGAAGTTCTTCGCGGTGTACTCGCTGCCCTGATCGGTGTGCATGATCACCTCGCCGATCGCGTCCTTGCCGCCGCGGACCGCGACCGCCATCCGCAGCGCCGCGGTGGTCAGGTCGGCATCGTGATGCTCACCGATCCCGAACCCCACGATGCGCCGCGAGCCCATATCCAACACGCTGTCGAGGTAGAGCTTGCCTTCGTCGGTGGGGATCTCGGTGCCATCCCCGTACCACTTGTGGTTGAGCCGATCGGTGCCGAAGTTCCGGCCGATCAGGTCCGGTGCCCGCCACTTCCCGCGGCCCTGCCGGGTGGTCTGCTTGCGGCGCCGTCTGCGACGAGCAGCCAGCCCGAGCTCGCGCATCAAGGCCGCGACGGTGTTCTCGCTCACCGACCAGCCCTCATCACGCAGGTCGGCGGTGATGCGCGGGGACCCGTAGCGGCCGCGGTGCTTGGCGAACAGCCGAGCGATCTCGACCTTCAACTGCTCGCGGCGGGCGTGCTGCGGCGAGGGGTCGCCGTGACGCCACTTGTAGAACCACGCCGCAGACACCGACAGCGCTCGACACGCGGTCGCATGCGGAATCCCGTGCACTGCCCTCTGGGCGGCGATGAAGGTGGCCATCTCAACCTGTCCGGCTACCGGCCCATCGCCTCGTCCACCCAGAGGGCCACCGAACGCTTGAGCACATCACGCTGCATCCGCAGCTCGGTGGTCTCCTTCCGCAGCCGGGCCAGCTCGGCCCGCTCGGACTCGCTCAACTCGCCGTCACCCTCGCCGGCCGCAGCACGGGCCTTGGCACACCAGTTGCCCAGCGTGCCCTCGTTGACGCCCAGCTCCCGAGCCACCTGCGCGATCGGCTTCCCGGTCTCGACCACCAGCGCCACCGCGCCCTGCTTGAAGTCCTCGTCGTACTTCCGATAGTTCCTCGTCACCATCGCCACTCATCTCCTCAAAGGCGATGCCTCCACGCTACGAGGGGAAGCCCAGGCACGCCATCTGGCTTGGGCGGCTTCGATGAGCTTGAAGGCCATCGCGATGCCGGCCGCGCGGGAG
>NZ_BAAGRO010000049.1:0-129359 GCF_054782915.1 Nocardioides hungaricus | reverse complement strand
GCAGCTCGCCCAGGCCAGTCCGCGGAACCTCACCTGCCAATGGTCCGTTGATCAGCGATTCCCTAGACGGGACCGCCGACAGCCGACCGATCGAGGGAATCGGCGGAAACCCCGCGAATCCGACCAGAAGTCACTAGCGTCGCGGGCGGTTGTGCACGACAACCAACGAGCGAGGAGGACAGATCGGTGAGGAGACAACTGAAGGTGGGCGTGGCCGTCGTGGCCGCGGCAGGGCTGTTCGCGGCCGGCGGCATGAGCACGGCGGTGGCGGCGCGGCTGATCACGAGCGCCCAGATCAAGAACGGCACCATCAAGCCGGTCGACCTGAACAAGGGTCTCAACGCCAAGATCGACGCGGCCGGCACGCCCGGTCCGGCCGGGGAGCAGGGGCCCGCCGGGGCGCAGGGTCCCGCCGGGCAGCAGGGCCCCGCCGGGCAGCAGGGCCCCGCCGGTCCCGCGGGTCCCCAGGGGATCCCCGGAGCCGCCGGCATGACCGGTCTGGAATACCGCACCTGGGACTACATCTCAGGCGGCGCGCGCCCCGGTCGCGACGGTGAGGGGATCAGCTACGGCGGTGCCGGCAACGGCGCCATCGCCACGGTCGCCTGCTCGTCACCGTCGAAGACCGCGATCGCCGGCGGCGTCCAGTACATGGGCCTCCACGGGACCAACCCGAGCCTGGTGACCGACGGCGTCACGTCGTTCAACGGCGGCTGGACGATCGCGGACTCCTTCCCGGGCCGGATGGACTGGGACGGCACCGTGACCGGTACGGCGAACGCCGTCAAGCCCGGGCGGACCGACGGCTGGATCGTGCGGCTGATCTCGGCCAACGGCACACCGGGACCCATCGACGTCACCGTCTGGACGGTCTGCGTCGACGCCTGATCGCACGTGCACCGGCGACAGGCCCCGCGGCACCGCGGGGCCTGTCGCGTTCTCGCTGGATCGGCTCCGTGAGCCGCCACCTGCCTGCGCCGGGCGCTTGGGTGAGCGAAGAGACGTCGATCATGGCTCTACAATGTCTCAGCGCAACGCTGCTCACATCGTCTCAGCGCAGGCTCTCGCCTACTCCGATCGCAGTAGGTGCAGGCACCTTCTGCGCCGAGTTCCGCATGGACCTGCGACCTCTGGATGCCATCAGGTGCGTCGGTGCCTCGGGATCTCGACCGCTCGTTGCTCCAACTTCGCAACCACTAGATTGACCCCGTGAGCCGCCTCCTGCCCTCCCCGGACCGCGCGCTCCGATTGCTGCGACGCACCCTGCTCACCGTGGTCGGCATCCAGCTCGCACTCGCGATCGGGATGTCGCTGGTCGACTCCTACCGCCGTCGCGGGAAGAAGCCGAAGCCGTTCCCGGTCTCGCCCGTGCGCGAGGTGCCGGTGGGCGACGGCGCGCTGACGACGTACACCTTCGGGCAGGACCTGTACGACGCCATGCTGGACGCGATCGAGCGGGCGGAGCGGCAGATCCTGTTCGAGACCTACATCTGGAAGGGCGACGAGGTCGGCGAGCGGTTCAAGGCCGCGCTCGCCGCCGCCGCGGACCGCGGGGTGGAGGTCTACGCGATCTACGACGGCTTCGCGAACCTGGTGGTCTCGCCGCGGTTCAAGCGGTTCCCGCCGACGATGAAGGTGCTGCGCTACCCCATCTACCCGGCGGGCTGGAAGTTCTTCGACCTGGCCCGCTACGGCCGCGACCACCGCAAGATCCTCGTCGTCGACGACGCGGTCGGGTTCGTCGGCGGCTACAACGTCGGCACGGCGTACGCCACCGAGTGGCGCGACACCCACGTCCGCATCACCGGGCCCGGCGTATGGGACCTCAAGCGCGCGTTCGCGGACTTCTGGAACCTCAACCGCCGCCGCCGCATCGGTACGTCGGAGCGCCCGCTGCTGCTGGAGACGGCGTCGACCTGGGAGCCGCGGATCCGGTTCCACCGCAACGTGCCGCGGCTGTGGATGTTCCCCATCCGCTCGATGTACATCGAGGCGATCAACCGCTCCTCGCGCAACGTCTGGATGACCCAGGCGTACTTCTGCCCCGACCAGGACTTCGTCGACGCGATGAAGGACGCCGCCCGGCGCGGGGTCGACGTGCGGCTGCTGGTCCCGCTGAAGTCGAACCACATCGTGGCCGACTGGATCTCGCGCGGGTACTTCTCCCAACTCCTCGACGCCGGCGTGCGGATCTTCCGCTACCGCGACGCGATGGTGCACGCCAAGACCGCGACCATCGACGGCACCTGGACGACCGTCGGCACGGCGAACGTCGACCGGCTCAGCCTCCAGGGCAACTACGAGATCAACGTCGAGGTGATCGACGGCGCCTTCGCCGAGCACCTGGAGGACATCTACCGGGTCGACGAGTCGAACTGCCTCGAGCTCACCCGGAGCGAGTGGGAGGCGCGCGACCTGCACCGCAAGTTCACCGAGACGATCCTCGGGCCGCTGCGGCCGCTGCTGTAGTCGGCGCGCTGCGCACGCGGATTGGTCACCAACCGCAGAAGTGGAGCGCTCCCACCTGCGGTTGGTGACCAAACGACGCACCGTCCACCCGGACGGCCGACCCCGGCAGGGCCGCGACTGCGCTCGGACTCCGGACGATGCGGTTTGGTCACCAACCGCATGATTTCGGCGCCGAATGTTGCGGTTGGTGACCAAACGGCGCACGTCCACCCGCTCCGGAGACCTCTCAGCGGCGGGTCACCTTCGCCGGCAGATGCGTGCGCGGCGCCATCCGGGCGCCGTGACGCGGGCGCCGGCCGGCGACGAGCGCGACCAGCACCGGCACCCGGCCGCGGTGCGGCCGCCACGGCTCGAGGAACTCGGCCAGCTCGGCGTCGTCGAACGGCCGGCCGGCCACGGCCCAGCCGAGGTCCTGGGCCACGTGGTAGTCGCCGAACGAGACCGCGTCGGGGTCGCCGTGGGCGCGCTGGCGCACTTCGGCGGCGGTCCACACGCCGATGCCGGGCAGGCTGGTCAGCCGCCGCTCGGCCTCGTCGCCGGGCAGTCCCACGGTGCGCTCCAGCGCGTCCGCGACCCGCGCCGCGGTCACGAGCGCCCGGGAGCGGGCCGGGTCGACGTGCATCCGCAGCCACTCCCAGGACGGCACCTGCCGGATCGTCGCAGCGTCCGGCTGGACCCAGAGCCGGCGGTCGGCGCCCGGGCCGGGGGCGCGCTCGCCGTACCGGTGCACGAGCATCCGGAAGCCCGCGAACGCCTCCTGGCCGGTCACCCTCTGCTCGATGATCGCCGGGGTCAGCGCCTCCATGACCAGGCCGGAGCGGCCGATCCGCCAGTGGCCGTGGCGGCGCCAGCCCTCCTCGACCAACGGGTGGCGCGGCTCGAACCCGGTGACGTCGTCCTCCGCGCCGAGCAGCGCGGGCAGGCCGTCGAGCACCCACTCCGCACCCGGGCCCCACGCCTCGGCGCGGACGACGCCCTCGCCCGACCGGGTGCGTACGGCGAGCGTGGCCGGCCCGTCCGGCGTACGGATGCCGCGCCAGTGGGTGTCGCCCTCGACGCGGTAGGTCGGGTCCCCGGCCCCGCGCCTGTGGATGCCGAGCACCGAGCCGACCGGGCAGGGCCAGCCCGGCCGCCACTCCCGCACCCGCCCGTCCACGTCCGCGAGGATAGGCCCACGACGCTGCAGATCGAGGACCGCCACCGGCCCGCCTCCGGGTTGGTGAGCGCCTCAGCGCCGCCGTACCACCGCCGTCTGCCACGGGCCTCCCCGTGTCGTGGCGGAGGGCCGGAGCCGCGCGAGCAGGCGGTAGCAGCCCGCCTCGGCCGCGGGCATCCGCCACCGAGTCGCCGGGGGCCCGTCGAGGGTCGTGGTGCCGCGGCCGACCGTGCGCGCACCGGCCCAGCCGGCGCGGCCACATCGTGACGCGGAGGGGTCCGAGCGCAGCTCCAGCCGCCATCGGAGGACTGCTGGCGAGGTGCGCGTCTCGGGCGGCAGGCCGCGGACCGACGCCCGGGCGACGATGCCCCGGCGGCGAGGCTGGACGCGGTCGATCCGGAGCGCGGGCCGGGCGCGACCGAGGTACGTCACCGGCGAGGGGACGCCGCCGACGGCCCGGTTGCCCACCATGACGAGACCGGCCGCGCGGGTCCACCGCACGTCGGCGAGCGCGAGGCGGCCACGGCCCCCCGGCAGCTCGATCCTCGTCCAGCCGTCCGGCGTACGCCGCATCGCGTAGCCTCCGTCGAGCTCCGCGCCGGGACTGTCCTGGGTGCCGACCACCACCAGACCGGACGGCGGGAACGCGATGCCGGAGGCGCGACCCGCCCAGCCCGGCGTCTCGATCCTCGTCCAGCCGGACCCGTCCCAGCGCAGCAGCAGCGCCCGGCTCGGCGACGAGGGAGCCGGGAAGCTCATGCCCACGGCCCACAGCGCCCCGTCGGGTGCCGTCACCAGACGCTCGATCGTCCCGGAGACGCCGGTCGCGGGCAGCGGCACGGACGCCCAGGCGGTGCCGTCCCAGCGGTAGACCCGCGGTGTGGCCGCGGCCCGGTCGTACCCGGCCGTCCAGACCTCGCCTCCCGGCCTCGCCACGACGCTCAGGGGCACGTACGTCGCGGTGTCGGGCACCTCGACACGGCTCCACGCGGCGCCGTCCCAGCGGGCGACGAACGCCTCCCGGCGGGTCTGGACCCGACACATCTGCGTGCCGCCGACTGCCCCGTCCGGCTCAGCGGAGTCGACCAGGGTGACCGTCCCCACCGCCCAGGCATCGCCCGGCCCCGGAGCCGCCACCCCGGTGAAGCCGCCGTAGTAGAAGCGCTCGGGCACCGGGACCTCGGTCCGCACGAACCTCCCGCCCTCGAGCCGGGCGGCCAGCATCGGCCCGCCGCTCAGCTGCTCGACGTCGCACGGCTGCGGACCGGCGGGGACGTCGGAGTCGCCCAGCGCCCAGGCGCCGCCCCCCGGCGCGGTGGTGAAGACCTTGGCCATGTTCCAGACCGACATTCCCGGCGCCGCCGGGGGCATGGCGAGCCGCTGCCACGACCCTCCGGGCAGCGTGCGCCGCAGGACCACCGGACGCCACTGCCCGCCGGACCGGCTCGCGCGGAAGCCGGTGGCCCAGAGCTGGTCGTCGTCCAGAGCGGCGCTGACGATGGCGCCGTTCCGGAACGGGTGGTCGGCGGGGAAGCTCTCCGGCCGCGCTGCCGCCGCGGGGCCCGGCGCCCAGACGAGGGACAGGACGGCGGCGAGGGCGGCAATGGCGACGAGGAGGACACGGTTGGCCGGGTTGACTGGGTGCACGTCCCATAGACGCCGCACCCGGGCGCCCGCGTGACACGTAACGCCCCGACATGTAGGTGTGAAGGCACCCGCCGAACAGCTGGAGGACCCCATGTCGACGCCCTCGTGGACCGAGGACCATGCCCGCCTGGTCGCCGGGACGGCACCACCCGTCGTCCCGGCACCGACCGATGCGGAGGTGCACCGGGTCTGGAGCCTGGTCACCGCGGCAGTCGAGTCGCCGGCACCGTCGCGACGCCGACGGGGGCGGCGGCGGGTCGCCATCGGAGCCGGAGTCGCCGCGGTCGTGCTCGGACTGTCCGGCGTGGCGACCGCCGACCTGCTGAGCGCGCGGACCGGCGAGCTCAACACCGACCCCGAGAGCATCCGGCTCGGCGGGCCCGGGGAGCTGATCGACCCGCGGGGCAGCGACTACGAGCAGGTGCTGCGCGAGGAGATCGCCGACATCCCGTTCCCCTCGGACGAGGCGCGCGACATCGCGGTGGCGGACCAGGTGCGGTTCGCCCGGCGAGACGTCCGGAGCATGAAGATCGCACAGGAGCGCGGTGACGCGGACTGGCGCATCCAGTACATCACCGGTGGCATGCGGGCCGAGGCCGCGCGGGCGGCCATCTGCTCCTGGGCGAACAGCTGGGCCGCCGCCACGACCTCCGGTGACGCGTCCGGGCGCGCCGAGGCGATCGAGATGCTCGAGGGCTCCCGCGGCTGGCCGGCCGTCACCGACATCGACCCGGTCCAGACGATCGAGCCGGCGGAGTCCACGGTCGTCGACCAGGAGACCGGCGAGACCCGGCGGGTGACCTACCAGGACAACACGCCCTTCGGCTACCTCCCGCTCGTCGTGGCGGCCGCCCGCGGCACCGACCTGCAGGCGATGGGCCGGCCGTTCGTCGAGTTCACCCGCTGCGTGCCCGCGCTCGTGCCCGATCTCCCCAGCGCGGTCCCGGCCGAGCTCCGGGAGCGGTGAGATGCGCCGGCCCCTGACCGAGCACGAGTTCGAGGAGCTCTACCGCGCGACGGTCCGCGATCTCGTGGGCTACCTGCGCCGGCGCGGCTCGACCGACCCGGAGAACGACGCCGCCGAGGTGTACGCCGTCGCCTGGCGCCGGCGGGCCGAGCTGCCCGGCCCGTTGCTCCGTCGGGCCTGGCTCTTCGGCGCCGCCGCGAAGGTGTTGCAGGCAGGTCACCGCCGCCGGACCCGGGAGGACCAGGCGGCGGCCGAGCTCGCGCAGCGGCCCGCGGAGGCGGACCCGCACTGCGGGTCGTCCGCCACGACCGCGGTCATGGCGGACGCGATGGACCGACTCTCCCCCGGCGACCGGGAGATCCTGCGCCTCGTCGAGTGGGAGCGCCTGACTCCGGCCGAGCTCGCCACGGCGCTCGGCGTCCGGCCGGGAACGGCGCGGGTGAGGCTGCACCGCGCCCGGCAGGCGCTGGCGGGCGACCCGGCCGTGCGCGCGCTCGTCGACCGGCGGCGGACCTGCGGAGCCGCTACCGCGCCGGCGGCTCCGTGAGCACCCGCAGCGCCAGGTCCGTCGTCGCGGGTACGCCGAGGTAGCCGACCACTCGCGAGACCCGGTCGGCGTCCAGCGGCAGGAGCCCCGGGCTGCCCGGCAGGTCGGGCGTCAGGCCGAGGTCGAGGTCGGTGCGGCCGGACATGATCGAGAGGTTGAACTCGAACCGCTCCCGAGCCGCCGGCGTGGCCAGCCTCTTGAGCACGCTCGCGCCGATGCGCGGCCGGCCGGCCTCCACGCAGTAGGAGTCCAGCGTGGCGACGAGTGTCGCGCCGCCGCAGTGGTCGAGGTCGGCCCACACCGCGTCCATCGAGCCCATCTGCTCCAGCAGCACCGCGGCCGTCTTCTCGCCGAAGCCCGGCACGCCGGGCAGGTTGTCGCTGGGATCGCCGCGCAGCGCGGCGTAGTGGAGGTAGTGCTCGGCCGCGATCCCGTACATCGCCCGCAGACGCGAGGGGTTGAGCAGCGGCGAGCCGTTGATGCCGCCGCTGATCAGCCGCAGCACCTGGGTGTGCTCGCCGATGTGGGCGAACGCGTCCCGGTCGGAGGTGATGAGCACGCACCGCCAGCCGTGCTGCTCGGCCCAGGTCGCCGCCGTCGCGTTGACGTCGTCGGCCTCCAGCCCCTGCGGGGTGACGGTGAGCAGGCCGAGCGCGTCCAGCAGCGCGCCGGCGCGCTCGAGCTGGTCGACGAGCGCCGGGTCCTTCTCCGCGCGGCCGGCCTTGTACGCCGGGTACGCCGCCTCCCGCACCGACGAGGTCCGGTCGTCGAGCCCGAACAGCACCGCGGCCGGCGCGAATGCGTCGATCGCGTCCAGGATCTGGCGGAGCATGCCGTGCAGCGCCCAGACCGGGCGGCCGCTGCGGTCGCGCAGGCCCGACTCCGCGCGGGCGTGGTGGTTGCGGTGGAGCAGCGACGGCGCGTCGACCGCCAGCAGCAGGCGTCGGCTTGTCACAGCAGCCCGATCGAGGTGGCATGGCGGCGTACCGCATCGCTGTCGGCGGCGAGCACGAACGGCACCTCCGCGTCCCAGCCGTCGGCGACCGCCTCGACGCGGCCGTCGCCGGGGTCGAGGCGGACCTCGCGGATGTAGACGGCGAGGATCCGGCCGGGGTGCGCGCGGACGACGTCGGCGTAGATCTGCGGGTCCTTCTCGCCGGAGTCGCCGATGAGCACGAACGGCAGCTGCGGGTGCAGCGACAGGATCTCCTCGATCCGCTCGTGCTTGCGGGTGCGCCCGTCCGCGGTGCCGACGAGGTCGCGCAGCAGCAGCGGGCCGAGCGGGAAGTCGCGGTGGCGCAGGAACCGCCGGAGGAACGAGTGCAGGTTCCACGGACTCGACGAGACGTAGAAGACCGGGTTGCGGTCGCCGTCGGCGAGGTCGCGGTAGAGCTCGGGCGCGCCCTCGAACGGCGTGCGGGTCAGCTCCGAGCCGGCGAACGTCTGCAGCAGCATCTCCCCCACCCGCTGCACCCCGGTCTCGATGATCGTGTCGTCGACGTCGGAGACGACGCCGAACCGCGCGTCCGCGGCCGGCACCCGTACCGGCACGTCGGTGCGGAACGGGTCGAGCAGCCCGCGGTAGGGCACCGCCAGCTCGACCGTGCCGGTGACCCACGGGCCCTCGGGATCCGTCGGCGCGAGCTCGATGCGGAAGTAGCCCTCCCGGTCGGTGCGCACCTCGCTGACCGCGTCGCCGACGGTGATCCGGAGGGGTACGTCGGGCAGCTCGTCGGTCACGAACTGGCGCAGGCTCCGGCGCAGCGCCGCGCCGACGCCCTCGCCCTCGACCGCCTCGGACGGCGGCGGGTTGTCAAGCACCCGGCCGCGCACCACGACGCCCGCGGCGCCACCGTGCCCGCCGTACCCGTCGATCCGGAAGTTCTCGGGCGCCGTGCGGGCCCGTCGGCTGCGGCGCAGCCCGTCCCACAGGTGCTCCACTCCGACGAGCGCCCGCTGCCTCCTGCCCACCGTCCCAACCTACTGTCGGTGCGCTCCGCTTGAATGAGAAGCGTGCTGCTCGCCGACGTCGTCGCCACCTCCGCTGCCGTCGCCGCGACCCGGTCCCGCAAGGCCAAGGTCGCGGCGATCGCCGCGCTGCTCTCCGTGGCCGCGCCGGAGGAGGTCGAGACGGTGACCGCGTACGTCGGCGGCGCGCTGCGCCAGCGGCGCACCGGGCTCGGCTGGCGGGGGCTGTCCTCGCTGCCGGCGCCGACCACCTCGTCCACGCTGACCGTGCTGGCGGTGCACGAGGCGTTCGATCGGCTGGCCGCGCTGTCCGGGAGCGGCTCCCAGGCCGCCCGCGCCGCCGCGGTGGCCGACCTGTTCGGCCGCGCGACCGCCGACGAGCAGCAGTGGCTGCGCGGCGTCGTGACCGGCGCGGTGCGGCAGGGCGCCCTCGACTCGCTGGTCCAGGAGGGGCTCGCGGCCGCGGCGAACGTCCCGCTGACCGCCGTACGCCGGGCGGCGATGCTGGGCGGCTCGACGGTGGCGGTCGCGCGGGTGGCGTTCTCCGGGGTGCCTGCCCTGGAGGAGGTCGTGCTCGAGGTGGGCCGCCCGGTGCTGCCGATGCTCGCCTCCAGCGCGTCCGACGTGGCGGCGGCGTTGGCGAAGGCGGGTGGCGGCGACGAGGTCGCGGTCGACCGCAAGCTCGACGGCATCCGGATCCAGGTGCACCGCTGCGGGCCCGACGTGGTCGTCGCGACCCGGTCGCTGGAGGACATCACCGGCCGGCTGCCCGAGGTCGTCTCGGTCGCGCTGGCGTTGCCGGCGGAGTCCTTCGTGCTCGACGGCGAGGCGATCGCCCTCGACGAGGCGGGCCGGCCACGGCCGTTCCAGGAGACCGCGTCGCGCACCGCGATGGGCGAGGCCCCGCGACGTGGGCAGAGCGCGGTCACGCCGTACTTCTTCGACCTGCTGCACCTCGACGGCGCCGACCTGCTCGACTCCCCCGCCTCGGAGCGGGCGGCGGCGCTGGAGCGTCTCGTGCCCGAGCGGTTCCGCGTGCCGCGGCTGGTGACCTCCTCGGCCACCGAGGCGGAGGCGTTCCTCGCCGACGCCCTCGGCTCCGGGCACGAGGGCGTCGTGGTGAAGAGCCTCGCGGCGCCCTACGACGCCGGCCGTCGGGGCGCCTCGTGGGTCAAGGTGAAGCCGGTGCACACCCTCGACCTGGTCGTGCTCGCGGTCGAGTGGGGCTCCGGCCGCCGGCGGGGGTGGCTGTCCAACATCCACCTCGGCGCGCGCGATCCCACCGGCGGCTTCGTGATGCTGGGCAAGACGTTCAAGGGCATGACCGACGAGATGCTCGCCTGGCAGACCGGGCGGTTCACCGAGCTCGCCGACGGCCCGACCGACGGCTGGGTCGTGCCCGTGCGGCCGGAGCAGGTCGTGGAGATCGCGTTCGACGGCGTGCAGCGGTCCACGCGCTACCCCGGCGGCGTCGCACTGCGCTTCGCCCGGGTGGTCCGCTACCGCGACGACAAGCCGGTCGAGGAGATCGACGCAATCGACACGGTGCGGGGTTTCCTGGCGGGCGGCTGATCGGACACGCACCTGACGTGTCTGCTGCCTTTCCGTGTCGCCGGCCAAACGTCAGGGACTATCCCGACTCGGCACGATCAGGCGCCGCGGAGCAGGTCCGCGAACGGGGTCGGGTCGGCCAGCTCGTCCTCGACCGTCCGCGGCCTCCGACGCGGTACGCCGCCCAGCAGCGCCGCCAGCTCGCCGGCCGCCCGGTCGACGCGGGCGTCCAGGCCGACGTCGCCGAAGTCCTCGCTGGCGGCGAAGACGCCGGTCGGGACCACGACCGCGTGCAGGTGGGAGAACAGCGGCCGCAGCGCGTGCTCGAGCACCAGCGAGTGGCGGGCGGTGCCCGCGGTGGCGCCGATGAGCACCGGGACGCCGGCGAGCGTGTCGGGCTCCAGGACGTCGAAGAACGTCTTGAACAGCCCGGAGTAGCTCGCCGAGAACACCGGCGTCACCACGATGAGCGCGTCCGCGCGGCGTACCGTCTCGATGGCCCGCGCCAGCTCGCCGGTGGCGAACCCGGTCAGCAGGTGGTCGGCGAGCGGGTGCGCCAGCGGGCGCAGCTCGATCACGTCCACCTCGACCGGCTCGTGCAGCGCGGCGACGGTGGCCGCGGCCAGCCGGTCGGCGAGCAGCCGGCTGGACGAGGGAACGCTCAGGCCGGCACTGATGACGGCGAGCTCGAAGTGAGGTCGGCTCATACGGAGGCTCCGGTGACGTCGTCGACCGCGTGGACGGTCGTGTCGTGGGCGCCGCCGGATGCCGCGACGAGCGCGGCGTGCGTGGGCGCGTCGGGGATGTGGGCGGGCCGGCCCTCGGCGAAGCCCCTGCGCATCTCGGGGAGGATCTCGCCGAGCAGGTCGAGCTGCTCCAGCACGGTCTTGAGCGGCAGCCCGGCGTGGTCGACCAGGAACAGCTGGCGCTGGTAGTGGCCGGCGTACTCGCGGAACGACAGCGTCCGCTCCAGCACCTGCTGGGGCGAGCCGACGGTCAGCGGCGTGGCCTCGGTGAAGTCCTCCATCGAGGGGCCGTGGCCGTAGACGGGGGCGTTGTCGAAGTAGGGGCGGAACTCGTCCCACGCGTCCTGGCTGTCGCGTCGCATGAAGAACTGGCCGCCGAGGCCGACGATCGCGGTGTCCGCCGGGCCGTGGCCGTAGTGCTCGAAGCGGCGCCGGTAGAGATCGACCATCTGCCGGGTGTGGCCAGCCGGCCAGAAGATGTGGTTGTGGAAGAAGCCGTCGCCGTAGTACGCCGCCTGCTCGGCGATCTCGGGGCTGCGGATCGAGCCGTGCCAGACGAACGGCGCGACGCCGTCCAGCGGCCGCGGGGTCGAGGTGTAGCCCTGGAGCGGTGTGCGGAACTTGCCCTCCCAGTTGACGACGTCCTCGTCCCAGAGCCGGCGCAGCAGCGCGTAGTTCTCGATCGCCAGCGGGATGCCCTGGCGGATGTCCTTGCCGAACCACGGGTAGACCGGGCCGGTGTTGCCGCGGCCCATCATCAGGTCGACGCGGCCGTCGGTGAGGTGCTGGAGCTTCGCGTAGTCCTCCGCGATCAGCACCGGGTCGGTGGTGGTGATCAGCGTGGTCGCGGTCGAGAGGATGATGCGCTCGGTCTTCGCGCCGATGTAGGCGAGGGTCGCGGTCGGGTTCGACGCGACGAACGGCGGGTTGTGGTGCTCGCCGGTCGCGAACACGTCCAGCCCGACCTCCTCGGCCTTCCGCGCGATCTCGACCGTCGCCTTGATCCGCTCGTGCTCGGTGGGGGTCCGGCCGGTCGTCGGGTCCGGCGTCACGTCGCCGACGCTGAAGATGCCGATCTGCATGTCGCTCCCTGTCCTCTGCCGGTCGCGGGTAGTTGAATCCCGTACGATCCTCGCAACCACGGACCCGTCGGCGCTATTCCTGCCACCATCCTCGGGGCGGCCCTCGCGCCGCGGGACGTCATACGGACCGAGGAACCGCTGACTCTGTCCGTATGACGTCCGCAGCAGCCGGCGCACGTCGGCCCGGCGGCGCCTTCAACGAGCACCGTACGGCGTACCGCTCGCCCGCCACGTCGACCTCGAAGCCGCCCTCGGCCAGCCAGGCGGACGTGACAGGGCCGTCGTGGCGCAGGTAGGCCAGGCCGACGCAGGAGCCGACGGTCGCGCCCCAGGCGGCGCTGGTGACCTGGCCGACGGGGGCACCGTCGCGGAGCACCAGTTCGCCGCCCCAGAGCATGGGGTCGGGCGAGTCGACGACCAGCGACACCAGCCGCCGCCGCGGGCCGCCCTCGGCCAGCGCGGCACGGTGCCCCTCCAACGCGGCCCGGCCGAGGAAGTCCTTGCTCCCGCTCAGCGCCGTGGCGAACACCAGCCCGGCCTCGACCGGCCCGTAGTCCGGGGTGAGCTCGCGACCGAAGGCGCGGTAGCCCCGCTCCAGCCGGAGCGACTCGATCGCGTAGTACCCCGCATCGGTGCCGTCGAGCGCGTCGTAGACCGTCACCGCGTCGTCGACCGGCACCATCAGCTCCCAGCCCAGCTCGCCGACGTAGGTCATCCGCGTGGCCCGCAGACACACGCCCGCGACCGTCACCTCCCGCGAGGTCGCGAACGCGAAGCCCTCCTCGGACCAGTCGTCGTCCGACAGCGACGCGAGCAGCGACCGCGAGCGTGGCCCCATCACCCCGAGCACGGCGTAGTCGGACGTGACGTCGGAGGCCGGTACGCCGTGGCGGGCCAGCCAGTCCAGGTCGCGCACGGTCGTCGCCGACGACGAGACGAGCAGGAACGACGACGGCCCGGTGCGCGTCACCGTCAGGTCCGCCTCGTAGGTCCCGCGCGAGTTGAGGAACGGCGTGTAGACGCAGCGCCCGACCGGCACGTCGACGTCGGCGGCGCACACCCACTGGAGCCGCTCGAGCGCGGACGGCCCCTCGACGGCGTACTTGGAGAACGAGGTCTGGTCGAAGACGGCCACGTCGGTGCGGCAGGCGACCTGCTCGGCCGACGACCACGGCAGCCAGGACGGCCTGCCCCAGGAGTACTCCAGCGCCGGGCCGAAGACGTTCGGCCGCTCCCAGCCCATCCGCGTCCCGAAGATCGCCCCGGCGTCGGCCAGGCGGGAGTGCAGCGGCGACGTCCGCTGCGGCCGGCCGGACTCGAGCTCGCGGTTGGGCCACGGCACCGCGTAGTGCAGGCCCAGCACCTCCGACACCCGCGACCGCAGCCAGTCGTTCGAGCCGTGGAACGGCGCGAACCGGCGTACGTCGACGCCGACCAGGTCGTCCTGCGGCTCGCCGGCCACGATCCACTCGGCGAGCGCGCGGCCGGCGCCGCCGGCCGACGCGATGCCGACCGAGTTGAACCCGGCCCCGACGAAGAACCCGCGCAGCTCGGGCGCCTCGCCGAGCAGGAACTGGTTGTCCGGCGTGAACGACTCCGGGCCGTTGTAGAACGTGCGGATGCCGGTCTCCGCGAGCGCCGGGATCCGCACCAGCGCCTCGTCCATGAGCACCGAGAAGTGGTCCCAGTCCTCCTCCAGCAGCTGGAACTCGAACGGGTACGGCAGGTCGTCGGGCGAGCGCCACGGCTTCGCCTCCGGCTCGAAGCCGCCGACCACCAGCCCGCCGGTCTCCTCCTTGAAGTAGGTCCAGCCGTCCGGGTCGCGCATGATCGGCAGGTCCGGGTGCGTGCCCGGCACCGCCTCGGTGACGACGTAGAAGTGCTCGGCCGAGTGCAGCGGCACGGTCACGCCGGCCAGCGCGCCCACGGCCTTCGCCCACTGCCCGGCGCAGTTGACCACCACCTCGGCCTCGACGCTCTGCCTGTCTCCGGCCTGGTCGGTGCGTACGCCGGTGACCCGGCCGCCGGCGACGTCGAAGCCGGTCACTCGCACCCGTTCGACGATCCGCGCGCCGCGCTGCCGAGCGCCCCTCGCGAGCGACTGCGTCAGGTCCGCCGGGTCGACCCTGCCGTCGCCCGGCAGCCAGATCGCGCCGAGCAGGTCGTCGACCCGCATCGGCGGCCAGAGCTCCTGCGCCCGCGCGGGCGAGACCAGCTCGCAGGGCAGGTCGTAGGCGACCGCGTTGGCGGCGGTACGCCGCAGCTGCACCATCCGGTCCTCGGTGCGGGCGACGATCACGCCGCCCACGTTGCGGTAGCCGGTCGCCAGCCCGGTCTCCTCCTCGAGCGCGGCGTACAGCTCGGCGGAGTACTGCACCAGCCGGGTGCCGCCCTCGGACGCCCGCAGCGGCCCGACCAGCCCGGCGGCGTGCCAGGTGGTGCCGCACGACAGCGTGCCCTGCTCGAGCAGGAGCACGTCGGTCCAGCCGAGCCTCGTCAGGTGGTAGGCGACCGACGTGCCGATCACGCCCCCGCCGACGATGACGACCCGAGCCCGAGAGGGAAGGTGGTTTCGAGACGGTTGCTGCGCAACCTCCTCAACCACCGTCGCTCACCTCCCGGAGCAAGCCCGGCAGGTCGGGGCCGCGGAACGTCGCCGCCGCCTTCTCGTAGCGCTCCATCCCCCACCCGCGGAAGTCGTAGTCGATCGGGCTGGCCGCGGCCTGGATGAAGCCCCACAGCGACCAGCCGTACTCGCTGCACAGCATCTGCAGCCGCACCCGCGCGAGGTCCGACGGGCGGGGCGAGCCGAAGTACGCCTCGACGTACGCCTCGACCTGCTCGGGCGTCAGGTTGCACTCGGTCGCGGTGTTGCCGAGCTCGAAGCACGGGTCGTTGTTGCCGGAGTACTCGTAGTCGATCAGCCACACCCGGTCGCCGTCGTCGATGAAGTTCGCGGCGAGCAGGTCGTTGTTGCAGGGCACGGTCGGCCGCGCCGCCGCGCCGAGCGCGCGGCGTACCTCCGCCCAGGCGTCGGCGTGGTCGTCGTACCCGTCCGGCACCCAGTAGCCGTTCTCCCGCACCGTGCGGAGGTACGCCGCCTGGCGGCTGAACATGTCGAAGTCGCCGGTGAACCGCGGCCCGGCGTGCAACCTCCGGCAGGCGTCGGCGGCCCGGGACAGGACTCCCGGGTCGGCGAAGTCCGGATCGTCCAGCGCGTCTCCCTGGAGGAAGGCGATGACCAGCATCGACAGGTCGGGCCGGTACTCGACGACGCCCGCCCCGACGCCCGACGCCGCGGCTGCACGGGTGTTGGCGGCCTCGGCGTCCCGGTCGATCCCGAGGAGGGCGGCGTCGCCGCGCGACCACCGCACCACCAGGTCGAGCTCACCGTCGTCCGTCACGACGTGCAGGTTGCGGTTGGTCAGCCCACCGGGCAGGTCCGCGACGCGCCAGGACCGCCCCGCCAGGCAGGCGAGGCGGTCCAGCGCGGGCTCCTCCACTGTGCGGACGGTCAGTCGTCGAACGCCTCGACCACCGCCCGGTCGATCGTGTGCTGCGGTCCCTTGAACCAGTGCTTGGCCGAGGCCTGCCACCAGATCCAGAGGATCAGCAGCGAGCCGAGGGTCAGGATCGGGGCGTAGTTCACGAACTTCCACGAGAAGCTGTCGTTCCACGGGATGCCCTGCGGGACGAACGGCAGGATGAAGTAGACGCAGATGATCGCGATCTCGGCCACCGCGACGATGTTCATCCACTTGTACTTGCTGCCGTTGGTCCACGAGCCCGGCACGAACGCGTCGCCCATCCGCCAGCGCAGCCAGATCGGGATGAGGAAGGCCAGGTAGAGGCCGATCACCGCGACCGAGACGACGGCGTAGAACGCGGTCGGCACGATCAGCGGATCGTCCTCGGTGCCGACGTTGACCTCGACCAGCGCCGGCAGCGTGATCAGCGCGGCGACGACCGCCACGAGCATCACCGCGTTCGCCGGCACCTTGCTGGAGCTGACCTTCGACCACAGGCCGGAGCCCGGGATCGCCTTGTCGCGGCTGAACGCGAACGTCATCCGCGAGGCGCTGGTCATGCAGGCGGTCGAGCAGAAGAACTGCCCGACGGCCGAGACCAGCAGCACCGTCGCCGCGAGGTCGGTCGAGAGCGCCGAGGTGAAGATGTAGGCCACGCCTCCCTTGCCGACCCCGGCGTTGTCGGGACTGCCCGCGGGGTTGTCCGGGATCGCGAACAGCACCGCCAGCAGGAGCAGCCACCCGCCGATCGCCGAGTAGAAGATCGAGCGCCAGATGCCCTTCGCCGCGCCCTCGGACGCCGCCTGGGTCTCCTCGGAGAGGTGGGCGGAGGCGTCGAAGCCGGTGATCGTGTATTGCGTCAGCAGCAGCCCGAACGGGATCACGAGGAACCAGTACTGCATGGAGTCCGTCGCGCCACCGGAGTAGCCGGAGTTGTTGAACCGCTCGGTGAACACGTAGCTGAAGCTCTGGTGGTCGTCCGGCACGACGACCAGCACGACGATGATGAACGCGGCGCCGAGGACGTGCCACCACACCGAGACGTTGTTGAGGATCGCCATCAGGTGACCGCTGAAGATGTTGAGCACGCCGGCCAGCGCGAGCACCACGACGAAGGTGATGAACACCCGGCTGAGCGAGTAGCTCTCGGCGTACGACGTCGAGAACGTGCTCAGTGTCAGGTCGATGAACGTCGCGCAGCCGTAGGCGACCGACGCGGTCACCGCGACGAGGCCGATCAGGTTCAGCCACCCGGTGAAGAAGCCGGCGCGGGCACCGCCCATCTTGGCGGCCCACCAGTAGATGCCGCCCGACGTCGGGTACGCCGACACCAGCTCGGACATCGTGAACCCGATGAGCAGGATGAAGGCCGAGACGATCGGCCAACCCCACGAGATGGCGATCGGGCCGCCGTTGTTGAACCCCTGGCCGAACGTGGTGAAGCAGCCGGCGAGGATCGAGATGATCGAGAAGGAGATGGCGAAGTTCGAGAACCCGGACCAGGTCCGGCTGAGCTCCTGCTTGTACCCGAGTCTCGCCAGGGTCTTCTCGTCCTCGTTCAGCTCCGGGACCGGGTGAGTCGGGATCGGCTCGTGTGCTTCAGGCATTGCGCCACCCTCCGAATGGACGATCGTGCGAACGTGAACCGGACGCTAGACCCGCCCCGAACGGGGTGTAAATGGGTTCCCGTAAAATTGGTATGAACTCAGACCATTGCGCAATTGACCGCGACCGCCCTCGACCCGAAGGATGAGCCCATGACCGCGTCGCCCGAGCACCGCCTCCCGGAGGCGGTGCTGCGCCCGGTGCGGGGACACCACGCGTTCGAGGCGTGCGTGGAGCAGCTGGCCACCGCGATCCGGCTCGGGGTCTACCCGCTCGGCAGCACGCTGCCGCCCGAGCGCGAGCTCGCCTCGATCCTGCAGGTCTCCCGGGCGACGCTGCGCGAGGCGATGGCCGCGCTCCGCCAGGCCGGACTGGTCGAGACCACGCGCGGGCGCGGCGGCGGGACGGTGGTGACGCTGAAGCCCCGGACACCGAGCGCTCGCGCAGCCGCTCGCATCAGCCACGAGCAGCGGCTGCTCTGGCTGGACGCGCTCGAGTTCCGGAGGGTGGTCGAGCCGGGGGCGGCGTACCTCGCGGCGCGGAGCAGGCCCACCGGCGTACGCCGGGAACAGCTCGAGCGGGCGCTCGCCGACGTCGCGGCGGCCGCCAAGCCCGCGGCGCACCGGCAGGCCGACTCCCGCTTCCACCTCACGGTCGCCTCGCTCGCGGACTCGCCGCGGGTGATCGAGGCGGTGACGTCGGTGCAGGCGACGCTGCACGAGATGCTGCTCGCGATCCCCGTGCTCGGCGCCAACATCGCCCACTCCGATCGGCAGCACGCCGCGCTGGTCAAGGCGATCCTGGCCGGGCGGACCGACCGGGCGCGCACGGTCATGGAGGAACACTGCGACGACACGGCCGCGCTGCTGCGCGGCCTCGTCGGATAGGAGTGCACGTGAGGAACGACCGCCATCTCTCGATGGAGCAGTTGGTCCGGCGCATCGACGCCGGTGACATCGACACCGTCGTCGTCGCGTTCACCGACATGCAGGGGCGGCTGCAGGGCAAGCGCCTGCACGGGCGCTACTTCGCCGACGTCGTGGTGCCGCACGGCACCGAGGGCTGCAACTACCTGCTCGCCGTGGACGTCGAGATGAACACCGTGGACGGCTACGCCATCTCCTCGTGGGAGAAGGGGTACGGCGACATGGAGTTCGTGCTCGACGAGCGCACCATCCGCCTGCTGACCCACCACCCGGCGACCGCGATGGTGCAGTGCGACCTGGTGTGGCCTGCCGACGACTCAGGGCAGCACTCCCCCGTCCTCCAGTCGCCGCGGGCGATCCTGCAGCGGCAGCTCGACCGGGTCGCGGCGCACGGCTGGCAGGCGCTGGCCGGCACCGAGCTGGAGTTCATCGCGTTCGACACCCCCTACGAGGAGGCGCACCGGCGGCACTACCGCGACCTCACGCCGGCCAACCAGTACAACGTCGACTACTCGATCCTCGGCACCTCGCGCGTGGAGCCGCTGCTCCGGGAGATCCGCAACGTCATGTACGACGCCGGCCTGGACGTCGAGGGCGCGAAGGGCGAGTGCAACCTCGGCCAGCACGAGATCGGGTTCCTCTACGCCGACGCGCTCACCACCGCCGACAACCACGTGGTCTATAAGACCGTCGCCAAGGAGATCGCCGCCCAGCAGGGCAAGGCGATCACGTTCATGGCGAAGTACAACCAGCGCGAGGGCAGCTCCTGCCATATCCACCTGTCGCTGCGCGGCGCGGACGGCGAGCTGGTGTTCTGGAGGGACGGCGCCCGCACGCCGCTCTACGACCACTTCGTCGCCGGGGTCCTGGCGACGACCGCCGACTTCACGCTGCTCTACGCGCCGAACGTCAACTCCTACAAGCGGTTCGCGGACGGCTCGTTCGCCCCGACCACGATCGCGTGGGGGCTCGACAACCGCACCTGCGCCGTACGCCTCGTGGGCCACGGCGCGAGCGCCCGGATGGAGAACCGGGTCCCCGGCGCCGACGTCAACCCCTACCTCGCCCTGGCCGCGATGCTGGCCGGCGGGCTGCACGGGATCGAGAACGAGTTGCCGCTCGAGGACGAGCTGGTCGGCAACGCCTACACGTCCGACCGGCCGAAGGTGCCGCACACGATGGCCGCCGCGCGGGCGGCGTTCGCGTCGTCGGCCGTCGTCCGGGCGGCCCTGGGCGACGAGGTCGTGGACCACTACGCGAACATGGCCGACGTGGAGCTGGCGGCGTACGACGCGACCGTCACCGACTGGGAGCTGCACCGAGGGTTCGAGAGGCTGTAGGTGACCGACGTACACACCGTCATCAACCCGGCGACCGCGGCGCCGGTGACCGAGGTCCGACTCGCCTCCGTCGCGGACACGGACGCCGCGATCGAGGCCGCGCACGCGGCGTTCCCGGCCTGGCGCGCGATGGCGCCGGGCGAGCGGGCGACCGTGCTGCGCCGCTTCGCCGCGGTCGTCGACGCGCACGTCGAGGAGCTCGCCGGGCTCGAGGTGCGCAACGCCGGCCACACGTGGGGCAACGCGCGGTGGGAGGCCGGCAACGTCCGCGACTGCCTCAACTACTACGCGGGCGCGCCGGAGCGGCTGTTCGGCCGCCAGATCCCGGTCGCCGGCGGCGTGGACGTGACCTTCCACGAGCCGCTCGGCGTGGTGGGGATCATCGTGCCCTGGAACTTCCCGATGCCCATCGCCGCCTGGGGTCTCGCTCCTGCGCTGGCCGCCGGCAACACCGTGGTGCTCAAGCCGGCCGAGCTCACGCCGCTGACCGCGATCCGGCTCGGCGAGCTGGCGCTGGAGGCCGGGCTGCCCGAGCACGTGCTCACGATCGTGCCCGGCAAGGGCTCGGTCGTCGGCGAGCGGTTCGTCACGCATCCGCTGGTGCGCAAGGTCTGCTTCACCGGCTCGACCGAGGTCGGCAAGCGGATCATGGCCGGCTGCGCCGACCAGGTGAAGCGGGTGACGCTCGAGCTCGGCGGCAAGAGCGCCAACATCGTGTTCGCTGACGCCGACATCGCCGCGGCGGCCGCGAGCGCGCCGTACGCCGTCTTCGACAACGCCGGCCAGGACTGCTGCGCGCGGTCGCGGATCCTGGTCGAGCGCTCGGCGTACGACGAGTTCCTGTCCCGGCTGGAGCCGGCCGTCACCGGGATGCGGGTGCTCGACCCGGGCGACGAGGCCTCGGAGATGGGGCCGCTGATCTCGGCCCGGCAGAAGCAGTCGGTGCTCGCCTACCTCGACGAGGCGGAGCTCGCGTTCGCGGGCTCCGCGCCCGGCGGTGAGGGGTTCTGGGTCGCGCCGTCGGTCGTCGCCGTCGACGACCCCGGGGCGCGGATCTGGCGCGAGGAGGTGTTCGGCCCGGTCGTCGCGGTGATGGCCTTCGACGACGAGGCGGACGCGGTCGCGCGGGCCAACGACACCGAGTACGGCCTGTCCGGCTCGATCTTCACCAGCGACCTCGGCAAGGGGCTGCGCGTCGCCCGCGGCGTCGAGGCCGGCAACCTCAGCGTCAACTCCCACTCCTCGGTCCGCTACTGGACGCCGTTCGGCGGCTACAAGCAGTCCGGCCTCGGCCGGGAGCTCGGCCCGGACGCGCCGATGTCGTTCACCGAGACCAAGAACGTCTTCATCGCCCACTGACCCACCGCCGGTCGAGCTTGTCGAGACCCGTACGACGAAAGGCAGCAGCAACTCATGGCAGGACGCATCCAGGACCGGGTCGCGGTCGTCACCGGCGGCTGCTCGGGCATCGGACTCGCGACCGTGCAACGCTTCGTCGAGGAGGGCGCGCGGGTCGTCATCGGCGACATCGACGACCAGCGAGGCAACGAGCTGGTGGGCCGGCTCGGCGGCGCGTCGGTGGCGACGTACGTGCATGTCGACGTCACCTCCCAGGAGGAGGTGGACGCGCTCTTCCGGACGGCGAAGGACGCCTACGGCTCGGTCGACATCGCGTTCAACAACGCCGGCATCAGCCCGCCCGAGGACGACTCGATCCTGGACACCGACCTCGATGCCTGGCGCAGGGTCCAGGAGGTCAACCTGACCAGCGTCTACCTGTGCTGCAAGGCCGCGCTCCCCTACATGCTCGAGCAGGGCAGGGGCTCGATCATCAACACCGCCTCGTTCGTGGCGGTCATGGGCGCGGCGACCTCGCAGATCTCCTACTCCGCCTCCAAGGGCGGCGTGCTCTCGATGACCCGCGAGCTCGGGGTGCAGTTCGCCCGCCAGGGCGTGCGCGTCAACGCGCTCTGCCCCGGGCCGGTGAACACCCCGCTGCTCCAGGAGCTCTTCGCCAAGGACGCCGAGCGCGCCGCGCGCCGGCTCGTGCACGTCCCGATGGGGCGCTTCGGCGAGCCCGAGGAGATGGCGGCCGCCGTGCTGTTCCTGGCCTCCGACGACTCGTCCTTCATGACCGCCAGCACGTTCCTCGTCGACGGCGGCATCTCGGGCGCGTACGTCACGCCGCTGTGAGCGCCCCGCTGATCGGGCTCACCACCTACCGCGAGGAGGCGGCCTGGGGCGTGTGGCGCCAGCGCGCGGACCTGCTGCCGACGCAGTACGCCGCTGCGGTCGAGTCGACGGGCGGCGTACCCCTGCTGCTGCCGGTCGCGCAGCCCGGCGCCGCGGCGGCGGTCGTCGCCCGGCTGGACGGGCTGGTGATCAGCGGCGGGGCGGACGTCGAGCCGGAGCGGTACGGCGAGGCCGCGCACCCGCGCACGGCCGGCTGGCGGGCGGATCGGGACGCCTGGGAGACCGCGCTGCTCGACGCCGCCGAGGCGGCCGGGCTGCCGGTGCTCGGCGTCTGCCGCGGCATGCAGGTGATGGCCGTCCGCGCCGGCGGCGTCCTCGACCAGCACGTGCCGGACCTGGTCGGCCACGAGCAGCACTCCCCCGGCGGCGACGAGTTCGGCGCGGTGGCGGTGGCGACCACGGCGGGCAGCCGGCTCGCGGGCCTGGTCGGCGACCGGCTCGCGGTGAGCTGCCACCACCACCAGTCGGTGCGCACCCACCCGGGCTTCGACGCCGTGGCGCACGCCGCCGACGGCACGCTGGAGGCCATCGAGGCCCCCGGAGACCGGTTCTGCGTCGGCGTGCAGTGGCACCCCGAGACGGCCGCGGACGTCGGCCTGCTGGCCGGGCTGGTCCGCGCGGCCACGGCGTACTCGTCGGCTCGATAGCGCTCGTCGGCGTCGAGACGGCGGTCCCGCTCGGCCGGCTGGCTGACAGACTGCGCGCATGACCAGCGGCGCCTTCGACCGGCTCGTCCCCGACGTCCTGGGCGAGCCCTTCCTGGCCGAGACCATCGCGCTGCCGCCTGACGAGGAGGGCCCGGTCGTCGCGACCCTCGTCGTACGCCGTGTCGAGCAGTCGACCGGTCGCGCCGTGCTGCACGTGCACGGCTTCTGCGACTACTTCTTCCAGACCGAGTACGCCGAGTGGTGGAACGCCCGTGGCTACGACTTCTACGCCGTCGACCTCCGCAAGTACGGCCGCTCGCTGCGGCCGCACCAGACGCCGAACTACGTCACCGACCTGCGCGAGCACTTCCCCGACCTCGACGCCGCGCTGCACCGGATCGTCGAGCGCGACGGGCACGACCACGTCGTGGTCAGCGCGCACTCGACCGGGGGCCTGATCTCGGCGCTGTGGGCGAACGAGCGTCGCCCGGACATCGCCGGCATGGTGCTGAACTCCCCCTGGCTGGACATGCAGGGCGGCGCGCTCCTCCGCGGCATCGGCACCAAGGCGATCAAGCAGATCGGCGCCCGCCGGCCCAAGCGGGTCGTCCCCCGCACCCCGGCGGGCCACTACGGCCGCAGCCTCCACGTCGAGCACGACGGCGAGTGGATGTTCGACACCGAGTGGAAGCCGCTCGACTCGTTCCCGGTCACCTTCGGCTGGCTCCGCGCGATCCGCCTCGGCCACGACGAGCTGCACGCCGGGCTGGAGGTCGGCTGCCCGGCGCTGGTGCTCTCCTCGGCCGGGACGCGCTGGCCCACGGAGATGGGCGAGGACGCGCACGGCTACGACATCGTGCTCGAGGTGCCCCAGATCCGGCAGTGGGCCACCGCCCTCGGCAGCCGGGTGACCTACGTCGCCGTCGAGGGTGCCCGCCACGACGTGGTGCTGTCCCGGCCCGAGCCGCGCGCCACGGCGTACGCCGAGATCGAGCGCTGGCTCCGCGCCTACGTGGGCTGACTGCGGGCTCGGCACCGCTCGCCGGGCCTGTCCCGACTGCTCTCCCGGCGCCTGCCGCGCTCTGACCGCCGTCTCCGCGCAGGCCGTCGGGCCACCCACGTCGTCCCCGCATCGGCACCGGCGTCAGAAGGGCTCCCCGTCGAACCGGTCCCGGGTGACGAACTCCGAGACCTCGTTGCGCCGCAGCTTCGTGACCTCCCGGACCGGCCTGCCGAGCGGGACGACCGCCGCGACGGCGTACTGCTCCGGGATGCCGAGGAGCTCCTTGACCGCCGGCTCGGCCGCGATCGCCATCGTGGTGATGGTCCCGCCGAAGCCCTCGTTGCGGGCGGCGAGCAGGATGTTCCAGACGAGCGGGTAGACCGACGCGCCGGCGACCAGGCCGACCCGGTCGAGGTCCTGGTCCGTCGCCGCGACCACCTCGAGGTCGACGCAGACGACCAGCACGGCGCCGGCGGTCAGCAGCGGCCTGGTGAACGCCGCGGGCACGTCGGCCGCCTCGATCTCCTCCGGCGTCGGCGCGGGCGGCTGCCGTGGATTCCAGGGGCTCTGCCCGGCGCTGATCTGGGCGACGTAGCGGCGCACCGCCGGCTCGCCCAGCTCGGCCAGGCGCGCCCGGGTGCTCGGGTCGCGGACCACCACGAGGTGCGAGCCCTGGCGGTTGCCGCCGCTCGGCGCGAACCGGGCGTGGTCGAGGATCCGGTGCAGCGTCTGGTCCGGGAGCGGGTCGTCGGTGAACTCCCGGACGGCCGGGGTGGTCCGCATGGCGTCGTACAGGTCCATGCCGACGAGCCTGCCATGTCGTCACCCGGCGACCGATCCCCAACCGATACGGTCCCTCCATGAACCCTCTGATCGGACTGTCCCTCGGCCGGATCGCCGTCGGCTCGCTGGCTCTCGCCAACCCCGACCTGGCGACGCGGACGCTCCAGCTCGACGCGACGTCGAACCCGCAGGTCCCCTACGTCGTCCGGCTCTTCGGCGCCCGTGAGGTCGCACTCGGCCTGATCACGCTGTTCGCCGGCGGACGCACCCGGCGCGGGGTCATCGCCGTCGGGGTCGCCGTCGACGCGGCCGACGCGGCCACCGGCTTCCTCGCGATGCGCGACGGCACGGTCTCGAGGAGGACCGCCTACACCCTGATCGCCCCCGCTCTCGGCGCGGTCGGCTCGGGCCTGCTCGCGCTGGTGAAGCGCCGCGCCTGACCGCGGTAGAATCTAGTTACAGGTGCTACTTTTCTCTGAGGTGATCGACCATGGCGACCGTCACTGCCGCTGAGTTCAACCAGCGTCCGAGCAAGGTCAAGCGCGCGGCCGAGGCCGGCCCCGTCGTCATCACCGAGCACAGCCGGCCCTCGTTCGTGCTGATGACCTACGCCGAGTACCAGCGGCTCCACAACGTCCCGCAGGACCTGGCCGCATGGCTCAAGATGGAGAACGCCGCGCCGGAGGACGAGGACGTCGAGTTCGATCGGATCGGCTCCTGGTTCGCGCCCGCAGAGCTGTGAGGTACCTCCTCGACACCAACGTCGTCAGCGAGCTGCGCCGGCGACCGGGCAACGCCGGCGTGAACACGTGGGTCCGGGAGCAGTCGTCGGCGGACCTGGCCATCAGCGTCATTACGGTCCTCGAGATCGAGACGGGCATCCTGCGCATCGCTCGCACGGACCGAGCCCAGGCCGACCGCCTGACGGCCTGGTTCGAGCAGAAGGTGCTGGACGGGTTCGCCGGACGCATCCTTCCGGTCGACCTCCCCACCGTCCGGCGAACGGCGTCTCTCCATGTGCCCGATCCCGCGGCGCACGCGGACGCTCTGATCGCCGCTACCGCTCTTGCCCGCGACCTGGTCGTGGTGACCCGCAACGTTCCCGACTTCGTGCGCACCGGTGTCGATGTCGTCAATCCGTGGTCGTAGCGGTTCCTTTCAGCGATCTCGCCCTAGCTCGCCAGGAACACCGTCAGCGCCACCACGCCGACGATCACGATCACGACCCGCAGGACCGCGTTCGGCAGCCGGCGGCCGAGGCTCGCGCCGATCTGCCCGCCGATCACGGCACCGACGGCGATCACCAGCACGATCCACCAGTCCACGTCCGCGACCACGGCGAAGACGAGTCCCGCGACCCCGTTGACGACCGCGCCCAGCACGTTCTTCACCGCGTTGAGCCGCTGCAGCGTGTCGTCGACCCCGATGCCCAGCACCGCCATCAGCAGCACGCCCTGGGCGGCGCCGAAGTAGCCGCCGTAGACGCCGGCCACGAGCACGCCCGGCCACACCCACCAGGTGCCGTGGTAGGCCACCCCGCCGGCAGCGTCGTGACGCCGCGCCACCCACGCCGAGATCCGCGGCTGGAGCACGACCAGCACCAGGCCGAGCACGACCAGCGCCGGCACGATCGCCTCGAAGGCACCCGCGGGCAGGACGAGCAGCAGTACGGCGCCCGCCGTACCGCCCAGGAACGAGGCCACGGACACCCGCAGCACCCGGGCCCGCTGGCCCGCGAGCTCGCGGCGGTAGCCGATCGCGCCGGAGATGGCCCCCGGCACCAGGCCGATGGTGTTGGAGACGTTGGCGGTCACCGGAGGGACACCGAACGCGAGCAGGGTCGGGAACGTGATCAGCGTCCCCGACCCCACCACCGTGTTGATGGTGCCGGCCGCGACCCCGGCGAGCAGGATCGCGACGACCTCGAAGAACGTCACTGGAGAGGCGGCACCTCACCCGGGTCCACGGTCGGATCGGTCTCCGGGGCGCCCTTGCCCGGGTTCGCCGCGCTCTCCGCCTCCGCGATGGCGGCCTCCACGGCGGCGCTGGTCGCCCGCAGCTCGGCGGCCGACTTGGGCTCCGTGGGCGCGCTCGGGCCCATGTCGACCCGCTTGATCGGCCCGTCGACCTGCTGCGGGATGCCCTGGAGGCTGTTCATGGTCGAGCCCAGGCCCTCCAGCGCCTTGCCGATCTCGCTCGGGACGATCCACACCTTGTTGGCGTCGCCCTCGGCGATCTTCGGCATCATCTGGAGGTACTGGTAGGCCAGCAGCGACTGGTCCGGCTGCCCGTCGTGGATCGCCTGGAACACCGTCTGGATGGCCTGGCCCTCACCCTGGGCCCGCAGGATCGCGGCCTCGCGGTCCGCCTGGGCGCGCAGGATCTGGGACTCGCGGTCGCCCTCGGCGTTCAGGATCGAGGACTGCTTGTTGCCCTCGGCGGTGAGGATCGCGGACTGCCGCTGGCCCTCGGCGGTCAGGATCAGCGCGCGCTTGTCGCGGTCGGCGCGCATCTGCTTCTCCATCGCGTCCTTGATCGACGGCGGCGGGTCGATCCCCTTGATCTCGACGCGGTTGACGCGGATGCCCCACTTGCCGGTCGCCTCGTCGAGGACGCCGCGCAGGCCGTTGTTGATCTCCTCGCGGCTGGTCAGGGTCTGTTCGAGGTCCATGCCGCCGACGATGTTGCGCAGCGTCGTCATCGTGAGCTGCTCGACCGCCTGGATGTAGTTGGCGATCTCGTAGGTCGCCGCGATCGGGTCGGTCACCTGGAAGTAGATGACGGTGTCGATGCTCACCACGAGGTTGTCCTCGGTGATCACCGGCTGCGGCGGGAAGCTGACGACCTGCTCGCGCAGGTCGATCAGGTAGCGCACCTTGTCGACGAACGGCACCACCAGGTTGAGGCCGGCGGGCAGGGTCTTGAGGTACTTGCCGAACCGCTCCACCACGCCGGCGCGGGCCTGCGGGATGATCCGGACGGTCTTGGCCAGCACCACGACCACGAAGATCAGCAGCAGTGCGAGCAGGATCAGGAACGCCAGCTCCACGAGACTCCTCCTAGGTTCCTACGGTTCACTCGCCGAGCTCGGCGACCGGATGGACGTACGCCGTGGCGCCGCGGATCTCGAAGACCTCCACGGTCGCCCCGGGCTCGATCGTCAGGTGCTCGTCGTACGGGGCGGCGGTCCAGGTCTCCCCGGCGAGCCTGATCTGGCCGACCGCCAGCCCGCTGATCTGCGACGTGACCACGGCGCGCTCGCCGACCAGCTTGTTGTGGCCGAGCGTGAGCTCGGGCCCCTGGTGCAGCTTGGCGATCAGGCTCGGGCGCACCAGCGCCAGCATGCCGATCGCGGTGGCCGCCGCGACGAGCAGCGAGACCACCAGCGCGCCGCCGAGCAGAGCGGTGACGCCGCCCGCGACCGCGCCGGCCGCGAGCATGATGAGGACCAGGTCGAGGCTGACCAGCTCCGCGACCCCGAGCGCCGCGGCCAGGCCGAACCACGCGGCCCACGCGTTGTCGCTCAGCCAGTCCATGTCCCGACCCTAGTCGACACCTCAGCGGTGCCGCGCGCGGCGGCGCGCGCTCCATCGGCCGTCCTCGTGGCTGAGCACCAGCGACATGCCGAACGTCGTCGCGAGGTTCGCCTCCGTCACGACCTCCTCGATCGGCCCGGCCGCCACGACCCGGCCGCCGCGCAGCAGCAGCGCATGGGTGAACCCGGGCGGGATCTCCTCGACGTGGTGGGACACCAGCACCGTCGCCGGCGAGCCCGGGTCGGCGGCCAGCACCGACAGGGTCGAGACCAGGTCCTCGCGGCCGCCGAGGTCCAGGCCGGCCGCCGGCTCGTCGAGCAGCAGCAGCTCGGGGTCCGCCATCAGGGCGCGCGCGATCTGGACGCGCTTGCGCTCGCCCTCGCTCAGCGTGCCGAAGGTCCGGTCCACCAGGTGCATGGCACCGACCTCGGTGAGCAGTTGGCTGGCGCGTTCATGGTCGAGGTCGTCGTAGGTCTCGCGCCACCGGCCGACCACGCCGTACGACGCCGACACGACCACGTCGTGCACCCGCTCGCCGCGCGGGATCCGCTCCGCGAGCGCGGCGCTGGTCAGCCCGATCCGGGGCCGCAGCTCGAAGACGTCGACGGTGCCGAGCACCTCGTCGAGGATGCCGGCGACGCCCGAGGACGGGTGGACCTGGGCGGACGCGACCTGGAGCAGCGTGGTCTTGCCGGCGCCGTTCGGGCCGAGGATCACCCAGCGATCGTCGTCCTCGACGCGCCAGGAGACGCCGTCGAGCAGCGTCGCCTGCCCCCGCCGGATGGTCACCTCGGCGAAGTCGAGCACGGTGGTCATGCGGGGTCCCTGCGAAATCGTGTGCTGGAGGAGCGAAGCGGGGGAAGCACTCGATTTCGTGGGGTGCTCATGCCGCCACCCTATCGACCGTGCGAGCGCCGCTCGCGCGTATCCTCGGCCGCCGTGACGACCGTCCTGCCGCCTGCCGCCCGCCTGGCCTGGTGGGCGACCGCGTGGCTGCGCGGACAGGCCGTCGCGGACCTCGCGATCGACGCCGTCATCGGCACGGACGCCACCCACGTGGTCGCCGGACTGCCCGGCGTCGAGGCCACCGCCACCCTCGTGCAGGGTCTCGCCGAGCTGCGCCGGCTGGGCGCCACCACCGTCGGCGCGGCCTTCCCCGTCGAGGGCGACCCGATCGGGCTCGGCGGCCCGCCGGCGTTCAACGCGGCCGCCCTCGATGCGGGCGAGGCCGTCGTCGTCGCCGGGACCGGCCTCGGCCTGGTGCCGCACCGCACCGGCGCCGCGGTCGGGTGGACCGTGCACCCCGCAGGACCGCGGCAGCTGCCCGACGTGGGCGAGGCGGACCGCGCCCTGCGCGCGGCGCTGCTCGAGTCCGCGAACGCGCTCGCCGATCTCGACGTCGCGCGCTGGCGGTCCGAGGTCGCCGACCGGCTGCTGGACCTCCGGCATCGCGAGCCCCTCGCAGCCCCCGACGGCGTCCCGCCGCGCTGCGTGGAGCTGGCCGAGCGCGGCCTGCAGGCGAGGGAGATCGTCGACCTCGCGCTCGAGGACGACGGCGCCGCAGTCTCCGCCACCGAGGCCGAGCGGCGTCGATCCGCCCTGGTGCCGCTCGATCGCGCCGCCCGGCGGGCACTCGCCGCGGCGACCTCACCCGAGGTGTGGCCCCCGCCCGAGTGAGGCGGTCATGAAGTTGTCGGGCGCGAGCCACGACCCCACCATGGACGCGACCACCGACGGTCGGCCCACCAGCGATAGCCTCGGCGACTGACATGACTGACGCGAAGCCGGAGACCCTCCTCATCACCCTGTCGGGCAAGGACCGGCCGGGCGTGACGTCCGCGGTGTTCACCGCCCTCTCCTCCACCGGCATCGAGGTGCTCGACATCGAGCAGATCGTGCTCCGCGGCCGGCTGATCCTCGGCGTGCTCATCACCGCGCCGCGCAACGTGCGCCGGGTGACCGAGGCGGTCCACGCGACCGGCGCCCGGCTCGGCATGCACGTCGAGGTCGAGGGCGGCGTCGGCGACAACAAGTCCCGCGGGTCGGGCCGGTCGCACGTCACCGTGATCGGCGCCCCGCTCGGCGCCACCGCGATGGCCGCCGTCGCCGGCCGCATCGCGGACGCCGGCGCCAACATCGACCGGATCGAGCGGATGGCGCGCTACCCCGTCACCGCGATCGACCTGCACGTCAGCGGCGTCGACACCGACGTGCTCCGGCCGCTGCTCGCCGCCGAGGCCGTCAAGCAGTCCATCGACGTCGCCGTGCAGCCCGCGACGCTGCTGCGCCGCGGCACCCGCCTGATCGTGATGGACGTCGACTCGACGCTGATCCAGGGCGAGGTGATCGAGATGCTCGCCGCCCACGCCGGCTACCAGGCCGAGGTCGCCGCGATCACCGAGGCGGCGATGCGCGGCGAGGTCGACTTCGAGGAGTCGCTGCGCTCGCGGGTCGCGCTGCTCGCGGGCGTCCCCACGAGCGCGCTCGACGAGGTGTACGACGCCATCGTGCTCGCGCCCGGCGCCCGGACCATGGTGCGGACGCTGCGCCGGCTGGGCTACCGGTTCGCGATCGTCTCCGGCGGGTTCAGCCAGATCACCGACCGGCTGGCCGCGGACCTCGGCATCCACTTCTCCCGGGCCAACGAGCTCGAGGTGGTCGACGGCCGGCTGACCGGCCGGATCGTCGGCGCGGTCGTCGACCGGGCCGGCAAGGCGGCCGCGCTCCGCGAGTTCGCCGCCGAGATCGGCGTGCCGGAGGCGGCCGTGATCGCCATCGGCGACGGCGCCAACGACCTCGACATGCTCAACGCGGCCGGCCTGGGCGTCGCCTACAACGCCAAGCCGCTGGTGCGCGACGCGGCGGACACGGCGGTGAGCGTGCCCTACCTCGACACGATCATGTACCTGCTCGGCATCTCCCGCGAGGAGGTCGAGGCCGCGGACGCCGAGGCCGGGCTCGTCACGCCCGCGCCACCGGTCTGATCGACGCCTCAGCCTGGCTCAGCCCGCCGCGAGGTCGCGCCGGGCCACCCACGGCACGGTGAGCGCCACGACCACCAGGGCCGAGCCGAGCAGCGCGACCCACGTGCCCGGCGCCACGGGGTCGACCGGCACCTTCCCGAGGAGTTCGATCGGCGACAGGTTCCGCGCCCACTGCGGGAGCTGGAGGGTCTCGCCGAGCAGGGCCACGACGGTCGCCCAGAGCAGCACCGCCCACCCGGCCACCGCGATGCGCGGCGACACCGCGAGCAGGGCGAGGGCGACCGCGACGATGACCGCGCCGGGCGCGACGTACGACAGCGTCACGAGCGCGGCCTCGACCGCCGTCCCCAGGGTCGCGCCGGTGGCGAGCGCGCTCACCCCGAACGCCAGGCCACCCGCGAGCAGCGTGAGCACGAGCGCGGCCCCGGCCACACCGCAGCAGGTCGTCCAGTACCGCCGTCGGGACACCGTGGCGGACAGGACGACGCCGGTGCGGCCGACCGACTCCTCGGCGGCGTACCGGGTCACCGCCTGCAGTGCCGCGGCCGTCGCGATCAGCCCGATGAGCGAGCTGCCGATGTAGGTCATCAGCTCGTCGGGGCTGTCCGCGCTGCCGATGAGCGCCTCGCCGAGCGCGGCGTTGTCGCGGAGGACGGTGCGCATCTCCTCGGAGAGCAGGCCGGCGGCCGCGCCCCAGGCCGCGGCGCCGATGGCCCACCCGAGCGTCGCGCCCCGCACGACGTGCAGCGCCAGGCCCAGCGGGGTGCGGACCGTCCCCTCGGTCGGACCCCGCCGCGGCGCCACCAGCCCGCCGCCGAGGTCGCGCCGGGCGCGGACGGCCAGCGCCCCGGCGTGGAGGGCGAGGGACAGGGCGGCGAGGGCGGCGTAGGGCCACCACGGCGCGCCGGGGCCGTACGGCGAGGTGGCGCCGAACCAGCCCATCGGGGTCGTCCACGGCAGGTCCCAGAACCGCCCGTCGATCACCGCCCGGATCGCGTAGGCGCCCCCGAGCCCGGCGAACGCCAGCGCACCGGCCGACCGGGCGGACTGGCTCGTCTCGGCGCACAGGAACCCGAGCCCGGCCGCCGCGAGCAGGAACAGGGCGAGGGCGACCGCGTAGCGGGCCGTGCCGCCCGGGTCGTACCCGGCGCGGACGACCCCGCCGAGCACGATCAGCGCCGACGCCACGACCACTCCGGCCACGGTCAGCATGGCTGCGGCGAGCGGCGCGAGCCGGCCGACCTGCATCGAGGTGAGCAGGTCGGCGCGGCCGACGTCCTCCTGGGCACGGCTGACGCGGATGCTCAGCAGGAGCACCATCGCCGGCAGGAGCAGCAGCCCGAAGAGCCCGACCTCGTAGACGCCGATGCCCCCGATGACGTCCAGGTCCGACGGCGGGCCGTTGAACGCCGCCGTGGCCGGCGAGCGCCCCAGCGTGGCCGCGTAGCTCGCCCGGTCCGCGGCGGTCGCGTAGAGGTTGGCGACCCCGGTCATCACCGCGGTCACCGTGCCCGCGACCACGACCGTGGTGAGCAGCAGGGAGAGCCGCACCGTCCGCAGCTGCAGGAGGAGGAGCCGGCCGGTGCCGGCGAGCCGGTCCATCAGCCCTCCGCTCCGACCGGCTCCGTCTCGCGCTCGTAGTGCTGCCGGAACAGCTCGTCGAGCGACGGCGGCTGCACGGTGAGCGCGGTCGGGCCGAGCCGCAGCACCCGCTCCAGCACCTCGGTCAGGCGCTCGGGGTCGACCCGCAGCACCAGGTGCACGCCCCGCGGCGTGGCCCGCTCGGCGACGACCGCGACGTCGTCCCAGCCGCGTACCTCGGTGCCGTCGGCAGCGGTGAAGTCGATCGTCGAGGTGGACTCGGAGCGCAGCCCGGCGAGGGTGCCGTCGTGCACGATCCGGCCGGACCGGATGATGCTGACCCGCTCGCAGAGCGCCTCGACCTCGCTCATGATGTGGCTCGAGAGCAGGACGGCCGCGCCCTGGTCGACGCGCTCGCGGACCACCGCCTGGAACTCGGCCTCCATCAGCGGGTCGAGGCCACTGGTCGGCTCGTCGAGGAGCAGCAGGTCGGCGTCGGTCGAGAGCGCCGCGATCAGCCCGACCTTCTGCTTGTTGCCCTTGGAGTAGGTCCGCGTGCGCTTGCCGGCGTCGAGGTCGAACCGCTCGATCAGCTCCGTGCGCCGCCCCGGGTTGGGACGCCCCTGGAGGGCGCCGAGCAGGTCGATGCACTCGCCTCCGGTCAGGCCCGGCCAGAGCGTGACGTCGCCGGGCACGTAGGCGATCCGCTCGTGCGCGCGCACCGGGGCCGACCACGCGTCGTGTCCGAAGATCGCCGCGGCGCCGCTGTCGAGCCGGAGCTGGCCGAGGACGGCGCGGATGGTGGTCGACTTGCCGGCGCCGTTGGGCCCGAGGAAGCCGACCACCTCCCCCGGCTGGACGACCAGGTCGATCCCGTCGAGGGCCCGGACCTGGCCGAAGGTCTTCACGAGGCCACGGCACTCCAACGCTGCAGTCATGACTACTACAGTAGTAGTACGACGCTGATAGTCAAGGGTCGTCAGGCCCTCTAGACTGTGCCCATGGTCGCGCTGGGGTCCCTGGAGAGGGCGGTCGTCGAGTGCCTGTGGCAGTCCGACGGCCCCGCCACGGCGCGCGAGGTGCACGAGTGCCTCGCCCGATCACGCGAGATCGCCTACACCACCGTGAACACCACGCTCCAGCGGATGGCGCGCAAGGGGCTCGTGCACGAGTCCCGGGCCGAGCGGGCCTTCCGCTACTCGGTCGCCGCGACCCGCGAGGAGGTCTTCGACGAGCTCCTCAGCGACGCCCTCGGCGTCGCGGGGGATGCCGACGCCGCCCTCGTCCGCTTCGTCGGGAACCTCGACGAGAGCGGGCGTACGGCGCTGCGGGCCGCTCTCGACCGCGCCGACGAGCCCCGGTAGCCGGCCATGGGCGTGACGGTGCTCCTGCTCGCGGCGATGGCCAGCTCGGTCGCCGGGCTGACCGCCGCGTCCCGGGGCCGGCTCCCGCGTGCGCTCCCCTGCTCGGCCGTCCTCGTCCACTGGATGGCGCTGCTCGCCCTCCCCTTCGCCGTGCTCTCCGCCGTGGTCGTCCTGTCCGCGCACCGCAACGTGCCGGGCCGCTCGCTGGGCGTGGCCGCCCTCGCCGTCGCCGGCCTGGCCTGCCTCGTGGTGCTGGCCGAGTTCGTCCGGGCCAACGACCGGGCCCGGCGCGAACGGCGGCGCCATGCCGACCTGGTCGGCCTGATCGCGACCCAGGAGGCGTCGGTGCTGGTCGTCCCCCACGAGCGCCGGTTCGCCTACTCCGTGCCCCAGTGGCGCGGCGGCCAGGTGGTCGTGTCCGCCGGCGTCCGTACGACGCTGCCCGCCACGCTGCAGCAGGCGATCCTGGCCCACGAGCGCAAGCACCTCTCGGCGCGCCATCATCTGCTCCTCCAGGCCACCGCCGCGCTCGCCCGGCGCACCCGCCTGGCGTGGGCACACGGGGTGGACGCCCGGTCGCGCGAGCTGGTCGAGCTCAACGCCGACTGTGCCGGGCGGCGCAGCACCGACCGCGAGACGATGGCCGCGGCCATCGAGGCGCTGACCGCCGGCGTCGCGGACCGGCGGGTCGCCTTCGCCCGCTCCGAGCGGGCCCGCTGCGGCCACCTGACGACGCTGGCCACGGCGATCGTCGCGATGCTCCTCGTACTGGTGCCGACCGTGGCGCTGATGTCCGCCCGGCTGCTCGGCGACTGCCCGTTCCTCTGACGCCTCAGCCGCGCCCGACGTGGAAGGCCGCCAGGCGCGCCGAGCCCTCGGCGAGGTCGGCCCAGGCGCCGGCGTACTCGAACACGGCGGTCGCGCTGGTCGGGAAGCCGGAGAGCAGCTTGCCCTCGAGCTCGGGGTCGCCCGCGCCGTCGCCGAGGAGCTGGGCGAGGTAGGCCATCGTCGGGTTGTGGCCGATCACGACGAGCGTCCGGACTTCCTCGTCGACCAGCGAGATCAGGTCGACCGCGGTCGCCGGCTCGGCGGCGTACAGCCCGCGGTCGTAGTCGGGCTCGAGGTCCCAGCCGCCGCCGTCCGCCAGCGCGGCCCAGGTCTCCCGGGTGCGGCGCGCGGCGGAGACGAGGGCGTGCTCCGGCTCGACACCCTCTCCGGCGAGCCAGGCGCCCGCCTCCGCGGCGTCGCGGTGGCCGCGCTCGGCCAGCGGCCGGTCGAAGTCGGTCGGGCCGCCCTGCTCGGCCTTGGCGTGCCGCATGACCACCAGACGACGACTCACCAGGTCATGCTCCCATCGCGTGGAACCCGCCGTCCACGTGCACGATCTCGCCGCTCGTGGCCGGGAAGAGGTCCGAGAGCAGTGCGCAGACCGCCTTCGCGGTCGGCTCCTGGTCGGTGTTGTCCCAGCCGAGCGGCGCGCGGGTGCTCCACATCGCCTCGAGGTCCTCGAAGCCCGGGATCGCCTTCGCCGCCAGCGTCCTCAGCGGCCCGGCGGACACCAGGTTGACCCGGATGCCCGCGGGGCCGAGGTCGCGCGCGAGGTAGCGCGCGGTGGACTCCAGGCCCGCCTTGGCCACGCCCATCCAGTCGTAGGCCGGCCAGGCGACCGAGGCGTCGAAGGTCAGCCCGACCACGGAGCCGCCGCCGGCCATGAGCGGCCGGCACGCCTGCGTCAGCGACATCAGCGAGTACGCCGAGACCTGGACCGCCTGCGCGACGTCCGGCCACGGTCCGGTGAGGAACCTGCCGCCGAGCAGCGTCTCCGGGTTGCCGTAGGCGATCGAGTGCACCACGCCGTCCAGGCCGGCATCGGGACCCAGGTGCTCGCGCACCTGCGCCGCCAGCCCGGCGAGGTGGTCCTCGTCGGTGACGTCGAGCTCCAGGACCGGCGGCTCCACCGGCAGCCGCCTCGCGATCCGGCGGGTGATGCCGAGCGCGCGGCCGAAGTTCGAGATGAGCACGGTCGCGCCCTGCTCCTGCGCCACCCTCGCGGTGGCGAAGCCGATCGAGCTGTCCATCGTCACGCCCGCGACGAGGATCCGCTTGCCGTCGAGAATGCCTGCCATCGGTTCAGTGCCCCATTCCGAGTCCACCGTCGACCGGGACGACCGCCCCGGTGACGTACGCCGCGCCGGGGCCGGTCAGCCACAGCACCGTGTCCGCGATCTCCTCGACCGCGCCGTACCGCCCCAGCGGCACCTGCGCGAGGATCGCGGCCCTCTGGTCCTCGGTCAGCACCCCGGTCATGTCGGTCTCGATGAAGCCGGGGGCGACGACGTTCGCGGTGATCGACCGGGAGCCGAGCTCGCGCGCGATCGAGCGGGCCATGCCGACCAGTCCGGCCTTGGAGGCGGCGTAGTTGACCTGCCCGGCCGACCCGAGCAGCCCGACGACCGAGGAGATGAACACGATCCGGCCGCGCCGGAGCCGCAGCATGCCCTTCGCGGCGCGCTTGGCCAGCCGGAACGAGCCGGTGAGGTTGGTGTCGAGCACCGACGACCAGTCGTCGTCGGACATCCGCAGCAGCAGGGTGTCGGCGGTGATGCCGGCGTTCGCGACCAGCACCTCGACCGGGCCGTGCGCCTCCTCGATGGTCGCGAAGGCCGCCTCGACCTGCTCGGCGTCGGTGATGTCGCAGCGGACGTCGAGTGCACCGTCGGGGGCGCCGCCGCTGCGGGTCGTCACCGCGACCCGGTCGCCGTTCGCGACGTACGCCTGCGCGATCGCGCGGCCGATGCCACGGTTGCCGCCGGTCACGAGGACCGACCTGGGCTCCTGTGCGGTGCTGTCCACGGGGCTCGACGCTAGCGACTACCGGTGGGTACGCCGAAAAGGTCAGTCGTCCTCGAGTCGGAAGCCGACCTTCATGCCGACCTGGAAGTGCTCGACCTCGCCGTCCTTGATCTGGCCGCGCACCTGGGTCACCTCGAACCAGTCCAGGTGGCGCAGCGTGCGGCCGGCCCGCTCCACGCCGTTGCGGACGGCCTCGTCGATGCCGTCCGGGGAGGTGCCGACGATCTCGGTGACACGGTAGGTGCGGTTCGTCATGACTCCGAGACTAGCGATGCCGCCAGCGACGTACGATGGCGCAATGGCCAAGGACCTCCGTCGGAAGCCGGATGAGGCGGTCCGGATCACCACGGCCGCCACCAGCCCGCAGGCGGACATCTCCGCCCGCCAGCGCCGCTACGTCGTCTCGATGACGATCCGGACGCTGTGCTTCCTCGCCGCGATCGTGGTCGGCCCGGGCGTGCTGCGCTGGGTGCTCGTCGCGGCCGCCGTCCTGCTCCCGTACGCCGCCGTGGTGATGGCGAACGCGACCAGCTCGAAGTCCGACGGCTTCGAGCTCCCGCCCGGGCAGCCGGGCGCCGCCGAGCTCCCGCCGGGCAGGCCCCGCGCCGAGGAGTAGCCGAGCCTTGGACGACTCCCGGCAGCGTGACAGAATCGCCCGCGCGAGCCGGGTCTCCCCCGTCTCGGTTCGCCGCAGCGGTGCCGGGCGGCTTCCCCCGTGGTCGTCCGGCACCGCTCCACTGCCAAGATGGCACCCGTGACCGACGCCGAGATCTGCTCCGCGAAGGGCTGTCAGGCGCCCGCGACCTGGGAGCTGCGGTGGAACAACCCGAAGCTGCACACTCCCGACCGCCGCAAGGTCTGGCTCGCCTGCGCCGACCACCGGCAGTCGCTCTCGGACTTCCTCGCCGCGCGGCAGTTCCTGCGAGACGTCGTCCCGCACGCGCAGGACGAGTCGTCCTCCTGAGGGCGGCGTAGAGGGCCGCGAGAGGCGGACGAGTCGGCTCAGCCGCCGATCGCCGACATCGGGCGGTCGGGCTGGAGGAACGCCGGGTCGTCGATGCCGTGGCCGGCGCGCTTGCCGCGCATGGCGACCACCCAGCGGTCGGCGATCTCCGCGTCGCTCGCCCCCTCGCGCAGCGCGGCCCGCAGGTCGGACTCCTCGCGGGCGAAGAGGCAGTTGCGCACCTGCCCGTCGGCGGTGAGCCGCACCCGGTCGCAGTCGCCGCAGAACGGGCGCGTGACGCTGGCGATCACGCCGACGGTCGCCGGGCCGCCATCGACCGCGAACAGCTCGGCCGGCGCGCTGCCCCGCGGCTCGGCCGCCGGCGCCAACGTGAACTCTGTCTCCAGCCGGGCGAGGATCTCGTCCGCGGTGACCATGCCCGCACGGCTCCAGCCGTGCTGGGCGTCCAGCGGCATCTGCTCGATGAACCGCAGCTGGTAGCCCTCGGCGACGGCCCAGCGCAGCAGCTCGGGCGCCTGGTCGTCGTTGATCCCGCGCATCAGCACCGCGTTCACCTTCACCGGGCCCAGCCCGGCCTCCTGCGCGGCCGCGAGGCCGGCCAGGACGTCGGCCAGCCGGTCCCTCCGGGTGATCTCGCGGAACGACTCGCGCCGGATGCTGTCGAGGCTGACGTTGACCCGGTCGAGGCCGGCATCGGCCAGCGCGTGCGCCGTACGCGCCAGGCCGAGGCCGTTCGTGGTAAGCGAGGTCTCGACGCCGAGGGCGCTGGTACGCCGCACGATGTCGACGAGTCCCCGGCGGACCAGCGGCTCGCCGCCGGTGAACCGCACCTCGCGGATGCCGAGCAGCTCGACCCCGATCCGGACCAGCCGGACGACCTCGTCGTCGGTGAGCACGTCGTCGTTCGGGAGCCAGTCCAGGCCCTCCGCGGGCATGCAGTAGGAGCAGCGCAGGTTGCACCGGTCGGTCAGCGAGACCCGCAGGTCGGTCGCGACCCGGCCGTACCGGTCCTCGAGCGCTCTCGTGTGCACCCCTGCAGTCTACGACGGTCATGGTCGCCGGATAACCTCGTCGGGTGCGGTCGTGGCGCTTCCTCCTGACGCGACGGTGGGTGCTCTTCGCGCTCGTCGTCGTGCTGCTCTGCTACGCCGCGTGGTGGCTCGGCCGGTGGCAGTTCGACCGGCTCCAGGACCGCAAGCAGAGCAACGGCGTGGTCCTGGCGAACGAGGAGAGGGATCCGGTGCCCGTCACCGATGTGCTCTCCCGCGACGGCGAGGTGACCGCGTCCGACGAGTGGCGGCAGGTCACCGCGACCGGCTCGTACGACGCCGGACAGACCGTCCTGGTCCGCTACCGCACCCGCGACGGCCAGTCCGGGGTCGACGTCCTCGTCCCGCTGGTGACCGCCGACGGCACCGCGCTCATCGTCAACCGCGGCTGGATGGCGACCGACAACCAGGGCGGCGGGCAGGTCGACGTGCCGCCGCCCCCGACCGGTCGGGTCACCGTCGACGGCTGGGTCCGCGCCGACACCTCGGGCGGGGCCACCGAGGTCGAGGCGCTCTCCACCCGGGCGATCTCCAGCGAGCGGATCGCCCAGGCGATCGGCTATCCGGTCTTCGACGGGTTCATGGAGCTGCGCTCCGAGGGCGGGCAGGCGGCCGCGGGGCTCCAGCCGGTCGAGTTGCCGGAGCTGAACAACGGGCCGCACTTCTTCTACGGGCTCCAGTGGTGGTTCTTCGGGGTGCTCGCGATCGTCGGGTTCGGCTACCTGGCGTGGGACGAGCGGCGCTCCGCGCGGCGCGACGACGAGTCGGAGCGCACCGAGGTCCTCGGCGAGCGCAAGCGGCGCCGCGCCGACCGGGCCGCGCGGAAGCAGGCCGTGCGCGCGGCGTACCAGCGGGCCTACGAGAAGGAGCGGCAGGAGCGGGAGAGCGCCCGCTCCGGCTCGCCGTAGCCGACCGGTCAGGCCGGGGTCCGGGAGCTCTCCAGGAACTGGGTGCGGTACAGGTCGGCGTAGAGGCCGCCCTCGGCCAGCAGGCTCGCGTGCGTGCCGCGCTGCACGACCCGCCCCTCGTCGACGACGAGGATCTGGTCGGCGCCGCGCACGGTCGAGAGCCGGTGGGCGATCACGAGCGACGTGCGCCCCGTCAGCGCGGCGTCGAGCGCCCGCTGTACGGCCGCCTCGGACTCGCTGTCGAGGTGCGCGGTCGCCTCGTCGAGGACGACGATCGGCGGCGCCTTCAGCAGCAGCCGGGCGATCGCGAGCCGCTGCCGCTCGCCGCCGGAGAGCCGGTAGCCGCGGTCGCCGACGACCGTGTCGAGGCCGTCGGGCAGCGCGCGGACCAGGGTGGCGATCTGGGCGGCCGCGAGGGCGTCCCAGACCTCGCGGTCGGAGGCGCCCGGGCGCGCGTAGCGCAGGTTGGCCCGGATCGTGTCGTGGAACATGTGGGCGTCCTGGGTGACGTAGCCGACCGCGTCCTCCAGCGACTGCAGCGTCACGTCGCGGACGTCCCGGCCGCCGACCCGGACGGCGCCGGCGCCGACGTCGTACAGGCGGGCGACGAGGTGGGTGATCGTGGTCTTGCCGGCGCCGGAGGGGCCGACCAGGGCGACCATCTGTCCGGGCTCGGCGGTGAAGCTGATGTCGTTGAGCACCGGCCCGCCGTCGCGGGACTCGGTGCGGGCGACCGTCTCGAGCGACGCGAGCGAGATCTCGTCGGCGCGCGGGTAGGCGAACGCCACGTGGTCGAACTCCAGCCGGCCGGCGATGTGCGGGAGCACGGCGGCGCCGGGCCGCTCCTGGATCATCGACGGCAGGTCGAGGACCTCGAAGACGCGCTCGAAGCTGACCAGCGCCGTCATCACGTCGATGCGCACGTTCGACAGGCTCTGCAGCGGGCCGAGCAGCCGCAGCAGCAGCGTGGCGAGCGCGACCAGGGTGCCGACGGTCAGCGTCTCGTCGATGGCGAGCTGGCCGCCCACGCCGTACACGAGCGCGGTCGCGAGCGCCGGCACCGTCATCATCGAGGCGGCGAAGATCCGGGTCAGCAGCGAGATCCGGACGCCGAGGTCGCGCACGGTCGCGGCCTTGGTCGCGAAGAGGGCGTCCTCGTCGGCGCGCCGGCCGAAGAGCTTGAGCAGCATCGCGCCGCCGACGTTGAACCGCTCGGTCATCGCGTTGCCCATGTCGGCGTTGCCGTCCATCTGCTCGCGGGTCAGGCCGGCGAGGCGGCGACTGACCCACCGCGACATGAGCAGCAGCAGGGGGAAGACCGCGAGGCAGAGCAGTGTGACCTGCCAGCTGAGCGCGATCATGGCGATGCCGACGACGATCACCGAGATCGTGCTGGAGACGGTGCTCGACAGCGTCGAGGTGAACGCCCGCTGGGCGCCCACCACGTCGTTGTTGAGGCGCGAGACGAGCGCGCCGGTCTGGGTGCGGGTGAAGAACGCGAGCGACTGCCGCTGGACGTGCCCGAAGACACGGGTGCGCAGGTCGTAGATGAGCCCCTCGCCGATCCGCGAGGACAGCCAGCCCTCGCCGACCGACAGCAGCGCGGTCACCAGGGCCGCGCCCGCCATCGCGAGGGAGAGCGTCACGACGATGCCCCGGTCGCCGGCGACGATGCCGTCGTCGATGATCCGCTGCGCGAGCAGCGGCGAGACGACGACCAGGCCCGCGTCGACGACGGTCAGGGCGAGGAAGACCGCGATCAGGCGGCGGTGCGGGCGGGCGAAGCCGAGGACCCGCCGGACGGTGCCGCGCTCGATCCGGCTGTGGACCACGCTGCGGTCCGACCGCAGGTGCCGCCACGCGGCGCCTGCTCCCTGCATCCCCGACATGGCGCCTCCCCTACTGCTGCATCAGTGCGGCCAACTCCCGGAGCCGCCGGGTCTGGGCCTCGCGCTCCAGGCGCCGCTGCTCGTCCAGGCTCCGGTCGGCGGCCCCCTGGAGCAGCGCCTTGGTCTCGCGGACCGCTCCGGCCATCGGCGCGGTCAGGGCGGCGGCGAGGTCAGCGACGGTCGCGTCCAGCTCCGCGGCAGGTACGGCGGTCAGCGCGATGCCGATGTCGACGGCCTCGGCCGCGCCGACCATCCGCGCGGTCGCGCAGATCTCGAGTGCCCTGGCGTACCCAACGCACTCGACCAGCGGCCTTGTTCCCGTCAGGTCGGGCACCAGGCCGAGCGCGGACTCTCTCATGCAGAGCTGGGCGTCGTCGGCCAGCACCCGCAGGTCGCAGGAGAGCGCGAGCTGGAAGCCGGCCCCGACGGCGTAGCCCTGCACCGCGGCGATCGAGACGAAGCGCGGGTCGCGCAGGAACGTGAAGCCCTGCTGGTACTCGTCGATGGTCGCCGACAGCTCGCCGTCGGAGAGGCCGAGCAGCCCCGCCACCGACTCGGCTCCCGAGGTGTCCGCGGGGTCGAGCATGGCCCGGTCGAGACCCGCCGAGAACGAGTGCCCGGAGCCCCTGACGACCACCACCCGCACGTCGCCGGGGATCTCCGTGCCGATCGCGGCGAGCGCCCGCCACATCGCCGGCGTCTGCGCGTTGCGCGCCTCGGGCCGGTGCAGGGTGATCGTGGCGACCGGGCCGTCGACGGCGTACCGGAGGCCGGCGGCGGCGAGCGTCTCGGGGTCCATGACCCAGACCCTAGGCGGCGGCATCGACAGGTATCAGCCGAGGGCCGGCAGCCGCTCGCCCAGGGCGCCCAGGCCGTCGGGGACCGGGCGCCGGCCGGCGCCGACCAGCACGGTCTCCTCGGCGCTCCACTCCGGCGGCAGCGGCCCGCCCGCGAGCGCCTCGACCGTGGCCCGCGCGAGGCCCAGCGCGCTCGCCGGCACCTCCTCCTCGCTGCGCAGGTCGAGCTGGTGGATCGCGTCCTCGACCGCCCACACCGCGAGGAAGTCGCCCGCGGCGAACACGTGTCCCTGCCACAGGTACGACGCCTCGACGACCGCGGCGCAGCCGCGGGTCATCGCGGCCGCGACGTCGCGGAGCTGGGCGCACGCCGACGCCGGCCGCGCGTACGCCGCGGTGCGCCGGCGCTGGGCCATCAGCGGCACGACCGGGTCACCGCCGTACTCCTCCGCGAACGCGCGCCAGTAGGACGCCGCGTCGACGGTCGGGGCGCGGTCGGTGGCCGACACCAGCCCGCCCAGCATCTCCTGCCAGCCCGCGATCACGTGCACGACGACGTCGAGGCGGGTCCATCCGTGGCACCGGGACGCGCCGAGGAGCTCCCACTCGTCGAAGCCGTCGACGGCGCGCACGAACGCCGCCACCGACTCGGAGAACGCCCGGCGCCCGGTCTGGAGGTCCACCCGCAGGTCCATGCGACGACCGTAGTTGTTTCGCGCCCGGCACGCGCTGGGTAGACCTGGGGCAGGCACCCGTCAGTCACTCGGGAGGTGGACGTGTCCTACCCGGAGCTCGAGGTCCGTCCCGAGGACCTCACCCAGATCGGCAGCACGCTCGACGCAGCGGGCAGCGGCCTGTTCGCGCGCGCCCCCGACCTGGACATCGCGCCCGACGCCGGCCGCTCGAGCGGCGAGCTGGCGAAGGCCCTGACCTCGCTCGCCACGGCCGTCGCCGGACTGTCCAGCGAGATCGGCACGCTGGCCGAGAGCACCGGCGCCGTGAGCGACATGTTCGTCGCCACGGACGCCGCCGTCGGCTCGGAGTTCGCGCCATGACCGAGGTCCTCGACACGCGGGTGTACGGCGACGCCGCGGCGTGCCGCGCGGCGGCGTCGAGCGCCGCCGGGGTGCGCTCCGCGCTGGCCGGCGCCGAGTCGTCCTCGGCCGACGCGCGGTCGACCGCGTCGGGCTCCTGGCAGGGCCGGGCCGGAGCCGCGTTCGAGGGCCGGATGGACGTGCTGGTCGCCGACCTCCGCACCCTGACCGACCGGATCGAGACGATCGAGGGCGGCCTCACCGACTTCGCGGGCGAGCTCACGGTGGTCGAGGAGCAGATGGCGTCGGCCCGGTCCACGGCCGCCGCGGGCGGTGTCGCCGTGAGCGGCACCGACATCACCCGCCCGGTCGCCCCGGAGCAGCTCAGCCAGGGCCAGGTCGACGCGTTCAACGCCAAGGTCGAGGCGTGGAACCAGGCGGTGGAGATCGCCGACGGTGCCCGCGTCAAGGAGACCGAGGCGCACGACCGGCTCGGCGCCAAGATCTCTGCGTCCACCGGCGACGGCTTCATCGAGGACCTGCTGCAGCGGCTCGGGCTGCTGCCTCCCGACTTCGCCGACGGCGACGACGTCGGCGCCTACCTCGTCGGCCTCGGCGGGCTCGGCTTCGGCGCCGCGACCTCGTACCTGGTCGCCTCGCGGTACGGCCGCTTCCAGCCGCGGATCGACGGGCGCTTCGCCTCGCCGTACGGACTCACCTTCGGCGAGCGCTTCCGGGCCGGCCTCACTCCCGGACGCAGCTTCCACGCCAACCCGTACCAGGCCGGCACCCGCGGCGCCTGGACGACCGCCGGCCGCTGGGCCGGCCGCGTCGGCACCGTCGCCACGGCCGGCTTCGCCGGCTGGAACCAGTGGCAGGCGGACGCCGACGACCCGTCGATCAGCGGCGTGGAGCGCGGCGCGCGGGCCACGACCGTCGGCCTCTCGGCCGCCGGCGGCGCCTGGGCGGGCGCCCAGGGCGGCGCGTGGCTCGGCGGCGCGATCGGCACGGCGATCTTCCCCGGCGCGGGCACGGCGATCGGCGGCGTCGCCGGCGGCCTCATCGGCGGTGCCGTCGGAGGCTTCGTGGGCAGCGAGTTCGGGATGGCGGTCATGGGCGGCGTCGGTGACGCGACGGAGGCCACCGTCGACGCCATCGGCGACGCGGGCGGGGCCGTCGCCGACTGGGCCGGCGACACCGCGGGGAACGTCGCGGACGCCGTGACGTTCTGGGACTAGAGACACGCGATGGCACCCCTCGTGATGATCCTCGGCGGGCTGGCGCTGGCCGCGCACAACGTCTGGCAGCGGCGGGGGCGCTCGTCCGCGGCCCGCGCCTGGGCGGACCCCGGTGCCGGCGCCCTCACCCGTCGCGCCGTACTCGTGGTCCGGCCGCTGATCGCGGTCGTGCTGGTGCTCGGCGCGCTGCTGCTCCTGCTCGACAAGGTGGCGGCGGCCACCGTGGTCCTCGGCCTCGCGATCCTCGCGGGCCTGCTCCTGATCGGCGCCTGGACGATCCTGCCGCTGCCCGTCCCCGCGGTCCTCCAGCCCGGCTGGTACCGGCGACGGAGCGATGCCCGTGTCCACTGACCTCCGGCTGCCCACCGGCTGGGAGGTCGTCGCCGACCCGGCCGTGGGCACGGTCCTCGTCGCCGCCGAGCCCGAGCGCGACGGCTTCCGCGCGAACCTGGTCGTCACGACGGTGCCGTGCGGCGGGCTCTCGTTCCCGGCGTGGCAGGCCGGCACCGACGTCGTGCTCGGCCGCGCCCTGGACCGCTATCTCGTGATCGACCTGGAGCGGCTGGACGTCGGCGGCCGACCCGGCGGCCGGCGGCTCGCGCACTACGTCGGCCCGCGCGGCGAGGCGCTCACGATGGAGCAGTGGTTCACCGCGGCCGACGACGTCGGGCACACCCTCACCGCGACGGTCCCCACCGCCCGCTACCTCGACCTCGGCGCCGCGGTCGCCCGCGCCGCGGACTCCTGGCGACCGCTGTGAACCTCGACCTCGTCGTCGCCGGCCCCTCCGTCCGGCTCGTCCACCGGGTCCGGACCGGACCCGAGAGCGCCACCCTGCTGCTCGCGGTCCACGAGGACGCCCACCAGGAGGTCGAGGAGGCGCTCGAGCTCCTCCCCGCCGCGCTCGTCCGGCTCGCCCGGCTCCGGCCGCGGAGGCTCGTCACTCCGGCCGGGCCCGTCGCCGCGGACCCCGACCTGGTCGCGGCGCTGCTCGCCGAGGACCGCGCCGTACGCCGGGCCGCGCTGGACACCGTCGGCGCGGACTTCGCCTGGCGGCTCAGCGGGGACGCGCCGACGACGGTCGCGATCGACGGGCCGGGCGGCCTGCACGTCCTCGACCCGGTCTCCGGCTGCTTCCCGCCGGAGACCAACACCGCCGTCTACCGCCGGTTCGTGCGGTGCTGCAGCGCGGCGGGGTCCGCGCCGAGCACCCGGAGCGCCGCCGCGCCGAGCCGGCCCGCGGCGGCGACCTCGGCGCCCGACGGGTCGGTCCACCAGTAGTTCGGGTAGGCCGGCTGCGTCCCGGTCGGGTCGTCGTCGCCCGGCGCCCGCCAGCCCAGGGCCCGCAGCGAAGCGTGCTGCTCGTCGGTCACCGGCCAGTCCCCGCCGAAGTGGTCGCGCGACCCCACGCACTCGGCGAAGAGCGCGCCGTCGTGGCGGAGAAACTGCACGTATCGCACCGGAGGCGGGGCGGCGCGGCGGCGCAGGAGGCCCCGGGCCGGCCCGGGCTCGGGCGGCTCCTCCTCCGCGACCAGGCTCTCCATCTCGCCGAGGCTCTCGATCTCCCCGACGAGCTCGCGCTCGAGCCGGTGCCAGGTGTCGTCCACGCGGCCGACGCTACCGCTCCGTGGTCGGGCTCAGGCGAGCGAGACGAGGTCGGCGTACTCCTCGTTCCAGAGGTCCTCGACGCCGTCGGGGAGGATCAGCACCCGGTCCGGCTCGAGCGCGAGGACCGCCCCCTCGTCGTGGGTGACCAGGACGATCGCGCCCTCGTAGCTGCGGATCGCGGCGAGCACCTCCTCGCGCGAGGCCGGGTCGAGGTTGTTGGTCGGCTCGTCGAGGAGCAGCACGTTCGCGCTGGAGACGACCAGGCTCGCCAGCGCGAGCCGCGTCTTCTCGCCGCCGGAGAGCACCTTGGCCGGCTTGTGGGCGTCCTCGCCGGAGAAGAGGAACGAGCCGAGCACCGAGCGTGCCTCGGTGTCGGTCAGCTGGGGCGCCACGCTCTGCAGGTTCTCCAGCACCGTGCGCTCGACGTCCAGCGTCTCGTGCTCCTGGGCGTAGTAGCCGACCTTGAGGCCGTGCCCGGGGACGACGGCGCCGGTGTCCGGCCGGTCGACGCCGGCGAGGATGCGCAGCAGCGTGGTCTTGCCGGCGCCGTTGAGGCCGAGGACGACCACCCGGGAGCCCTTGTCGATGGCCAGGTCGACGTCGGTGAAGACCTCGAGCGAGCCGTAGGACTTCGACAGCTCGGCCGCGGTGAGCGGGGTCCTGCCACACGCGGCCGGCTTCGGGAACGCGATCCGCGCCACCTTGTCGGCCCGCCGCTCGCCCTCGACGTCGGCCATCAGCCTCTCGGCGCGCTTGAGCATCGACTGTGCGGCCTGGGCCTTGCTGGCCTTCGCGCGCATCCGGTTCGCCTGGTCGGTGAGCGTCTTGGCCTTGTTCTCGGCGTTCATCCGCTCCCGCTTGCGGCGCTTCTCGTCGGTCTCGCGCTGGGTCAGGTACGCCTTCCAGCCCATGTTGTAGACGTCGATCTCGGCGCGGTTGGCATCGAGGTGCAGCACCCGGTTCACGGTCTCCTCGAGCAGCCCGGTGTCGTGGCTGATCACGATCAGGCCGCCCTTGTGCGCCCTGAGGAACTCCCGCAGCCACACGATCGAGTCGGCGTCGAGGTGGTTGGTGGGCTCGTCGAGCAGCAGCGTGTCCGCGCCGGAGAAGAGGATCCGCGCCAGCTCGACCCGGCGGCGCTGGCCGCCGGAGAGGGTCCGCAGCGGCTGGCCGAGCAGCCGGTCCTCGATCCCGAGGCTGTGCGCGATCTGCGCGGCCTCGGACTCGGCGGCGTACCCACCCCCGGCGTGCAGCTCGGCGTCGGCCCGCTCGTAGTGGCGCATCGCCCGCTCGCGCACCTTCGGGTCGTCGCTGGCCATCTCGGCCTCGGCCCGCCGGAGCCGGCGTACGGCGTCGTCGAGGCCGCGCGCGGACAGGATCCGGTCCCGGGCGAGCACGTCGGGGTCGCCGGTGCGGGGGTCCTGCGGCAGGTAGCCGACCGGGCCGGTCGCCTGGACGGTGCCCGCGGCCGGCAGCGCCTCGCCGGCAAGGATCTTCGTGAGCGTGGTCTTTCCGGCGCCGTTGCGCCCGACCAGACCCACCTTGTCGCCGGCGGCGACGCGGAAGCTGACGTTCTCCATGAGCAGGCGCGCGCCGGCCCGGACCTCGAGCTGGTGGGCGGTGATCATGCGGGGTCCCCGCGGAATCGGGTGGTGGCGGAGCGCGGCGGGGCAGCCGCGCGACTCCGTGGGGTGAGGATCATGAGGGCAGGAAGTCTAGGGTCGAGCGCCGTCCGGCCCGACATCGGCGGGTGCGGTCGGGTCGCGGCCGGAGCCGCCGATGGTCGTGGATTGGTCACCAACCGCAGACTTCCGGCCCGAAATGTTGCGGTTGGTGACCAATCCGCAACGCCGGATCAGCCCTCGACCAACGCCTCCAGGTGCGCGAACTGCCGCTGGAGGGCGCGCAGGTGCGGCGCGACCGCCGGGTGCCGGTACTTCCCGGCCAGGGCACCCTCGCCCCCGGCGACCCGGGCCAGCGCCCACTCCGCGCGGCTCAACACCGTGTAGACCGCGGTGACCCGGGCGCCCAGCGTCACCTCGTCGCGGGTGGCGAGGCCGTCGGGCAGCCCCATCAGGTAGGCGTCGAGCAGCGGCTCGAGCTCCTCGCGGGCGGCGAGCGCGTAGTAGCCGAGGTCCGAGCCGACCGGCCCGGTCCCGAGCATCGCCCAGTCGATGGCGACCACGTCGTCCGCGTCGCGCCCCGGCAGGTTGGCGGGTACGGCGTCGCCGTGGGTCGGCACCTGCACGAGTGCGTCGGAGCGAGCGAGCAGCTCGCCGCGTCGGGCCCAGAGCACCTCGGCGACGTCCGCGACCGTCGTACGGGCCAGCGTCCTCCAGCCGCCGTGCCGCTCGACGCGGGCCATCCGGTCGCGGAGCAGGTTGCGCGCCAGCCAGGGCTGCGGCGCCAGCCGCCCGCCGGCGAACCGGCCGAGGGCGTGGGCGACGAACAGCCCGCTGGTCGCGGCGTCCTCGACCCACTCCTCGGTGATCGTGACACCCCCGGCGTCCTCCTCGACCGAGCCCATCCGCGGCGCCCGCAGGCCCGGCGTGTCGAGCACCAGCCCGGCAGTGACCACGTCGGCGGCCCGCCGCCAGTACGCGAAGTGGCGTGGGTCGGACAGCTCGGCCGGGTCTCCCGCGGCGGGCGCGCCGATCCGCTTGACGACCACCGCCTGGTCCCCGAGCACCGCGCGCCAGACGCCCACGGTCGACCCGCCGGTGCCCCCGGGGAGTGCGACCCACCCGGGCTGGGGCTGCCACATGCTCCGCAAACTAGTGCACGTCGCGCCGCCGGAAGGCCAGCTGGCCCGCGACACTCAGGAGCACCGCGACCGCGCCGACGCCCACCACGGCCAGCCAGTCGACGTCCTGGGCCGGCACCAGCGCGAGGTGCTCGAACGGCGAGACGTCCTGGACCCACTGCGGGATCGACAGCAGGTCGCCGAACAGCACGACCACGGCCGCCCCCACCAGCGGCAGCCACGCGGCCGCCATGAGTCGCGGGGCGACGCCGTACAGCAGTCGCGCGACGCCGCTGAGCACGAGTACGGCGGGCGCGTACTGCAGCGGCGGCACCGCCAGCCGCCAGAGCTCGTCCGAGGTGCCGGTGACGAGCGAGTACCCGGCCGCGAGGCCGAGTCCCGACCCGAGCAGCGCGAGCACGGTCCCGGCCGTCGTCGTCGCGACGTGCCCGAGCAGCCACCGGGTCCGCGGGAGCGCGGTCGCGAGCACCAGCTCCAGGTGGCCGCCGTCCTCCTCGCCGCGGGGCCGCAGCGTCGAGAAGATCGCGAACCCGCACACGACCAGGGCGAGCGTGATCATCGACGTCGCGTAGAAGCCGTCCACGATGCCGCTGCCGCCCTGGAGGAACATCTCCTGCGACGCCCGGGAGTCGCCGACGAGGTCGGCGACGTCGTTGCCCATCGAGCCGTACACGAGCCCGAGGACCAGCATGCCGGCCGCCCAGCTGATCACCGGCGCCCGCTGGAGCCGCCAGGCCAGGCCGTACCCGCCGGACAGCGACGCCGGCGCCCGCGCGGGCCCGGGACGCGCGGCGAACACGCCCGCGCCGTGGTCGCGCCGGTCGAACAGCCGCCACGCGACGGCGGCCGCGGTCGCCGTACCGGCCAGGAGGAGCAGCGCCGGCCACCAGCGCAGACCGGAGTAGGGGTGCATCGCCTGGTACCAGCCGATCGGCGACAGCCAGCTCGCGACGCCGTTCCCGATGTCGCCGACGGCACGGAGCACCCAGGACAGCGCGAGCACGACGCCCGCCAGCCCGTACATGGCGCGCGTGCTGGCCACCACCTGCGCCGCGACGAGCGCGGTCGCCGAGAAGAGCCACCCGCAGAGGGTCAGCCCCAGGCCGGTCGCGACCGAGTCGGGCACGGCCAGGCCGTAGAGCACCAGGCTGCCCCCGACCAGGACACCGAGGACGGCGTTCGCGAGCAGCGCGGTCGCGAACGCGGCGGTCGTGGGCGCGAGCCGACCGACGGCCGTGGCCCGCAGCAGCTCGTCGCGGCCGGTCTCCTCCTCGGCCCGGGTGTGCCGGCCGACGAGGAACATGCTCATCAGCCCGGCGACGATCGCCCCGAACGCCGACGCCTGCCAGAAGACCTGCCCACCGGTGGTGTTCAGCGCGCGGGCGGGGCCGGCCATCGCGACGAACGCGGCGTTGCTCGCCATGCTCGCGGCCGCGCGGTCGAACTCCTCCTGGGTGGCGTAGAGGCCGTCGACGCTCACCGCCTGACTGACGTAGAGCAGCATCGCGCCGAGCCCCCACCACAGCACCAGCCAGCGGTCGCGGCGCAGGAACAGCCGGAGGAACGCCGGCCAGCCGGTCATCCCGCGTCCTCCACCCGGTCGTCCTCCACCCGGTCGTCCTCCACCCGGTCGCCCTCCACCCGGTCGCCATAGTGGCGCAGGAACAGCTCCTCCAGCGTCGGCGGCTGGCTGGTCAGGGTGCGCACGCCGGAGCGGAGCAGGACCTGGAGGGCGCCGTCGAGCTGGGCGGTGTCGACCTGGAACCGGACCCGGGTCCCATCGACGATCAGGTCGTGCACGCCGGGTACGCCGCCCAGCGGCTCCGGCGCGCGCTCCAGCTCGGCGCTCACCGACGTGCGCGTCAGGTGACGCAGGTCGGCGAGCGTGCCGGACTCCACGACCTTCCCGGCGCGGATGATGCTGACCCGGTCGCCGAGCTGCTCGACCTCGGCGAGGATGTGGCTGCTCAACAGCACGGCATGGCCGCGGTCGCGGAAGGCGTCGACGTACCGCTGGAAGACCTCCTCCATCAGCGGGTCGAGGCCGGCGGTCGGCTCATCGAGCACGAGCAGGTCGACGTCGGAGGCGAGTGCCGCGACGAGCGCGACCTTCTGCCGGTTGCCCTTGGAGTAGGCGCGCCCGCGCTTGGTGGGGTCGAGCTCGAACGCCTCGACCAGCTCCTTGCGGCGGGCCTCGTCCAATCCGCCGCGGAGCCGGCCGAGGAGGTCGATGACCTCGCCCCCGGTGAGGTTGGGCCACAGGCTCACGTCGCCGGGCACGTAGGCGAGCCGCCGGTGCAGCTCGGCCGCCCGGCTCCACGGGTCGCCCCCGAAGAGGCGCACCTCGCCGCCGTCCTTGCGCAGCAGGCCGAGCAGCACCCGGATCGTGGTGGACTTCCCGGCGCCGTTCGGACCGAGGAAGCCGTGCACCTCCCCCGATGCCACGCTCAGATCCAACCCGTCCAGGGCCCGGAGGGACCCGAACCGCTTCACCAGGCCGCGGATGTCGATGACACGCTCGTCCGTCACCCTTCGACGTTAGCGGTTGTGGACCGCGATGTGGGCGCTCCGCGCGTCGGCGACGGCCTGCTCCAGGATCCCGCGCTTCGGGTCGGGTACGGCGAGCCAGTCGGTCGTCGGCCGCCGGCAGCTCTGGAGCCGGGCGTCGGCGAGCACCTCGTGGACGGCGGCCCGGTCGCCGCCGGTGACCAGCGGGCCGGCGAGCCCCGAGAGGATCCGCGCCGCGTGGTCGGCCGCCGCCTCGTACGCCTGCCGCGCCTGGTTGTCCCGTCGTCGCGCGAACCGCTGCTGGCTCTGCCCGCCCGCCTTGGTCCGGCCCTGGACGTGGCGCTGCCCGACCTTGCTGGCGGTCATCCGTGCACCGCTGAGCCGGGCGACCGCGAACCCGCCCTTGCGGACGAGCAGCACGCCCCAGTCGTCAGGGGCCTCGATGGCGTCTGCGAATGCTCGCGCGTCCGGCTCGCCGGCGTACTCCTGGTCGAAGGGGAGGCGCGCCGCGAAGGTGCTGCCGTCGGTCGCCGTGCCGCCCAGCGCGCCGTCGGCGACCGTCAGCGCGGTCTCGCCGTGGCGGGCGGTGAAGTTCCCGACCCAGCGCGCCACCCGGTCGACGGGCACGAGGACGACGGGCATGGGACGAGCCTGTCAGGGGTTCCCTGATGTTGTCAGGGGTTGCAACGGCCGACAACGTCAGGGATCCCCGGCTGACCGGGGATCCCGACACGACTCAGGCCCGAGCCACCCACCAGCCTCAGGTCTCGAGCCGCCCGTCGCGGGTTCGCAGGCTCACCCGCGGGGCTCCCTCAACCTCCTCGAGGTGCTTGCGCCAGCAAGCTGGCGCAAGCACCTCACACTTCAGACGTTGAACCCGAGCGCCCGCAGCTGCTCGCGGCCGTCCTCGGTGATCTTGTCCGGGCCCCACGGGGGCATCCAGACCCAGTTGATGGCGACGTCGTTGACCAGGCCCTCGAGGGCGCCGTTGGTCTGGTCCTGGATCACGTCGGTGAGCGGGCAGGCCGCGGAGGTGAGCGTCATGTCGATGACCGCGTTCGAGTGCTCGTCGACGTGCACGCCGTAGACCAGGCCGAGGTCGACGACGTTGATGCCGAGCTCGGGGTCGACGACGTCCTTCATCGCCTCGGTGACGTCGTCGACCGACACAGTGGAGACGCCGCCGCCGGTGGCCTCGGGCACGTCGGGGAGATCGGAGTAGTGGTCAGCCATGAGCGGTCTCCTCGGTCTCGACAAGCTCGACCACCGCGGTCGCGGTGGCGTCCTTCCAGGCCATCCACGACAGTAGCGCGCACTTCACGCGGGCCGGGAACCTCGCGACACCGGCGAACGCGATGCCGTCCTCCAGCACGTCCTCGTCGGGCTCGACGGTCCCCTTGCCCTGCATCAGGGTCAGGAAGCTCTCGTGGATCGACATCGCCTCGTCCACGGAGCGGCCGATCACGAGGTCGGTGAGCACCGACGCGGACGCCTGCGAGATCGAGCAGCCGACGGCGTCGTACGACACGTCCTCCACGACCCCATCCGCGACGTGCACGCGCAGCGTGATCTCGTCACCGCAGGTCGGGTTGACGTGGTGCACCTCCGCCTCGAAGGGCTCCCGGAGGCCCTGGTGGTGCGGGAACTTGTAGTGGTCGAGGATGATCTCCTGGTACAGCGCGTCGAGCTCCTGGGTCATCGCTCAGCCCAACCCGAAGTACGAGCGGGTGTATTCCAGGCCCTCGACCAGCGCGTCGATCTCGGCCGGCGTCGTGTAGAGGTAGGACGACATCCGAGTCGAGCTCTGCACGCCGAACCGCGCGTGCGCCGGCTTCGCGCAGTGGTGGCCGGCGCGCACCGCGATGCCGCGCGAGTCGAGCACCTGGGCGACGTCGTGCGGGTGCACGCCGTCGATCTCGAACGAGATCGCGCCGCCGCGCGCCGCCGCGTCGAGCGGGCCGAGCACGGTCAGCCCGGGCACGGTCCGCAGGCCCTCCAGGGCGTACGCCGTGATCGCCTGCTCGTGGCGGTGGATCGCCTCCATCCCGACGTGGGACAGGTAGTCGACCGCGGCGCCGAGCCCGACCGCCTCGACGATCGGCGGGGTACCGGCCTCGAAGCGGTGGGGCGCCGAGGCGTACGTCGAGCGGGCCATCGTCACCGTCTCGATCATCTCGCCACCACCGTGGAACGGCGGGAGCTCGTTGAGCAGCTCCTCCCGGCCCCACAGCACGCCGATGCCGGTCGGCCCCACCGTCTTGTGGCCGGTGAAGACCAGGAAGTCGCAGCCGGTGGCGGCCACGTCGACCGGCAGCTGCGGCGCCGCCTGGGAGGCGTCGATCACCGAGTGGGCGCCCACGGCGGCGGCCCGGGCCGCGAGGTCGCGCACGGGGTTGATCGTGCCGAGCATGTTCGAGACCCAGGTGAACGCGACCACCTTGGTGTGCTCGTCGATCAGCGCGTCGGCGTTCGACAGGTCGAGCTCGCCGTCGTCGGTCAGCCCGAACCAGCGCAGCTCGGCCCCGGATCGCTCGCACGCCAGCTGCCACGACACGATGTTGGAGTGGTGCTCCATCTCGGTGATCACCACGTTGTCGCCGGGGCCGAGCTCGATCGTGCGCGCCAGCAGGTTCAGCGCCTCGGTGGCGTTCTTGGTGAACACCACCTCGTTGCGCGACGGCGCGTTGAGGAAGGCGGCCACCTTGTCGCGCGCCGCCTCGTACGCCTCGGTCGACTCGGCGCCGAGGGTGTGCATCGCCCGCGCGATGTTCGCGTTGTGCCGCTCGAGGTGGTCGACCATCGTGTCGATGACGACCTGCGGCTTCTGCGAGGTGTTGGCGCTGTCGAGGTAGACCAGCGGCAGCCCGCCCGCGACCGACCGGCCGAGGATCGGGAAGTCGGCGCGGATCACCTCCAGCTCGGGGAGGAGGCCGGCCAGCTGGGTCGTGGTCACCTCAGACCGCCGCCCCGGTGTACTTCTCGTAGCCGTTGGCCTCCAGCTCCTCGGCGAGCTCCGGGCCGCCGGACTCGGCGACCCTGCCGTCGACGAACACGTGCACGTGGTCGGGCCGGATGTAGCGCAGGATCCGCGTGTAGTGCGTGATCAGCAGGACGCCCTTGCCCTCCTGCTCGCGGAACCGGTTCACGCCCTCGGAGACGATCTTGAGCGCGTCGATGTCGAGCCCGGAGTCGGTCTCGTCGAGGATCGCGAACCTCGGGTCGAGCAGCTCGAGCTGGGCGATCTCGTGGCGCTTCTTCTCCCCGCCGGAGAAGCCCTCGTTGACCGAGCGCTGGGAGAACGTCGGGTCGAGGTTGAGGTGGCCCAGGGCGGCGTTGACGTCCTTGACCCACGTGCGCAGCTTCGGCGCCTCGCCGTCGAGGGCGGTCTTCGCGGTGCGCAGGAAGTTCGCGACCGAGACGCCGGGGACCTCGACGGGGTACTGCATCGCCAGGAACAGCCCGGCCCGCGCCCGCTCGTCGACCGACATCGCGAGGACGTCCGCGCCGTCGAGGGTGACCGAGCCGCCGGTGACGGCGTACTTGGGGTGGCCGGCGACGGAGTACGCCAGGGTGGACTTGCCGGACCCGTTGGGCCCCATGATCGCGTGCGTCTCGCCGTCCCCGATGGTCAGCGTGACGCCCTTGAGGATCTCCTTGGGCCCGTCCTCGGTGTCGACCGAGACCTGCAGGTCCGTGATCTCGAGAGTGCTCATGAGGGGGTGACTCCGTTCGAAGTGGTTGTCGTGTCGACGAAGACGTCTCCGTCGCGGACCTCCACGGGGAAGGTCGCTACTGGTTCGGTGGCCGGCAGCCCGGTCGGCTTGCCGGTGCGGAGGTCGAAGCGCGAGCCGTGCAGCCAGCACTCGACGGTGCAGCCTCCCCCGGGGTCGGCGGAGACCTCGCCCTCGCTCAGCGCGACGGCCGCGTGGGAGCAGAGGTCCTGCAGCGCGAAGACCTCGCCGCCCTCGCAGCGGGCGATCGCGATGTCGTACGCACCGACGGTGACGCCGAGCGCCTCGTCGGTCGGCACGTCGGCGACCGCACAGACTCGCTCGAAGCTCACCGGGCCTCCTGGAGGAGGTTCTTGGCGAGCTCCGTCTCGACGGTCTCGAGCAGCTGCTCCTCGATCGACGGGATGCCGACCTTGCGGATCAGGTCGTTGAAGAAGCCGTGCACGACCAGGCGGTGCGCCTCCTGCTCGGAGACGCCGCGCGAGCGCAGGTAGAACAGCTGCTCGTCGTCGAAGCGAGCGGTCGCGGACGCGTGGCCCGCGCCCTCGATCTCGCCGGTCTCGATCTCGAGGTTCGGCACCGAATCGGCCTGGCAGCCGTCGGAGAGGACCAGGTTGCGGTTCTCCTCGTAGGTCTCGATGCCCTCGGCGACCTTGCGGATCAGCACGTTGCCGATCCAGACCGTGTGCGCGCCCTGGCCCTGCAGCGCGCCCTTGTAGAGGACGTGGCTCTTGGTCCTGGGCGCGTTGTGGTCGGCGAAGAGCCGGTGCTCGAGGTGCTGGCCCGCGTCGGCGAAGTAGAGGCCGAGCAGCTCGGCGTCGCCGCCGGGGCCGGCGTACTCGACGTTGGCGTGCATCCGCACGACGTCACCGCCGAAGGAGACCGAGGTGTGCTTGACGCTGGCGTCGCGGCCGACCCGGATCGCGTCGCGGCCCAGGTGGACGGCGTCGTCCGCCCAGTCCTGCAGCGACAGGATGTTGGCCACGGCGCCGTCGCCGATCAGCGCGGTCGTGATCGCGGAGTAGCGCGCCGAGCCGGTGTGCACGATCGCGATCGTGGCCCGCGCGTGCCGGCCGACGCGGATCAGCAGCCGGCCCCAGGCCAGGTCATCGACCGACTCGCCGTGCAGCCGCAGCACGATCGGCTCCGCGGCCTCGGCGTCCGCCGGGACGTCGAGCAGCAGCGCGCCGCCGGCGTGCGCCGCGGCCAGCGCGGACGGCCGGTCGTTCGGCGCGAGCTCGCCGATTTCCCGCGCCTGCTCGGCGGTGATCTCGGTGAGCGTCACGCCCTCGGGCAGCGTCGTGGTCCACGTGAGGTGGGCGTCGGACGCCTCGCCGTCGAGGATCCCGCGCAGCCGCTTGAGCGGCGTGAAGCGCCAGATCTCCTCGCGCCCGGTCGGCACCGGATGGTCCGCCAGGTCGTAGGAGCCGGGCGGGTTGAGGTGGCTCTCGATCGTCTGCTCGAGGGCAGACGCCACGCTTTCGCGAACCGTGTCAGTCGCTGTCACTACTACGTCTACTTTCCATTGCTACCTGCGGAAGGCGGTCGAACGAGCCGGCCGGGTCGCAGAGAGGGGGCCGGCGTGGCGGAGCGGAGCGACGACACGTCAGCCCACTGCCCCCTCCATTTGCAGCTCGATCAGCCGGTTCAGCTCGAGGGCGTACTCCATCGGCAGCTCCTTGGCGATCGGCTCGACGAAGCCGCGCACGATCATCGCCATCGCCTCGTCCTGCTCCATGCCGCGCGACATGAGGTAGAAGAGCTGGTCGTCGGAGACCTTGGAGACGCTCGCCTCGTGGCCCATGGACACGTCGTCCTCGCGGATGTCGACGTACGGGTAGGTGTCGGAGCGGCTGACCTGGTCGACCAGCAGCGCGTCGCAGAGCACGTTCGACTTCGAGCCGTGGGCCCCCTCGTTGACCTGGATCAGGCCGCGGTACGACGTCCGGCCGCCGCCGCGGGCGACCGACTTCGACAGGATCGAGGACGAGGTGTGCGGCGCCGCGTGCACCATCTTCGCGCCGGCGTCCTGGTGCTGGCCCTCGCCCGCGAACGCGATCGAGAGGGTCTCGCCCTTGGCGTGCTCGCCCATCAGGTAGATCGCGGGGTACTTCATCGTCACCTTCGAGCCGATGTTGCCGTCGACCCACTCCATGGTCGCGCCGGCCTCGCAGGTGGCGCGCTTGGTGACCAGGTTGTAGACGTTGTTCGACCAGTTCTGGATGGTCGTGTAGCGGCAGCGGCCGCCCTTCTTCACGATGATCTCGACGACCGCGGAGTGCAGCGAGTCCGAGCTGTAGATCGGCGCGGTGCAGCCCTCGACGTAGTGCACGTAGGCGTCCTCGTCGACGATGATCAGCGTCCGCTCGAACTGGCCCATGTTCTCGGTGTTGATCCGGAAGTAGGCCTGCAGCGGGATGTCGACGTGCACGCCCTTCGGCACGTAGATGAACGAGCCGCCCGACCACACCGAGGTGTTGAGCGCGGCGAACTTGTTGTCGCCGACCGGGATGACGGTGCCGAAGTACTCCTTGAAGAGCTCCTCGTGCTCCTTCAGCGCGGTGTCGGTGTCGAGGAAGAGGACGCCCTTCTCCTCCAGGTCCTCGCGGATGGAGTGGTAGACGACCTCGGACTCGTACTGCGCGGCGACGCCCGCGACCAGGCGCTGCTTCTCCGCCTCCGGGATGCCGAGCCTGTCGTAGGTGTTCTTGATGTCCTCGGGGAGCTCCTCCCACGAGGTCGCCTGCTTCTCGCTGGAGCGGACGAAGTACTTGATGTTGTCGAAGTCGATCCCCGAGAGGTCCGAGCCCCAGTTCGGCATCGGCTTGCGGTCGAAGAGCCTGAGGCCCTTCAGGCGCAGGTCGAGCATCCACTGCGGCTCGCTCTTCTTCGCGGAGATGTCGCGGACGACGTCCTCGCCCAGGCCGCGCTTCGCGGCGGCTCCGGCCACGTCGGTGTCGGCCCAGCCGAACTCGTAGCGGCCGATGCCCTGGAGCTCGGGGTTGAGTTCTTCGATGGAGGTCATGAGGTGACCGCTTCCCTTCCGGTGGTCGAGCTTGTCGAGGCCCCGCTCGCGGCGGGGAGGTCCGGGATGCACGTGGTGCAGACGCCGTCGCCGTGGGCGATGGTGGCCAGCCGCTGCACGTGGCGGCCGAGCGCCTGGCCGATCGCCTGGGTCTCCGCCTCGCAGAGCTCGGGGAACTCGTGCGCGACGTGGGACACCGGGCAGTGCTGCTGGCAGAGCTGCTCGCCGACGCTGGGCCCGTTCACCGGCAGCTCGCGAACGGCGGCGGCGTACCCCTCGTCGGTGAAGATCCTCGCCAGGATCTCGGCCGAGCCCAGCTCGGGGTGCTCCGCGCGGACGCTTTCGAACCGCTCCTGGACGAACGCCACCCGGCGGGCGGCGAACTCCCGGACGGCGTCCTCGCCGCCGGTCTCGCGGAGGAACCGGAGCGCCTGCACGGCCAGGTCGTCGTACTGCTGGTCGAACCGGTCGCGACCGGCCTCGGCCAGCGCGAACGCCTTCGCCGGGCGGCCGCGGCCGCGGTGGCTGCCGGTGCGCGGCTCGCGGACCTCGACGGCGCCGTCCTCGAGCAGCTGGTCGAGGTGGCGGCGGACCGCCGCCGGGGTGAGGTCGAGCCGCTCGGCGAGCGCCGCCGCGGTCGAGGGTCCGTGGACGAGGATCGACCGGGCGACGCGCTCGCGCGTCGGCTGGTCCTGCCCCGGGATCGGGGTCTCCTCGAATTCCACAACACCAGTGTGCCGTTATTGCTCCGGCGCCTTCAAGGAAGGCGACCCTTACCTCGCGGCCCCTTCCCGCGGCAGGCCGGCGCCGGGCCGCGCCGACGCCGTCCCTAGACTTGCGGCCGTGCCCGGAGCCTCCCCCGCCGTCTGCGCTGTCGAGGTCGACGGCCTGGCGATGAGGTACGGCGACAAGGTGGCCGTCGACGGGCTCTCGCTGACCGTCGAGCGGGCCACGATCACCGCCGTGCTCGGGCCCAACGGCGCCGGCAAGACCACCACGCTGGAGACCTGCGAGGGCTACCGCAGGCCGCAGCGGGGGTCGGTCCGGGTGCTCGGACTCGACCCGGTCCGCGACCGGCGGGAGCTGCTCCCCCGGATCGGCGTGATGCTCCAGGGCGGCGGCGCCTGGAGCGGCGTGCGGGCGATGGAGATGCTCGACCACGTCGCCCGGCTGCACGCGCACCCGCTCGACACCGCGGCGCTCGCCGAGCGGCTCGGCCTCGGGGACTGCGGCCGGACGCCGTACCGCCGGCTCTCCGGCGGCCAGCAGCAGCGCCTCGGGCTGGCGATGGCGCTGGTCGGGCGCCCGGAGGTCGTGTTCGTCGACGAGCCGACCGCGGGCATGGACCCGCAGGCGCGGCGTACGACCTGGGACCTGCTCCGCGAGCTGCGCGCGGCCGGCGTCACCGTCGTCCTCACGACCCACTACCTGGACGAGGCCGAGCAGCTGGCCGACCGGGTCCACATCATCGACCGCGGCCGCCTGATCGCCTCGGGCACGCCGGAGGAGCTCACCCGCGGCTCGTCGGCGACCGTGCGCCTCGTCGTCGACCAGGAGCTCCCGGCCGACGCCGAGGCCGCGCTGCGCGCGTCGGTCGACCGGTGGAGCGCGGAGCACGGCGTCGGAGTGCGCTCGATCAGCTTCGGCTCCCGCACCCTCGAGGACGTCTTCCTCGAGCTCACCGGGAGGGAGATCGAGGATGGGTGAGCTCGACTTCACCCCGCGTCCCGGCGCCGCGCCGCTGCGGCGCCAGGTGGTGGCGCAGGCCCGGATGGAGGCGCGGCTGATGCTGCGCAACGGCGAGCAGCTGCTGCTGGCCGTGGTGATCCCGGTCCTCGTGCTCATCGGCGGCGTCACCGCGGGCGAGCACCTCTCGCTCGACCTGGAGACCGCCAGGCCGCTCGTCGACGTGTTCACCCCCGGCGTGATCGCGCTGGCCGTGATGTCGACGTCGTTCACGTCGCTGGCGATCGCCACCGGCTTCGAGCGGCGGTACGGCGTGATCAAGCGCCTCGGGTCCTCGCCACTCCCCCGCTCCGGACTGCTCGCCGGCAAGGTCGGCGCCCTGCTGCTGGTGCAGCTGCTCCAGGTGGTCGTCATCGGCGGCGTCGGCCAGCTGCTCGGCTGGACGCCGGAGCCCGGCGTGCTCGGCGTCGCGCTCGGGATCGTCCTCGGCACCGCGGCGTTCGCCTCCCTCGGCCTGTTCGTCGCCGGCGTTTTCCGCGCCGAGGCCACCCTCGCGGTGGCGAACCTGATCTACCTGCTGCTCATGGCCGGCGGCGCCGTCGTACTCCCCCTGAGCGCGTACGGCGGGTTCGGCGACGTCGTCCGCTGGCTGCCCTCCGGGGCGCTCGGCGAGTCGATGCGCACCGCCTTCGTCGACGGCGGCGTCGCGTGGCGCGAGCTCGGCGTGCTCGCGGTGTGGGCCGCGGTCGGCACCGCCCTGACCGCGAGGACGTTCACGTGGGAGTGACGACGCGCCTCCGCCACCGGCTGGGACACCTGGACGAATGGCTCGCCGGCTGGGCGTGGGTCTCGATCGTGGCCAACGTCGGCATCGTCGTCACCGGCGGCGTCGTACGCCTCACCGGCTCCGGCCTGGGCTGCCCGACCTGGCCGCGGTGCACCGAGGACTCCTTCACGCCCCGCGGCGCCTACGACATCAACAAGGCGATCGAGTTCGGCAACCGGATGCTCACCTACGTGCTCGCCGCGATCGCCGTCGGCACCTTCGTCGCCGCCTGGCAGTCCGGCCGCCGCGACCTGCGCGTGCTGGCGCTGATCATCGCGCTCGGCATCCCCGCGCAGGCCGTCATCGGGGGCGTCACGGTGCTCACCGGGCTCAACCCGTGGATCGTCTCGCTCCACCTGATCTGCTCGATGGCGATCATCGGCGTCGCCGTGCTCTTCCTCCAGCGAGTACGCCGCCCGGCTCCGCCGGCCCCGAACCGCGGCCCGCTCGCGTGGCTGGCGTGGGCGACGTTCGCCGCCGCCTGGGCGGTGCTCTACGTCGGCACGATCGTGACCGGCTCCGGCCCGCATGCCGGCGACGCCGACGCGGAGCGCAACGGCCTCGACCCGCTCCAGTGGAGCCAGATCCACGCCGACCTGGTGTTCCTGCTGCTCGGCCTCACCATCGGCCTGCTGCTCGCCTGCCTGGCGCTGCGGCAGCCCGCCGCGACCGTCCGCGCGGTCGTCGTCCTGCTGGTGGTCGAGCTCGCCCAGGGCCTGATCGGGTTCGTGCAGTACTTCACCGGCCTGCCCGTCGTCCTCGTGGGCTTCCACATGCTCGGCGCGGCGCTCGTGTCGGCCGCGGTCACCTGGGCGCTGGTGCAGGTGCGGGAGCCGACGGCCTCGTGAGGGGTTTCGGCTGCTGGCAGCCAAACCCCCGGCGCGAACGTGGCGACGGCGGTCGCCCGCACCCCCGTGGGCGGGCTACCGCCATCACCCACTAGACGCGCCAGGACCCGGATCGGTTGCACCCCGAAGGGGTGAAATCGGATCAGCGGCCGATCAGCGGGTCGAGCGCGACCGCGACGAAGAGCAGCGACAGGTAGAGGTTCGAGGTGTGGAACAGCCGCATCGGCTGGATCACCGAGAGGTCCTCGGTGCCGCGGGTGCGGCCCCACATCCGGTGCCCCTCGACCAGGAAGACCGCGCCCAGCACCGCGGCCGCGGCCGGGTAGAACAGCCCGGTGCCGGCGACCGGCCACAGCAGCAGCGAGGTCGCGACCATCACCCAGCTGTACGCGACGATCCGGCCGCCGACGACCGCGGCCGGCGCGACCACCGGCAGCATCGGGACGTCGACGTTGGCGTAATCCTCGCGGTAGCGCAGCGCCAGCGCCCAGGTGTGCGGCGGCGTCCAGAAGAAGACGACGAGGAACAGCACGACCGGGATCCACGACAGCGAGCCGGTGACGGCCGTCCAGCCGATGAGGGTCGGGAAGCAGCCGGCGATGCCGCCCCACACGATGTTCTGGGTCGTACGCCGCTTGAGCAGCATCGTGTAGCCGAAGACGTAGAACGCGTTGGCGAGCAGCGCCAGCGCCGCGGACAGCGGGTTGACCCAGGCGTAGAGGATCACCGTGGAGAGGGTCGCCAGCACGAAGCCGAAGACCAGCGCCGCGCGCGGCGACACGATGTGCCGCGGCAGCGCCCGGCGCCGCGTCCTGCGCATCTGCTCGTCGATGTCGCGGTCGTAGACGCAGTTGAAGACCGACGCCGACCCCGCCGAGAACGTCCCGCCCACGACCGTGGCGACCACGAGGCCGAGATCCGGGACGCCGCGCGCGGCGTAGAACATCACCGGCACGGTGGTCAGCAGCAGCAGCTCGATGACCCGCGGCTTGGTGAGCCCGACGTACGCCGCGAGGACGTCCTTCGCCGTGGCCGGCTCGGCCGCGGACTGCCGCGCGGCGGAGGCCGGCTGGCCGACGTACGTCACAGGGGTGTCCTCGGGCGGGAATGGGGGCACCGGGGCGGTGCTTGGACCGATGGGAGTCTATCGCCCGACGTGAGTAGGCTCGGCACTGGCCGAGCCCCTCGAAGGAACCCCCGAAAGGAACCCAGTGAGCAAGACCGCTGCCCTCGACTGGACCGACCTCGACGCGAAGGCGGTGGACACGGTCCGGGTCCTCGCCATGGACGCGGTGCAGAAGGTCGGCAACGGCCATCCGGGTACGGCGATGAGCCTGGCCCCGGCGGCGTACCTGCTGTTCCAGAAGGTGATGCGGCACAACCCCGCCGACCCGCACTGGCCGGGCCGCGACCGGTTCGTGCTGTCGGCCGGGCACTCCTCGCTCACCCTCTACCTCCAGCTCTACCTCGGCGGCTGGGGCCTCGAGCTCGACGACATCAAGGCGCTGCGCACCTGGGGCAGCAAGACCCCCGGGCACCCGGAGTACGGCCACACCGCCGGCGTCGAGACCACCACCGGACCCCTCGGCCAGGGCGTCGCGAACGCGGTCGGCATGGCGATGGCGGCGCGCAAGGAGCGCGGCCTGCTCGACCCGAACGCCGCACCGGGCGCGTCGCCGTTCGACCACCACATCTACGCGATCTGCTCCGACGGCGACATCGAGGAGGGGGTGAGCGGCGAGGCCTCCTCGCTCGCCGGCACCCAGCAGCTCGGCAACCTGACGCTGATCTACGACGACAACAGGATCTCGATCGAGGACGACACCAACATCGCGCTGTCCGAGGACACCGCGGCCCGCTATGCGGCCTACGGCTGGCACGTCCAGTCGGTCGACTGGACCAACGACGGCCGCGGCTACGAGGAGAACGTCCGGGAGCTCTGGGACGCCATCGGGGCCGCGAACGCCGTCACCGACCGGCCGAGCTTCATCCGGCTCCGCACCATCATCGCCTGGCCGGCGCCCCACCTGCAGGGCACCGGCAAGTCCCACGGCTCCGCGCTCGGCGACGCCGAGGTGCGGGCGACCAAGGAGGTGCTCGGCTTCGACCCCGAGCAGACCTTCGAGGTGCCGGCCGACGTCATCGAGCACACCCGGCAGGCGGTCCGGCGCGGTCAGGAGGCGCAGGAGGCGTGGAGCAGGGAGTTCCGCCACTGGACCACCAAGCCGTCGGCCGACGTGGCGCTGTTCGAGCGGATGCAGACCCGCACGCTGCCCGAGGGCTGGGCCGACGGGCTGCCGACGTTCGCCGCGGACCCGAAGGGCATGGCGACCCGCAAGGCGTCCGGCGCGGTGATCAACGCGCTCGCCGAGCGGATCCCCGAGCTCTGGGGCGGCTCGGCCGACCTGGCGGAGTCGAACAACACGACCATCGAGGGCGCCCCGTCGTTCCTCCCCGCCGACCGCGCCTCCAAGATGTGGCAGGCCGACCCGTACGCCGGCCGGGTGCTGCACTTCGGCATCCGCGAGCACGCCATGGGCGCGATCATGAACGGCATCGCCCTGCACGGCGGCACCCGCGTCTTCGGCGGCACGTTCCTCCAGTTCGCCGACTACATGCGCCCGGCGGTCCGCCTCGCGGCGCTGATGGGCCTCCCGGTCACCTACGTCTGGACCCACGACTCCGTCGGCCTCGGCGAGGACGGCCCCACGCACCAGCCGATCGAGCACCTCGCCGCGCTGCGCGCCATCCCCGGCCTCGACGTCGCGCGCCCGGCCGACGCGAACGAGACCGCGGCGGTCTGGAGGGCGGCGCTGGAGGACACCACCCGCCCGACCGGCATCGCGCTCACCCGGCAGAACGTGCCGGTCTTCCCGCGCGGCGTGGACGGGTTCAGTGACACCAGCAACGTCCACCGCGGCGCCTACGTCCTCCAGGACACGCCGCACGGCGGGCTGCCCGACGTCGTCCTCATCGGCACCGGGTCCGAGGTGCAGCTCGCGGTCGAGGCGCGCGCCCGCCTCGCCGAGGAGGGCATCGGCGCCCGGGTCGTCTCGATGCCGTGCCGCGAGTGGTTCGACGCCCAGGAGGAGTCCTACCGCGAGACCGTCATCCCGCCGACCGTGCGGGCCCGCGTCTCCGTCGAGGCCGGCGTCGCCCAGGGCTGGCGCGAGGTCGTCGGCGACCACGGCCGGATCGTCTCGATCGAGACCTACGGCGCGTCCGCGGACTTCGCCCGGATCTTCCAGGAGTACGGCGTCACCACCGAGGCCGTCGTCTCCGCCGCTCACGACACCATCGCCGCCACCCGCGGCTGACCGGCACCACCGAGAGGAGCGCTCCATGAGTGACCACCTGTTGGCCCTGTCCGAGGCGGGGGTATCGATCTGGCTCGACGACCTCTCCCGCGAGCGCATCGAGACCGGCGGCCTCGCCGACCTGGTGCGCGAGAAGCACGTCGTCGGGGTCACCACGAACCCGACGATCTTCGCGGGCGCGATCGCCGACGGCGAGCGCTACGACGAGCAGGTCGCCCAGCTGGTCGACAAGGGCGAGGACGTCGACCGGGTCGTCTTCGAGCTCACCACCGAGGACGTCCGCAACGCGTGCGACATCCTCGCGCCGGTGCACGAGGCGACGCCGTACGACGGCCGCGTCTCGATCGAGGTCGAGCCGACGCTCGCCAACGACACCGACGGCACGATCGCGTCGGCGCGGGCGCTGTGGGCCGCGGTCGACCGCGCGAACGCGCTGATCAAGATCCCGGCGACGCGCGAGGGCCTGCCCGCGATCACCGCCGCGATCGCCGAGGGCATCAGCGTCAACGTCACGCTGATCTTCGGCGAGGGGCGCTACCGCGAGGTGATGGACGCCTATCTCACCGGGCTCGAGCAGGCCCGCGAGGCCGGCCGCGACCTCGCGACGATTCACTCGGTCGCGTCGTTCTTCGTCTCCCGCGTGGACACCGAGGTGGACCAGCGCCTGGAGGCGATCGGCTCGGAGACCGCGCTCGCGCTGCGCGGTAAGGCGGCCGTCGCGAACGCGCTGGTCGCCTACGGCGCGTTCGAGGAGGTCTTCGGCTCGGAGCGCTGGCGTGACCTGGAGGCCGCCGGCGCGAACCGGCAGCGGCCGCTGTGGGCGTCGACCGGCGTCAAGAACTCGGACTACGACGACACCCTCTACGTCCGCGACCTGGTCGTGGCCGAGACCGTGAACACCATGCCCGAGAAGACGATGGACGCCTTCGCCGACCACGGCGAGGTGCTCGGCGATGTCGTCACGGGCAAGGCCGGCGAGGGCCGGGCGATCCTCGACCGGATCGTCGAGCTCGGCATCGACTGGGACGACGTCCTGGTGGTCCTCGAGACCGAGGGCGTCGACAAGTTCGAGAAGTCGTGGACCGAGCTGCTCGAGACCGTGCGGGGCCAGATGGAGAAGGCCACGGCGTGATCGCCCCCGTCGACCCGACCACGACCGCGGCGTGGTCGCGGCTCGCGGCGATCGCCGAGGGCTTCGAGCCGGACCTGCGGCGCTGGTTCGCCGAGGACCCCGGACGGGTCGCGCGGCTGACGTTCGCGGCGGCCGACCTCCACGTCGACCTGTCCAAGTCGCTGCTCGACGAGCGGGTCCTGACGGGCCTGCTCGACCTGGCCGCCGAGGTGGGGGTCGAGGAGCGCCGAGACGCGATGCTCCGGGGCGAGCGGATCAACGTGACCGAGGATCGCTCGGTGCTGCACACCGCGCTGCGGCTGCCGGCCGATGCCGCCCCCGATCGACGGCCGAGTGTCGACGGCCGGGACGTCGTCGCCGACGTCCACGACGTGCTGCGCCGGGTCTACGCCTTCGCCGAGCAGGTCCGGTCCGGGGAGTGGACCGGCGTCACGGGCGAGCGGATCCGCACGGTCGTCAACATCGGCATCGGGGGCTCGGACCTCGGCCCGGTCATGGCCTACGAGGCGCTGGCGCCGTACCGCCACCCGGCGCTGGAGTGCCGGTTCGTCAGCAACATCGACCCGACCGACGCGGCGACCACGCTGGCCGGGCTCGACCCCGCGACGACGCTGTTCATCGTGTCCAGCAAGACCTTCACGACCCTGGAGACGCTCACCAACGCCCGGCTGTGCCGGGCCTGGCTGCTCGACGGGCTGCCGGGCCAGGACCCGTCCGAGGCGGTGGCGAGGCACTTCGTCGCCGTCTCGACCGCGCTCGACAAGGTGGCCGACTTCGGGATCGACCCGGCCAACGCGTTCGGCTTCTGGGACTGGGTCGGCGGGCGCTACTCCCTCGACTCGGCCATCGGCACCTCGCTGGCCGTCGCGATCGGCCCGGAGGCGTTCGCCGAGCTGCTGGCCGGCTTCCACGCGATGGACGAGCACTTCCGCTCGACTCCGCTCGCGGCCAACGTCCCGGCGCTGATGGGGCTGCTCAACGTCTGGTACACGAACTTCCTCGGTGCCGAGACCCACGCCGTGCTGCCGTACTCCCAGCTGCTGCACCGCTTCCCGGCGTACCTCCAGCAGCTGACCATGGAGTCCAACGGCAAGGGCGTGCGCTGGGACGGCACCCCGGTCGGTACGTCGACCGGCGAGGTCTTCTGGGGCGAGCCCGGCACCAACGGGCAGCACGCGTTCTACCAGCTGATCCACCAGGGCACCCGGCTGATCCCGGCCGACTTCATCGCGTTCGCCACCCCGGCGTACCCGCTGGTCGACAGCCACGACGGACAGAGCGCCGACGTGCACGAGCTGCTGCTCGCGAACTTCCTCGCCCAGACGCGAGCGCTCGCCTTCGGGAGGACCGCCGAGGAGGTGCGAGCGGAGGTCCGGGCCCAAGAGTCGGCAGACGGGACGGCCGAGACGCTGGTGCCGGCACGGGTGTTCCCGGGCAACCGGCCGACGACCTCGATCATGGCGCCCGCGCTGACGCCGGCCGTGCTCGGCCAGCTGATCGCGCTCTACGAGCACCTCACCTTCGTCCAGGGCGTGGTGTGGGGCATCGACTCCTTCGACCAGTGGGGCGTCGAGCTCGGCAAGCAGCTCGCCCGGCAGCTCGGCCCGGCCGTCGCCGGTGTCGCCGCCGTCGCGGCCGAGCAGGACGCCTCGACGCGGGCGCTCATCGACTACTACCGGAGGCACCGCCAGTGACCGCGTCGAAGGCATACGAGAACCCGCTGCGCGATCCGCGCGACCGCCGGCTCCCGCGGATCGCCGGCCCCTGCGGCATGGTGCTCTTCGGCGTCACCGGAGACCTGTCGCGCAAGAAGATCATGCCCGCGATCTACGACCTCGCGAACCGCGGCCTGCTGCCGCCGGGCTTCAGCCTGGTCGGGTTCGCCCGGCGCGACTGGGCCGACCAGGACTTCGCGCAGATCGTGCACGACTCGGTCAAGGAGCACGCCCGCACGGAGTTCCGCGAGGAGGTCTGGACGCAGCTCGCCGAGGGCTTCCGGTTCGTGCCCGGCGACTTCGACGACGACCACGCCTTCGAGCAGCTCCACCGGACCATCGAGGAGCTCGACGACCTGCGCGGCACCGGCGGCAACCACGCGTTCTACCTGGCCATCCCGCCCGGCTTCTTCGGCGCCGTGGTCGACCAGCTCCAGCGGCACGACCTCGCCGTCGGCACCGACGGCTCCTGGCGCCGGGTGGTGGTGGAGAAGCCGTTCGGCCACGACCTGGAGTCCGCGCGCGAGCTCAACGACATCCTCGACCAGGTCTTCTCGAGCGGCTCGATCTTCCGGATCGACCACTACCTCGGCAAGGAGACGGTCCAGAACATCCTCGCCATGCGGTTCGCCAACAACATGTTCGAGCCGATCTGGAACGCCAACTACGTCGACCACGTGCAGATCACGATGGCCGAGGACGTCGGCATCGGCGGCCGCGCCGGCTACTACGACGGCATCGGCGCCGCCCGCGACGTGATCCAGAACCACCTGCTCCAGCTGATGTGCCTGATCGCGATGGAGGAGCCGACGTCGTTCGACGCCGACGCGCTGCGAGTGGAGAAGCTCAAGCTGCTCTCCAGCGTGACGCTCCCGCGGCGGCTCGACCTCTACACCGCCCGCGGGCAGTACGCCGCAGGCTGGGCCGGTGGCGTCCCGGTGGCCGGCTTCCTCCAGGAGGAGGGCATCGGGCGCCGCTCCACGACCGAGACGTACGCCGCCGTACGACTCGACGTCGAGACCCGCCGGTGGGCAGGCGTGCCGTTCTACCTGCGCACCGGCAAGCGGCTCGGTCGCCGGGTCACCGAGGTCGCGATCGTGTTCAAGAAGGCGCCGCACCTGCCGTTCGCCGACACCGCCACGCAGGAGCTCACCGAGAACGCGCTGGTGATCCGGGTGCAGCCCGACGAGGGGGTGACGCTGCGGTTCGGGTCGAAGGTGCCCGGCACCGCGCTGGAGATCCGCGACGTGAACATGGACTTCGTCTACGGCGGCGCGTTCACCGAGTCCTCGCCGGAGGCCTACGAGCGGCTCATCCTCGACGTACTGCTCGGCGACCCGCCGCTCTTCCCACGGCACGAGGAGGTCGAGCTGTCCTGGCGGATCCTCGATCCCATCCTCGGCTACTGGGCGCGGCAGGACGAGAAGGGCAGGACGAGGCCCGACCAGTACGAGTCGGGAGGCTGGGGGCCGGCGTCCGCGGACGCGATGCTGGCCCGCGACGGGCGGGTCTGGAGGAGGCCCTGACATGATCGAGCTGACCGACACCAACTCGGCCGAGATCGCCGCCGAGCTCCAGCGGGCCCGGGTGCGCGCCGGCAGCCCGGCGATGGGCATGGTGATGACCCTGGTCATCGTCGTCGACGAGGACGACGCCGAGACTGCCATGCGTGCGGCGCGGGCGGCCTCCCACGAGCACCCGTCGCGGGTGCTCGGCGTGATCCTCGGCGACGGCCGGGGCGCCGCCCAGGTCAATGCCCAGGTCGGTACCGGCTCGGGCTGGAGCGGCGAGACCGCGCTGATCCGGCTCAAGGGCGAGGTCGTGCGGCACTCCGCCTCGGTGGTGCTGCCGCTGCTGCTGCCCGACTCGCCCGTCGCCGTCTGGTGGCCGAACCACCCGCCGGACGACCCGGCCGACGACCCGCTCGGCAGGCTGGCGCAGCGCCGGATCACCGACGCCGCCTCCGCCGTACGCGGGAAGACGAGGGCGATGCGCCAGCAGTGCCTCGCCTACACCGACGGCAACACCGACCTGGCCTGGACGCGGATCACGCCGTGGCGCGCGCTGCTCGCGGCGGCGCTGGACCAGCACCCGCTCAAGGTGACCCACGGCTCGGTGACCGCCGAGCGGATCAGCCCGAGCGCCGACCTGCTGGCGGCGTGGCTCGCCGACCGGCTGCGGATCAGGGTCGAGCGGCGGAGCTCCCGCGGGCCGGGCATCACCGAGGTCGTGCTCGAGACCGCCGAGGGCACGATCAGGATCTCGCGCGCCGACGGCAAGCTCGCCACCTTCTCCTCGCCGGGCCGACCGGACCGGCCGGTCGCGCTCAAGCGGCGCGACCTGCCCGAGCTGCTCGGCGAGGAGCTGCGCCGCCTCGACGAGGACGAGGTCTACGCCGAGACCGCCCGCAGGCTGCTCAAGCTGGGAGCTGCGACGTGACCACCACTCCGCGGATCGAGGTCCACCCCGACCCCGCCGCCCTCGCCACCGCCGTCGCCGGCGAGCTGCTGGCCCGGCTGTCCGACGCGCAGTCGGCGGGCGGCGTACCGCAGATCGCGTTGACCGGCGGCACCGTCGCCGAGGAGATCCACCGCGAGATCGCCCGGCTCTCGCCGGCCTCCGAGGTCGACTGGACCCGGGTCGTGGTGTGGTGGGGCGACGAGCGGTTCGTCGCGCCCGACTCACCTGACCGCAACGCCCTCCAGGCGCGCGCGGCGTTCCTCGACGCCGTCGGGGCGACGCAGGTCCACGAGATGCCGTCCCCGGCCTCGGCCGCCTCGGCCGACGAGGGGGCGGCGGCGTACGCCGCCGAGCTGAGGGAGCACGGCAGCGGCGAGTTCGACGTGGTGATGCTCGGCATCGGTCCGGACGGCCACGTCGCCTCGCTCTTCCCCGGCTTCCCCCAGCTCGACGTCGCCGACGCGATCGCCGTCGGCGTCACCGGCTCGCCCAAGCCCCCGCCCGAGCGGATCAGCCTCACCTTCGCGGCCCTCAATCGGGCGAAGTCGGTGTGGCTCCTCGTCAGCGGCGCGGGCAAGGCGGCCGCCGTCGCGGCCGCGCTCGGCGGCGCCGACCGCCACGACGTCCCCGCCGCCGGCGTCACCGGCCACGACGAGACCCTCTGGTTCCTCGACCGCCCCGCCGCCAGCCAGCTGTAGCGGGGCGCGACTCGGCGCAACTTGCCCGCCCGAGAGGCGCGACTCGGCGCAACTTGCCCGCGGCAGGGGCGCGAGTCGGCGCGTCTTGCCCACCCTGTCCACAGATCCGCGTGAGCTCGGGTGCACCGGCAGCAGGCCGGGAACGCTGGGCGCATGGACTTCGATGAACTGCTCTCGGACGGACGACTGACCGACAGCTTCCCGCTATCGCCGGACCGGGCCTTCACGCGACGCGATGCGGTGGGCGCCGGCATCTCCCGCCGCGCGCTCGACCGCCTCCTCGCCGAGGGGCTCGTCCGCCGGCCCATCAAGGGGGTGTACGTCGGCACGCACGTGGGCGACTCGCTCGCACTCCGGGCCGCGTGCCTCCGGCTCGTGGTTCCGGACGACTGCGTGGTCGTCGACCGACATGCCGGCTGGTTGCACGGCGCGCCGATGGTCCTGGCGCCGGGCGAGCATCTGGAGCTGAGACCGCTCAGCCTGTTCCGTCCCTCCGGACACGGCCGGCTCCGCAACGACCTGTCCACGAGCGGCGAGCGCAACCTCACCGACCAGGACGTGATGAACGTGGGTGGGCTCGCGGTGACCACGCCGATCCGCACAGCGTGGGACCTCGGCCGGGTGCGCTGGACGGACGAGGCGATCTCGGGGCTCGACGCCATGTTCCGCTTGCGGGCGTTCAGCCGCGATGAGTTCGTCGCCGGCATCGAGCGCTTCCGCGGTATGCGCTGGGTGACGACATTGCGGGCCATCGGCCCGCTGGCCGACGGCCGCAGCGAGTCGCCCGGCGAGTCCGTGCTGCGGCTGCGCTGCATCGAGGCCAATGTGGCCGTCGTACCTCAGGTGGAGGTGTGGCGCTACGGCGAGCTTCTGGGCCGCATCGACCTGGCCAACGAGGACCTCCTGCTCGGCTTCGAGTACGACGGGGTCGAGTGGCATAGCAGTCCCGAGCAGCGCCGACACGACCGTCTGCGCCGAGACGACCTCACGGCCGCAGGCTGGCTGATGCGAGCGCTGGAGTGCGACGACGTCTTCGGGCGGACCCGTGCGTGCGACCGGATCATCCGCGAGGCAGCGCAGGAGGCGCGAGCCCGGCGCGGCGGCCTGCGGACGGCGTGAACGCGGGCAAGACGCGCCGACTCGCACCTCCCACGCGGGCAAGATGCGCCGAGTCGCGCTAGAAGACGATGTCGCCGGACTTGCGGCGGGAGCGGAGCAGCGCGAGGGCCTCGTCGAGGATGTCGGCGGCCTCCTGGTCGGAGCGGCGCTCCTTCACGTAGGCCAGGTGGGTCTTGTAGGGCTCGATCTTCGGGGCCGGGGGCGGGTTCTCGGAGTCGAGGCTGGCGGGGAGGCCGCACTTGGGGCAGTCCCACGAGCCGGGCACCTGGGCCTCGGTCGAGAAGGTCACCACCGAGCGGTGCTCGTTCGCGCAGAAGTAGGTCACGGTCTGGCGCGGCGCGGCCTCGCCACGCTCCGCCTCGCCCATCGGGCCGGCCCCCACCCGGCTCCCGCGAATAGCGTTTCCTCCACCAGCCACGGAAGTGTTTACCTTTCTCGAAGTGTCAGTACGCCAGCAGCAGGCCGAGGGCCAGCACGCAGGCAAACCAGATGACGCCGATGCCGACCGTCAGGCGGTCCAGGTTGCGCTCCGCGACCGACGAGCCGCCGAGCGAGCTGGAGACGCCACCGCCGAACATGTCCGAGAGGCCGCCGCCACGACCCTTGTGCAGGAGCACGAGGAGGATCATGAGGCCGCTGGAGATCATGAGCACGATGGTGAAGAGCAGTTCCACGGTCGGAAGCCTACGTCAGAGGGCCGGAGTTCAGATGATCGGCATGTCGTAGAACCGGCAGATGCCGCCGAACTCGTCGGCCTGGAGACTCGCCCCGCCGACCAGGCAGCCGTCCACGTCGGCCTGCGCCATGATGCCGCCGACGTTGGCGGCCTTCACCGAGCCGCCGTAGAGGACGCGTACGCCGTCGGCCGCCGCGTCGCCGTGTGCCTCACGCACCTGGGCGCGGATGGCCTGGCAGACCTCCTGGGCGTCCTCGGGGGTGGCGACCTCGCCGGTCCCGATGGCCCAGACCGGCTCGTAGGCGATGACCAGGCCGGCGACCTGCTCGGAGGTGAACCCGGCGAGCGAGCCGACCGCCTGCGAGATGCAGTGCGGGACGTGCTCGCCGGCCCGGCGGACCTCGAGGCCCTCGCCCACGCACACGATCGGCGTGATGCCGGCCGCGAGCGCGGCCCGGGCCTTCGCCGCGACCAGCTCGTCGGTCTCCGCGTGGTACTCCCGGCGCTCGCTGTGGCCCACGACGACGTAGGAGCAGCCGAGCTTGGCGAGCATGCCTGCGGAGATCTCGCCCGTGTAGGCACCGGACTCGTGCTGCGAGACGTCCTGCGCGCCGTACCTCACCAGCAGGCGGTCGCCGTCGACGAGGGTCTGCACCGAGCGCAGGTCGGTGAACGGCGGCACGACCACGACCTCGACCCGCCCGTAGTCGTGCCTCTTGTCCGCGAGCGTCCAGGCGAGCTTCTGGACCAGCACCACCGCCTCCTGGTGGTTCAGGTTCATCTTCCAGTTCCCCGCCATCAGCGGGGTGCGGGCCTTCGCCATGGGTTCAGTCCTCCAGGACCTCGATGCCGGGGAGCTCCCTGCCCTCGAGGTACTCGAGGCTGGCGCCGCCGCCGGTGGAGATGTGGCCGAACGCGGCCTCGTCGAAGCCGAGGGCGCGTACGGCGGCCGCGGAGTCGCCGCCGCCGACGACCGAGAGTCCGTCGACCCGGGCCAGCGCACCGGCGACCGCGCGGGTGCCGGAGGCGAAGGCCGGGGTCTCGAAGACGCCCATCGGCCCGTTCCAGAACACCGTCTTCGCGTCCACGAGCGCCGCGGCGAAGGCAGCGGCCGAGTCGGGCCCGATGTCGAGGCCGAGGGCGTCCCCGGGGATCTCGGAGGCGGCGACCACGCGCGGCTCCGGCTCGCGGTCGCCGGAGGGGAACTCGGTGTCGACCACGATGTCGGTCGGCAGCAGGAGCTCGACGCCGGACTGCTCCGCCCGCTCGAGGTAGGCCCGGCAGGTGTCGACCTGGTCCTCCTCGAGCAGGCTCCTGCCGACCTCGTGGCCCTGGGCCCTGAGGAACGTGAACACCATGCCGCCCCCGATCAGCAGCCGGTCGGCCTTGCCGAGCAGGTTGTCGATCACGCCGAGCTTGTCGGAGACCTTCGACCCGCCGAGCACCACGGCGTACGGCCGCTCCGGGCTCTCGGTGAGCCGGCGCAGCACGCCGATCTCGGTCGACACCAGCTGGCCCATCGCGTGCGGCAGCCGCTGCGCCACGTCGTAGACCGACGCCTGCCTGCGGTGCACCACCCCGAATCCGTCGGACACGAACGCGTCGGCCAGCTCCGCCAGCAGGTCCGCGAACGCGCCCCGCTCGACGTCGTCCTTGCTGGTCTCGCCGGCGTTGAACCGCACGTTCTCGAGTACGGCGACCTGCCCGTCCTCGAGCGCGCCGACGGTCTGCCGCGCCTCGACGCCGATGGTGTCGGCCGCGAAGGCGACCTCGGCACCGAGCAGCTCGCCGAGCCGCGCTGCGACCGGCCGCAGCGAGTAGCGGTCGTCCCGCTCCCCCTTCGGCCGGCCGAGGTGCGCGACCACGACCACCCGGGCGCCGGCATCCGCCAGCGACTTGATCGTCGGGACGCTGGCGCGGATGCGCCCGTCGTCGGTGATGCGGGTGCCATCCAGGGGCACGTTCAGGTCGGATCGGACGAGGACCCGCTTGCCGGCCACGTCGCCCAGCGACGAGTAGGAGCCCACGGTCAGAGCGTCTCGCCGACGTACGAGATCAGGTCGGCGAGGCGGTTGGAGTAGCCCCACTCGTTGTCGTACCAGCCGAGCACCTTGACCTGGTTGCCGATCACCTTGGTCAGCGGCGCGTCGAAGATGCAGGAAGCCGGGTCGGTGACGATGTCGGTGGAGACCAGCGGGTCGGTGGAGTAGCGCAGGTAGCGGCCGTCGGCGGCCGCCCTCACGATCTCGTTGACCTCCTCGACCGACGTCTCGCGCGACGCCTCGAAGGAGAGATCGGTCGCCGAGCCGGTCGGGACCGGGACGCGCATGGCGTAGCCGTCCAGCTTGCCCTTGAGCTCGGGCAGCACCAGGCCGATCGCCTTGGCGGCACCGGTCGAGGTCGGGACCATGTTGAGGGCGGCGGCGCGGGCGCGGCGCGGGTCCTTGTGGATGTTGTCCTGGAGGTTCTGGTCGGCGGTGTAGGCGTGGATCGTGGTCATCAGGCCCTTGGTGATGCCCAGGCCCTCGTGCAGCGCCTTCGCCATCGGCGCGAGGCAGTTGGTCGTGCAGGAGGCGTTCGAGATCACGGTGTGCGCGGCCGGATCGTACGACGTGTGGTTGACGCCCATGACCACGGTGACGTCCTCGTTGGACGCCGGCGCGGAGATGATGACCTTCTTCGCGCCGCCGTTGTCGACGTGGGCGCGGGCCAACGTGCCGTCGGTGAAGAAGCCGGTCGACTCGACGACGACGTCGACGCCGAGGTCGGCCCACTTGAGGTTGGCCGGGTCGCGCTCGGCGAAGGTCTTCACGACCTGGTCGCCCACGCGGATCTCGTCCTCGGTGTGGGTGACGTCCGCGTCGAGGCGGCCCAGGATCGAGTCGAACTTGAGCAGCGGCGCCAGCGACTTGTTGTCCGTCAGGTCGTTGACGGCGACGATCTCGATGTCCTGGCCCGAGGCGCGGACGGCGCGGAAGAAGTTGCGGCCGATCCGGCCGAACCCGTTGATGCCTACTCGAACGGTCACTGCGTGCTCCTGCTCTCGATCAGGGGTGCAAGGGGGTCGTTCCGACCCTATCGCCTGGACCTGTCGGCCCGGCCTCGCGTCCCTGCTCAGACATCCTCGGCGAGCATCTCCGGCGTCAGGGAGGCCTCGGTGTCGGGGACGCCGAGCTCCTCGGCGCGCCTGTCGGCCATCGCCAGCAGTCGGCGGATCCGGCCGGCGATCGCGTCCTTGGTGAGGACCGGGTCGTGCAGCTGGCCGAGCTCCTCCAGCGAGGCCTGCTTGTGCTCGAGGCGCAGCTCGCCGGCCATCCTCAGGTGGTCGGGTACGTCGTCGCCGAGGATCTCCATCGCGCGACCCACCCGGGCGCCGGCGGCGACGGCCGCGCGGGCCGACCGGCGCAGGTTGGCGTCGTCGAAGTTGGCCAGCCGGTTGGCGGTCGCGCGCACCTCGCGGCGCATCCGGCGCTCCTCCCACGCCATCAGCGACTCGTGGGCGCCGAGGCGGGTGAGCAGCTGGCCGATCGCGTCGCCGTCGCGGATCACGATCCGGTCGACGCCGCGCACCTCGCGCGCCTTGGCCTGGATCCCGAGCCGGCGCGCGACGCCGACGAGGGCGAGCGCGGCCTCCGGGCCGGGGCAGGTGACCTCCAGCGCCGAGGAGCGGCCCGGCTCGGTGAGCGAGCCGTGCGCGAGGAACGCGCCGCGCCACGCCGCCACGGCGTCGCAGCCGCCCCCGGAGACGACCGCCGGCGGCAGGCCGCGCACCGGCCGGCCGCGCTGGTCGAGCAGCCCGGTCTGGCGGGCCAGCGCCTCGCCGTCCTTGACGACCCGGACGATGTAGCGGCTGCCCTTGCGGATCCCGTTGCCCTGCACCATCACCACGTCGGACCGGTGGCCGTAGACCTCCGCGATGTTGGTGCGCAGCCGGCGGGCGGCCGCGCCGGTGTCGAACTCGGCCTCGACCACGATCCGGCCGCTCACGATGTGCAGGCCCCCGGCGAACCTCAGCATCGAGGCCACCTCGGCCTTCCGGCAGCACGTCTTGGTGATCTGGGTGCTGGCCAGCTCGGCCTTCACCTGCGCCGTCATCGCCATGTCCGCGATCCTTTCACGCCCGTCAACGCCCGCCCATGATCGAGGAGTACGCCGCGGCCAGCTTCGCCGGGTCGTGGCGAGCCGTCCCGTCCTCGCGCGCGACGTCGGCGACGACCAGCTTCGCGCCGGTCGCCGCCACGAGATGCTGGAGGTCGACGTCGTGCCCGTGCCGCTCGTCGGCGAGCACGGTGTCCACGCGGAGGTCCGGCGCATGCTCGGCGAGTACGGCGAGGTGGTCGGCCGCCTCGAAGCCCGGGGTCTCCCCCGCCTGCTCGTCGAGGTTGAGCGTCACGATCACGCGGCCGCTGCTGCGGACCATCGACTCGCGCAGGGCGGGGACCATCAGGTGCGGGATCACCGAGGTGAACCACGACCCCGGGCCGACCACGAGCCAGTCCGCCGCGCCGACCGCGTGGATCGCCTCGGGGCAGGGCGTCGGGTCGGGCGGGTCGAGCGCGATCGACGCGATCACGCCGCCGGTGGTCGCGACCTGCACCTGGCCGCGCACGGTCCGGAGGAGATCGGCGTCGTCGGGGTCGAGGCCGCGGACCTCGGCGGTGATGTCGAGCGGGGTGAGCGCCATCGGCAGCACCCGCCCCGACGTACCGAGCAGCCGGCCGACCCAGTCCAGCGCGGCCACCGGGTCGCCGAGCTGCTCCCACAGCCCGACGATGAGCAGGTTGCCGATGACGTGGCCGCGCATCTCACCCTGCCCGGCGAACCGGTGCTGGAGCACCCGCGCCCAGGTGTCGCCCCACTCCTGCTCGCCGCAGAGGGCAGCCAGCGCCATCCGCAGGTCGCCGGGCGGCAGCACGCCGAACTCGGTCCGCAGCCGGCCCGACGAGCCGCCGTTGTCGGCGACGGTCACCACGGCGGTGAGCTCGTCGACCACGAGGTCGTCGACGAGCAGCCGGAGCGCCTGGAGGGTCGCCGCGAGGCCGTGGCCGCCTCCGAACGCGACGACCGCCTGGGCCCTCAGGTGGGCACGGTCGGGAGCCATCACTCGCGACCGAGGTCCCGGTGGCTGGCGCGCGCCTCGTAGCCGGAGGCCTGGAGCCGGCGGACGATCTCCTCGGTCATCGCGACGCTGCGGTGCTTGCCGCCGGTGCAGCCGATCGCGATCGTCATGAACCGCTTGCCCTCGCGCAGGTAGCCGTCGGCGACGCCCTCCAGCACCGGCACGTAGCCGTCCAGGAACTCCCCCGCGCCCGGCTGTCCGAGCACGTAGTCCGCGACGTCGGCGTCCCTGCCGGTGCGGGGGCGCAGCTCGGGGATCCAGAACGGGTTGGGCAGGAACCGCATGTCGGCGACGAAGTCGGCGTCCACCGGGATGCCGTACTTGAAGCCGAAGCTCGCCACGGTGACGCGCAGCCGCGTGGTGTCCGGCGTGCCGAACGCCTCCGCGATCCGGTCGGTCAGCTGGTGCACGTTCAGCGCGGTCGTGTCGATGACCAGGTCGGCGTCGCTGCGCAGGTCGGCGAGCACGACCCGCTCGCGCTGGAGGCCGTCGAGCAGCCGGCCCGAGCCCTGCAGCGGGTGCGGCCGGCGGGCGGCCTCCTGGCGGCGTACCAGCACGTCGTCGGTGGCCTCGAGGAAGACCAGCGTCGCGCGGCGGCCGGTGGCGCCCAGGGCGAGGTTGGCCTGCAGGGACTGGAAGAACGAGCCGGACCGCACGTCGACGACGACCGCGATCGGCTGCTCGACGCCGCGGCTCTCGTCGACCAGGCGCACGACGTCGCGCAGCAGCGACGGCGGCATGTTGTCGACGACGTAGTAGCCGAGGTCCTCGAGCTCCTTGGCCGCCGTGCTGCGGCCGGCGCCGGTCATCCCGGTGACCACGACCAGCTCGCCCACCAGCTCGCCGTGGTGATCCTCCGCTGCCATCAGGACTCCTCGATCTCGCCGGTGGCCGTGTTCACGCTGACGCCAGTCTTGCCGCTCGCCTGCGCCACCGCATCCTTGATCGCCTCGGCCGTGCGCGGTCCGATGCCCGGCACCAGTGCGATGTCGTCGACGGAGGCCTCGCGCAGCCTCTTGAGGGAGCCGAAGTGCTTGAGCAGCGTCGTGCGGCGTACCTCTCCGAGGCCGGGTACGTCGTCGAGCACGCTCTCGACCATCGACTTGGAGCGCCGGGAGCGGTGGTGGGTGATCGCGAAGCGGTGCGCCTCGTCGCGGATCCGCTGGAGGAGGTAGAGCCCCTCGCTGGACCGCGGCAGGATCACCGGGTCCTCCTGGTTCGGCAGCCACACCTCCTCGAGGCGCTTGGCCAGGCCGCACACGGGGATGTCGACGATGCCGAGCTCGGCCAGCGCGCGCTCGGCGGCCGCGACCTGCGGCGGCCCGCCGTCGACGACGACCAGGCCCGGCGCGTAGGCGAACTTCCGCGGCCGGCCGGTCTCGGGGTCCACGAGCATCGGGCCGCTCTCGGTCACGACCGACTCGCTCGAGCCCTGCTCGTCGAGCAGCCGCTTGAACCGGCGGGTGATCACCTCGTGCATGGAGGCGACGTCGTTCTGGCCGTCGACGCCGCGGATCACGAACCGGCGGTACTCGCCCTTGCGGGCCAGCCCGTCCTCGAAGACGACCATCGACGCGACCACCTCGGTGCCCTGGAGGTTGGAGACGTCGTAGCACTCGATCCGCAGCGGCACCTCGTCGAGCTCGAGCGCCCCCTGGATCTCCTCCAGCGCCCGGTTGCGGGTGGTCAGGTCGCTGGCGCGCCTGGTCTTGTGGAGCGCGAGCGCCTGCGCGGCGTTCTGCGCGACGGTCTCCTGGAGCGTCCTCTTGTCGCCGCGCTGCGGCACCCGGATCGCGACCCGCGACCCGCGCAGGTCGCCGAGGAGCTGCTCGTACGTCGCATGGTCGGGCGGCAGCGCCGGCACGAGGATCTCCCGCGGGATCTCGTCGGATCCGGCGCCGGCGTAGAGCTGGAGGATGAAGTCGTCGACGAGCTCGGCGGTGTCGCCCTCGTCGACCCGATCGGCCACCCAGCCGCGCTGGCCGCGGATCCGGCCGCCGCGCACGTAGAAGATCTGCACCGCCACCTCGAGCGGGTCCTCGGCGAGCGCGATCACGTCGGCGTCGGTGCCGTCGCCGAGCACGACCGCCTGCTTCTCGAGCGCCTTGTCGAGCGCGCCGAGGTCGTCGCGCAGCCGGGCGGCCTTCTCGAAGTCGAGCGCGTCGGAGGCGGCGTACATCTCCTTCTCGATGCGCCGCACGAACGCGGTCGTGTGCCCGGCCATGAAGTCGCAGAAGTCGTCGACGATCGCGCGGTGCTCCGCCGCGGAGACATGGCCGACACAGGGGGCCGCGCACTTGTCGATGTAGCCGAGCAGGCAGGGCCGGCCGATCTGGCTGGACCGCTTGAAGACGCCGTTGCTGCACGAGCGCATCGGGAAGACCCGCAGCAGCAGGTCGACGGTCTCGCGGATCGCCCAGGCGTGGCTGTAGGGGCCGAAGTAGCGGGTGCCCCTCCGCTTGGCGCCGCGACCGACCATCACCCGCGGGAACTCCTCGCCGACGGTCACCGCCAGCCACGGGTAGGACTTGTCGTCGCGGTACTTCACGTTGAACCGCGGGTCGAACTCCTTGATCCAGGAGTACTCCAGCTGGAGCGCCTCGACCTCGGTCTTCACCACCGTCCACTCGACGCTCGCCGCGGTGGTCACCATCGTGGCGGTGCGGGCGTGCAGGTTGCCGACGTCCTGGAAGTACGACGACAGCCGGGCGCGCAGGCTCTTCGCCTTGCCGACGTAGATCACGCGACCCTTCGGGTCGCGGAACCGGTACACCCCCGGCTGGGTCGGGATCGACCCCGGCTCGGGCCGGTACGACGCGGGCGATGGCACGCCTCAACCCTACGGTCCGCCACCGACGTCCCGTCGCCCGCGGCCCGCCCGTCTCAGGCGGTCGTGATCCGATCGGCGGTCACGGTCACCTCGACGGCCGGGAGCGGGGAGGTGGCCGGTCCGTTGGCGACCGAGCCGTCCTGGATCGAGAACTTGCTGCCGTGGCAGGTGCAGTTGATCGTGCCGCCGTCGACGGTCGCGACCACGCACTGCGAGTGGGTGCAGACCGCCGAGAAGCCCCGGAAGTCGCCCTCGGTCGGCTGGGTCACCACGATCTTCTGGTCGCCGTAGATCCTGCCGCCGCCGACCGGGACGTCCGACGGCGGGCCGAGCGTCTCGCCGCTGGCGACCTCGGGCGCCGCGGCCGGTCCGTCGTCGCCACCGCCACAGGCGGCGAGGAGCGGCGCGCCCACCCCCACCGCGGCGGCCCCGGTCAGCGTCCTGCGGCGCGAAATCCCCATGCTCACGGTCGTCGTCCTCTCGGCAGGCGGTCGTTGAAACTTCACCCTACTAACGCACCGGAGCGCGCCGAGGTTCAGCCCGCCTTCCTCGCCGCCCCCCGAGCCGTGCTCTTCCTCGCGGCCTTCGTCGCCGGCGCCTTCCGCGCGGTGGCCTTGCGGGCCGGCTGCTTCGCGGCCCGGCCCTCGAGCAGCGGCGCCAGGAACTGGCCGGTGTAGCTGGCCGGGTCGGCCGCGACGGCCTCCGGCGTGCCCTCGGCGACGACGGTGCCGCCGCGCGAGCCGCCCTCGGGACCCATGTCGACCAGCCAGTCCGCGGTCTTGATCACGTCGAGGTTGTGCTCGATCACCAGCACGGTGTTGCCCTGATCGACGAGGCGGCCGAGCACGAGCAGCAGCTTGCGGATGTCCTCGAAGTGCAGGCCGGTGGTCGGCTCGTCGAGCACGTAGACCGTGCGCCCGGTCGAGCGCTTCTGCAGCTCCGAGGAGAGCTTGACGCGCTGCGCCTCGCCGCCCGAGAGCGTCGTGGCCGGCTGGCCGAGCCGCACGTAGCCGAGGCCGACCTCGACCAGGGTCTTCATGTGCCGGGCGATCGCGGGCACCGCGGCGAAGAAGTCGGCGGCCTCCTCGATCGGCATGTCGAGGACCTCCGCGATGGTCTTGCCCTTGTAGTGCACCTCGAGCGTCTCGCGGTTGTAGCGGGCGCCGTGGCAGACCTCGCACGGGACGTAGACGTCGGGCAGGAAGTTCATCTCGATCTTGATCGTGCCGTCGCCGGCGCACGCCTCGCAGCGCCCGCCCTTGACGTTGAAGGAGAACCGGCCCTGCTGGTAGCCGCGCATCTTCGCCTCGGGCGTCGACGCGAACAGCTTGCGGACGTGGTCGAAGACACCGGTGTACGTCGCCGGGTTGGACCGCGGCGTCCGGCCGATCGGCGACTGGTCGACGTGGATCACCTTGTCGACGTGCTCGAGGCCGGTGATCCGCTGGTGCCGCCCGGGCACCGCCCGGGCGTTGTAGATCTGCTTGGCGAGCGAGGTGTAGAGGATGTCGTTGACCAGCGTCGACTTGCCCGAGCCCGAGACGCCGGTGACGGCGACGAACATGCCGAGCGGGAACGCCACGTCGACGTTCTGGAGGTTGTGCTCGCGCGCGCCGTGCACCTTGAGCTCGCGGCCCCTGGTGCGCGGGCGGCGGATCTCGGGGACCGGGATCTCGCGGCGGCCGGAGAGGTACTGGCCGGTCATCGAGTCGGGGTGGGTGAGCAGGTCGGCGACCTGGCCGCTGTGGACGACCTGGCCGCCGTGCTCGCCGGCGCCCGGGCCGATGTCGACGACCCAGTCGGCCACCCGGATGGTGTCCTCGTCGTGCTCGACGACGATGAGGGTGTTGCCGAGGTCCTTGAGCCGGACCAGGGTCTCGATCAGCCGGTGGTTGTCGCGCTGGTGCAGGCCGATGGACGGCTCGTCGAGCACGTAGAGGACGCCGACCAGGCCGGCGCCGATCTGGGTGGCGAGCCGGATCCGCTGCGCCTCGCCGCCGGACAGCGAACCCGAGGGCCGGTCGAGCGAGAGGTAGTCGAGGCCGACGTCGAGCAGGAAGTTGAGCCGCTCCTGGATCTCCTTGAGCACCCGCTCGGCGATCTGCCGCTCGCGGGCGGAGAGCTCGAGGCCGCGCAGGTAGTCGGCGGTCTCGTTGATCGGCAGCGCGCACACCTCGGCGATGCTCTTGCCGCCGTCCTCGATGGACGCGCCCAGGGTCACCGACATCGACACCGGCTTGAGCCGGCTGCCGCGGCACGCCGGACACGGGACCTCGCGCATGAAGCCCGCGTAGCGCTCGCGGCTGACGTCGGACTCCGCCTCGCGGTGGCGCCGCTCGATGTAGCCGCGGACGCCCTCGAACTCGGCGTAGTAGGCGCGCTGCCGGCCGTACCGGTTGCGGGTGACCACGTGGACCTTGGTCGGGTGGCCGTCGAGGATCGACCGCTGCGCCGTGGCGGAGAGGTCCTCCCACGGCGTGTTCAGGTCGAAGCCGAGCTCGTCGCCGAGCGCGCCCATCAGCCGCAGGAAGTAGTCGGCGACGTGGGCCTGGCTCCACGGCTGGACCGCGCCCTCCCCCAGCGTCGCCGTCGGGTCGGGTACGACGAGGTCGGGGTCGACCTCCATCCGGGTGCCGAGGCCGTGGCACTGCGGGCACGCGCCGAAGGGTGAGTTGAACGAGAACGAGCGCGGCTCGAGCTCGTCGGTGTCGATCGGGTGCTCGTTGGGGCACGCCATCTTCTCGCTGAACCTCAGCTCCCGGCCCGGGTCCTTCGCACCCCCCTGCGAGGGCGGAGTGTCGACGAAGTCGAAGAGCACCAGGCCACCCGCGAGCTGGAGCGCGGTCTCGACCGAGTCGGTGAGCCGGCGCTTCGCCGACTCCTTGACCGCGAGCCGGTCGACCACGACCTCGATCGTGTGCTTCTTCTGCTTGTCCAGCTTGGGCCCATCGGTCGACAGAGAGTCCAGGGCGTGCGTGTCGCCGTTCACCCGGGCGCGGGAGAAGCCCTGGGTCTGCAGCTGCCTGAACAGCTCGACGTACTCGCCCTTGCGGCCGCGGATCACCGGAGCCAGCACCTGGAACCGGCGGCCCTCCTCGAGCGCGAGAACGCGGTCGACGATCTGCTGCGGCGTCTGCCGCTCGATCGGCGCGTGGCAGACCGGGCAGTGCGGGCGGCCCGCGCGCGCGTAGAGCAGGCGGAGGTAGTCGTAGACCTCGGTGATCGTGCCGACCGTCGAGCGCGGGTTCTTCGACGTGGACTTCTGGTCGATCGAGACCGCCGGCGAGAGGCCCTCGATGAAGTCGACGTCGGGCTTGTCCATCTGGCCGAGGAACTGGCGGGCGTACGCCGACAGCGACTCGACGTAACGCCGCTGGCCCTCCGCGAAGATCGTGTCGAAGGCCAGCGAGGACTTGCCGGAGCCCGACAATCCGGTGAACACGATGAGCGCGTCGCGGGGCAGGTCGAGCGAGACGTCCTTGAGGTTGTGCTCCCGGGCACCCCGGATGATGAGCTGGTCCGCCACTGAGTGTTCCCTCGTTCCCCGCGAGCTTTCGAACAGGTGTTCGCCATCCTAACCGGTGCAGGCCAGTCACAACGAACCCGGACGCGCCGGTGTTCCCCACGATCTCACGCGCCACCGACAGCCGGGTTTCGAGCACGTGTCCGGCAGGATGGGGGTCATGGCCGACGCCCTGGACCTCTCCGAAGCGACCCCCCGGCCGAGGTGCGGGCGTACGGCGAGGGCGGCCCGGTCGTGACCGGCCGCGTCGGGACCCGGCCGCGTGGCCGGTGACGGAGTGACGAGCGAGCGCGGCGAGCTGCCGCAGATCGGAGCATGGCGATGACGTACACCGGCGAGGTCACGCCCGGCGGCAACGCGGACGTGCGAGAGCTGTCCCGACTGACGATCACCAAGGTGGCCGTCGACCCGCAGATGTCGAACAACTGCTACCTGCTGACCTGCCGCGAGACCGGCGAGCAGGTGCTGATCGACGCGGCCGACTCGGCCGCCGTGCTGCTGCCGCTGATCGGCTCGGCCGGGCTGACGACGGTGGTCACCACCCATCAGCACTGGGACCACCACCGCGCGCTCGCCCCCGTCGTGGCGGCGACCGGAGCGTCGGTCGTCGCGGGCGCACCCGACGCCGCGGCGATCACCGAGCAAACCGGCGTACCCGTGGACCGGGAGGTGGCCCAGGGCGACACGATCGCCGTCGGCTCCTGCTCGCTGTCGGTGATCGCGCTCGCCGGCCACACCCCGGGCTCGATCGCGCTGCTGTACGACGACACCGCCTCCGAGGGCGGCCACCCGCACCTGTTCACCGGCGACTCGCTCTTCCCCGGCGGCGTCGGCAACACCTTCGGCGACGAGGCGGCCTTCGCCCAGCTCATCGACGAGGTCGAGGCCAAGGTCTTCCAGCGGCTCCCCGACGACACCTGGTTCTACCCCGGCCACGGGAACGACTCGACCCTCGGCGCCGAGCGGGCCTCGCTCCCCGAGTGGCGGGCGCGCGGCTGGTGAGCCCGCGACGGCTGCTCCTCGGGCTCTTCGGCGCCGGCGTCGCGCTGCTGGCGGTCGGCGCGGCCGTGTTCTTCGCGTTCTTCCCGCACCAGGAGTCGGGCGGCTGGTTCGCCTACGGCGACGTCGAGGGTGGACTCCCCCGTGCTGAGGGGAGTCTGCGGGCCGCGCTGGTCGGTGCCGCGATCGCTGGCACGGGGTTCCTCGTCGTCCTCGTCCCGATCGTCGCCTGGGGCGTGCGCCTCGGGCGGAGACTGGACGCCCAGGGCTGAGTCAGGCATGCGGATTGGTCACCAACCGCAGCATTTCGGGCCCTGAACATGCGGTTGGTGACCAATCGGCGTCGATGCTGCGCCCGCGACGGGCCAGCCACCGAGTCAGCCCGCGAAACGACGGCTGACGTACCGCCGACCCATGTCAGGCATGCGGATTGGTCACCAACCGCAACATTTCCGGCCCCGAACATGCGGTTGGTGACCAATCCGCACACCGACACCACGGCGACCCACCCCAGGGGCCAGGGGGCGGATCACCCGACTCGCGAGGCCGGTCAGGCGGCCTCGGGCCAGTCGTCGTCGCCGCCGAAGGACGCGATCGGACGGAACGGGGTGAGGCCGGGGCCGGAGATCGGCGGCAGGTGGTCGAACTGCCGCAGCTCGAGCGGGTCGGGCGAGAGCGTCGACCAGCCGGCGAGGTCGCTGGGGTAGGTCAGGTCCTCGAGTCCCGGTACGGCGTCGAGGTCGACCAGCTCGTCGATCGGCATGCCGGCGGGCAGCATGTCGGCGGCGAGGCCGGCGAAGACGTCGAGCGCGGTCCAGTCGGGGTGGGTGCCGGCGTCGAGGTGCTCCAGCAGGGTGTCGTGGGCGAGGCCGGCGTCGAGGACGGTCACGAGCCGGGAGGCGCCGTACGCCTCGGCCCAGCGCCACATGGTGCGGGCGCTGATTCGGCGGGCGACCGCACGGTCGAGCACGCGGCGCACGGTGGTGAGCGGGATCGACTCCGAGAGCATCAGGTTCTCGACGTCGAGGAGGTTCACCCGGTCCGGGGTGCGGTGGAGCTGACGAAACCTCCGCTCGAGGTCCCGCTGTCGCGACGCCCGCCCGGCGGGCTTCGTGGCGACGGCGGCGAGGCTCCACCCCAGGAGGGTCACGATGATCAAGCACAGTCCGAGAAGCATGGCTCATCCCTCATTCCGGTCCCGAGTCCGGTCGGCGGCGATCAGGAGGGAGCGGCGATCACTGGTCGCGGTTCGGGGCTGTTGCGTGATGGACATTCATGGTTGAGCGTCAAACTTCCCGGCGAACCCTGCAGTTACGCATGAGAGTGCAACGACATGCAGCGGTCTGGACCGCCGGTTTGAGAAGGGCTGTCAGTGGTACGTGACTCTGACGGTGTCGGTCACCGGCACCGACTGGCAGCCCAGTCGGATGCCGTCGGCGATGTCCTCGTCGTCGAGCACGTCGTTGTGGAGCATCTCCACCTCGCCCTCGAGCAGGCGGACGGCGCACGCCGAACACTCCCCCTCCCGGCAGGAGTACGGCGCCTTGACGCCCTTCGACTCGAGGTGGTCGAGCAGCTTGGTGCCGGGCGCCCAGTCGTCGAAGGCGTGCTGCTGGCCGTCGAGCTCGACCTCGAGCCGGACCGGCCCCTGCGGCGCGTCCGTGTCTGGGAGCACCTCGTCGAGGTCGCGCTCGGCGTCCTCGATCTCGTGCTCGGCGACCTCCTGGTCGTGCAGGTCCCCGAACGGGTTGCCGCCGAGCGAGACGAACTTCTCCTGGTGCCGGCGCTCGCGCGGGAACTCCAGCTCCTTGAGCGCGGCGATCGTCAGCTTCATGAACGGCGCCGGGCCGCAGACGAAGGCGTCGTACGACGTGAAGCTCGACGCGAACGCGCGGACCTGGTCCTGGCTGGGCAGCCCCTGCACGGACTCCAGCCAGTGCACGACGACCAGCCGGTCGGGGTTCTCGGCGGCGAGCCGGGTCAGCTCCTCGGCGAAGATCACCGACCGCTCGTCGCGGTTCGCGTAGAGGAGCACGATCCTCCCGGTGCCCTGCTGCAGAGCCGTGCGGGTGATCGAGACGATCGGCGTGATGCCGCTGCCGCCGGCGAACAGCAGCAGGTCGGCGCTCAGCGACGCGGGCGTGAAGATGCCGCTGGGCGGCAGCACCCGGATCGAGTCGCCGTCGCGGAGGTGGTCGCACACCCAGTTCGACGCGTAGCCGCCGTCGGTGCGCTTCACCGTGATGGTGAGCGGGCCGCCGCCGACCGGGCTGCTGGACAGCGAGTAGCAGCGCGCGGCCACGCCGGTCCGGTCGCTCGGGACCGCCAGGGTCAGGAACTGGCCGGGCTTGTACGCGAACCGCTCCCCCGCGCCGGCGGGGACCTCGAAGGAGATGGAGTGCGCGTCCGCGGTCTCCTCGACCACGTCCACGACCTTCACCTCGAAGGACTCGTCAGACATCTGCCCTCATCTGCTCAGTAACCGTCCTCGGCGCCGATGGGGATCTGACCTTCTCGTACGGCGGCCTCGATGCTCGCCACCATCCGCGGACACGCGGGGTGGGACTCGCGCCCGCCCGCCCGCCGGGACAGCTCCGGACACTGCGCCCGCGCCTCCCCCGTCCACTGGATCGAGGTGTGGTGCTCGCTGTTCTTCTTCACACCGACCTTGGCCAGGCAGTCGAGGCACGCGACCTCGACCAGCCGGGCGGAGGTGTAGAGGCGCTGGTCCTCGAGCGTGTCGGCGCTCGTGGGGACGAAGGAGGCCATGGCGTCAGGTGCCCGACATCATCTGCGGCGTCTCGGCAGACTCCTCGGCGGACTCCTCGTCCGCCCTCTTGCGGAGGTTCTCGGCGACCTCCTCCTGCCAGTACTCGTTGGCCCTGGTGGTGTCGACCTCGAACTCGAAGCGGTCCACCATCTCGGGGGCGATGTCGGCCTGGTCGACGTAGAACTGCTCGTACCAGCGGCGCAGCTGGTAGACCGGCCCGTCCTCCTCGCACAGCAGCGGGTTCTGCACCGGCACCTTGTTCTTCCAGATGTGCACGTCCTGGAGGAAGCCCTCCCCGAACATCTGCGCGTACTTCTTCGAGATGTACTGCGCGGTGGCGTCGTCGAGGCCCTCGGGCTTCTTGACCGTGATGCCGTACTGGAGCGTGAAGGACTCCGGGCCGGTCGGGATGTGGCAGTTGATCAGGATGACCTCGGTCTCGAAGCCCTTGTAGTCCACGTCGAGCCAGTTGATCATGTACGCCGGACCGTAGTAGGTGGCCTCGGACTTGAGGAACAGCTCCGCGCTGCCGTACCCGCCGGACTTGTCCGGGCGGCCCTTCGACTCCATGAACTGGGTCGCCTGGGTGCCCTCGAAGACGTTGCGGAAGCTGGTCGGGAACGAGAAGTGCACGTAGTAGAAGTGCGCCATGTCCACGACGTTGTCGATCAGCTCGCGGCAGTGGGAGTCGGTGATCGGGACGACCTCCCACGACCAGTCGGTGTAGAGGCCGTCGACCAGGCCGGGCAGCTCCGGCGGCAGGATGTCCGTGTCGGGCGCGGAGCCCTCGACGTCGTGCCAGATGAGCAGCTGGCCGTTGCGGATCGCCGTCGGGTAGCGCTGGGTCCGCGCCCGCAGCGGCACCCGCCGGGCGTAGGGGATCTGCTTGCACTTCCCGTCGCCGCCCCACCGCCAGTCGTGGAACGGGCAGGCCACCTGGTCGCCCTTGACCTCGCCCTGGGTCAGGTCGCCGCCCATGTGCCGGCAGTACCCGTCCAGCACCTGGATCTCGCCCGCGGTGTCCGCCCAGACCACGAGCTTGCCGCCGAACGCCTCGATCCCGTGCGGCCTCCCGTCGCGGAAGGTGTCGGCGAGGCCGAGGCAGTACCAACCGCGCGCGAACCGCTCCGGCGGGGTGCCGTGGTCGAGGGTGCGAGTGTCGCTCATCTCCGCCTCCAGATCGGGGACCTGTGGACCAAACTTAGAACAGGTTATAGTTTTCGACGCCGGGATTCCAGCACACGAAGCCGTTCGAGAAAGCAGCCTGCCCATGCACATCGCCCTGACACCAGACCAGGAACGGCTGCGCGAGGAGCTGCGCGAGTACTTCGCCGCCCTGGTCACCCCCGAGGTCAAGGCCGGCCTCTCCGCCGCGACCGGCGAGTTCGGCGACACCGACGTCTACCAGGACGTGATCAGGCGGCTCGGCACCGACGGGTGGCTGGGCATCGGCTGGCCGGAGGAGTACGGCGGCCAGGCCCGGTCGATGGTCGACCAGCTGATCTTCACCGACGCGGCCGCGGTGGCCGGCGTACCGATCCCCTACCTGACGCTCAACACCGTCGGGCCGACGATCATGCGCTACGGCAGCGACGAGCAGAGGGCGTACTTCCTCCCCCGGATCCTCCGCGGCGAGCTGCACTTCTCGATCGGCTACTCCGAGCCCGGCTCGGGCACCGACCTGGCGTCACTGAGGACCCGGGCAGTCCGCGAGGGCGACGAGTGGGTGATCAACGGGCAGAAGATGTGGACCTCGCTCATCCAGTACGCCGACTGGATCTGGATGGCCTGCCGCACCGACCCCGATCTGCCCCGCCACAAGGGCCTGTCGATGATCCTGGTGCCGGCCGACTCCGACGGCTTCTCCTACACCCCGGTGCACACGGTGGCCGGCGTGAGCACGAGCGCGACGTACTACGAGGACGTGCGGGTGCCGGCGGCCAACCTGGTCGGCGAGCTCAACGGCGGCTGGGCGCTGATGACCAACCAGCTCAACCACGAGCGGGTCGCCCTCACCTCGGCCGCGCCGCTGACGCACTCGATCGAGCTGGTGCGCCGCTGGGCGCAGGAGACCAAGAACCCGGACGGCCAGCGGGTGATCGACACCGAGTGGGTGCAGGTCGCGCTCGGCCGCGCCCATGCCCGCGCGGAGGCGCTGCGGCTGATCAACTGGAAGCTCGCCGCCGACGCCGACGCCGGCGTGGACCTCTCCCCCGCCGAGGCCTCGGCCACCAAGATCTACGGCTCCGAGCTCGCCACCGAGGTCTACCGCTCGCTGATGGAGATCGTCGGCCCGAACGCCGGCGTCACCGGCGGGTCCGACGGCGCGGTGCTCCAGGGCCGGCTCGAGCGGTTCCACCGCGCCGCCCTGGTGATGACCTTCGGCGGCGGCACCAACGAGATCCAGCGCGACATCATCGGGTACGTCGGTCTCGGCCTCCCCGCAGCCAGGCGTTCGTGAAGAGGAGCTGACATGGACTTCCGGTTCACCCAGGAGCAGGACGAGGCCGCGGAGCTCGCGGCGAGCATCCTCGCGGACCGCGCGACCAGCGAGCGGCAGAAGAGGGTCGAGGACGGCGGCGATCGGTTCGACCGCGACCTGTGGGCCGCGCTCGGCGAGGCGGGGCTGCTCGGGCTCGCGCTGCCCGAGGAGTACGACGGCGCCGGCCTCGGCCTGGTCGAGCTCTGCCGGGTCATCGTCGAGGTCGGCCGCACCGTCGCCCCCGTGCCGCTGGCCGCGCACGGCCCGGCGTCTCGACTGGTCGCCGAGGTTGGCACCGCCGAGCAGAGGCAGCGCTGGCTGGCCGGCGCGGCGACCGGCGCCACGGTCGTCACGGCCGCGATCGCCGAGGAGCGCTCGTGGGCGCCGACCCGGCCGACCACGACCGCGACCCTGGACGGCGACGGCTACCGCCTCACCGGCAGCAAGGCCGTCGTCCCGGCCGGCCCGTACGCCGACGTCCTCCTCGTCCCCGCCGAGACTCCGTCGGGCGTCGGCGTGTTCGTGGTCGAGCCCGGCGACGCCGGAGTGACCGTGGTGGCGCAGACGTTCTCCGACGGCGACGCGGTCGCGCGGCTCGATCTCGACGGCGCCGTACTGCCCGCCGACCGGCTGCTCGGCGCGGCCGACGGCTCCGTCGACCACCGGCTGCGGCAGCTGATGGTGCTCGGCGGCGCCGCCGAGCAGCTCGGCATCACCGAGGGTGCGCTGCGGCTGACGGCGTCGTATGCGAAGACGCGCGAGCAGTTCGGCCGGCCGATCGGCACCTTCCAGGCGGTCTCGCAGCGGCTCGCCGACGGCTACATCGACGTGCTCGGCCAGCGGCTCACGCTCTGGCAGGCCGCGTGGCGCCTCGACCAGGGCCGGCCCGCCGACACCGAGGTCGCGATCGCGAAGCTGTGGGCCGCGGACGCCGGCCACCGGCTCGCGCACACGACCGTCCATGTCCACGGCGGCGTGGGCATCGACCTCGACGGCGAGGCGCACCGGTACTTCACCGGCGCCAAGCGGTTCGAGTTCCTGCACGGCGGCGCGACCGAGCAGGCGCTGACGGTCGGACGGGCGCTGGCCGCCGAGCCGGCGTGACCATGCCGACCGTGCGCGAGCAGCTGCTCGCGCGGGCGGAGGACGACCACCCCGGCCTGCTGGCCGGGGACGACGCGTGGAGCTGGCGCGAGGTGGTCCGGGAGTCGTGCGTGCGGTCGGCCGTGCTCGACACGCTCCTCGACGACCGACTGCCGCCGCACATCGGCGTGCTGCTGGAGAACGTGCCCGAGTTCGCGTTCCTGATCGGCGGGGCGGCTCTCGGCGGCCAGGTCGTGGTCGGGCTCAACCCGACCCGCCGCGGTGCCGCGCTGGCCGCCGACGTCGCCCGGGCGGACGTGCGGGTCGTGGTCACGGACTCGGCGTACTGCGAACTGCTCGAGGACGTCGAGGTGCCGGTGATCCGGCTCGACTCCCCCGACTGGGCGGAGCTCGTGGCGGAGCACGGCGCCGCCGGCGTACCCGACGTGGCGGTCGGACCGGACGACCTGATGATGCTGATCTTCACCTCGGGCACGTCCGGCGAGCCGAAGGCGGTCAACGTGACGCACGCGAAGGTCGCCCACCCCGGACAGCTCCTCGCGGAGCGGTTCGGCCTGTCGGCGGCGGACGTCGCCTACGTGTCGATGCCGATGTTCCACTCCAACGCGATCATGGCCGGCTGGGGTCCGGCCCTCGCGGCCGGCGCGGCGATGGCGCTGGCGCCGCGGTTCTCGGCCTCCGGCTTCCTGCCGGACGTGCGGCGGTACGGCGCGACGTACGCGAACTACGTCGGCAAGCCGCTCGCCTACGTGATGGCGACGCCCGAGCGGCCCGACGACGCGGACAACCCGCTGCGGGTGGTGTTCGGCAACGAGGCCAACGACCGCGACATCGCCGGCTTCGCCGAGCGCTTCGGCTGCACGGTCGTCGACTCCTACTCCTCGACCGAGAACGCGGTGATCGTGCAGCGGGTGCCCGAGATGCCGCCCGGCTCGCTGGGCCGACCGGTCGACGGAGTCAAGGTGCTCGACGCCGAGACGATGGCCGAGACGCCGGACGCGGTCTTCTCCTCCTCCGGTGCGCTGCTCAACGCCGACGAGGCGACCGGCGAGCTCGTGAACACCTCCGGAGCGGGCGCGTTCGCGGGCTACTACCGCGACCCCGACGCCGAGGCCGAGCGGATGCGCGGCGGCATGTACTGGTCCGGCGACCTCGCCTACCGCGACGCCGACGGCTTCGTGTACTTCGCCGGCCGCACCGCCGACTGGCTGCGCGTCGACGGCGAGAACCTCGCGGCCGCGCCGGTCGAGCGGATCCTGCTGCGCCACCCGTCCGTGTCCGAGGCCGCGGTGTACGCCGTGCCGGACGAGTCGGTGGGCGACCAGGTGATGGCGGCGCTCGTGGTGACCGGCCCGCTCTCCCCGGCCGAGCTCGCGGCCTTCCTGGACGAGCAGCCCGACCTCTCGCCCAAGGCTCGGCCGCGCTACGTCCGGGTCGTCGCCACGCTCCCTCGGACGGCCACGAACAAGGTGCTCAAGCGGACGCTCGCCGCCGAGGGTTCCACCCCGGGCGATGGCGTGCTGTGGACCCGGGACGCCCGGGGCACGGCGTACTCCTGACGACGGGCCACCGGGGCCGCGATCGTGGTGCGGTCGCGGCCCCGGTGGTCCCTCAGCGCCGGCCGGTCCGGCGGACGACCTTGCCGGTCGGCGCGGTGGTGCGCGTCTGGGTGGCGTAGCCGTCGCGGGTGCCGATCACGACGACCCTGACCCGGAGCCCGAGCAGCTTGCGGGTGAGCCGCAACCGTTCACCGGTCGCACCGCGCAGCACCTTCCCGCCGGCGAACCACCGATAGGCGAACGCCGGCTGCGGCGACCAGTCGCCGGTCACCACCCGCAGCGTGGCACCGACTCGTACCCGGCCGACGAGCTCGGGCCGGGCCGTGTCGAACCGGCCGCGCACGACCCGCCCGGAGGCCGCCGCGTCGACCGAGGCCGGGTCGTACCCCTCGCGTCGTCCGGTGACCCGCACGGTCACCCGCGACCCGAGCAGCGTCGGCGTGAGGATCAGGCTGGTGCCGGTCGCGCCGTCGACGGCATGGCCGCCGGCGTACCACTGGTAGGACAGCTGCGGCGCGGGGGTCCAGGAGCCCGGCGACACCGTCAGGGTGTCGCCCACCCGGGTCCGGCCCGTGATCACCGGCCGGCCCGGCTGGAGCCGGCCGGTCACCCGGACCGTGCGCTGGCGGGTGCTGCTGTTGCCGGCCGCGTCGGCGACGGTGTAGGTCAGCACGTAGGTCCCGGGCGTCGCCGTGTCCACGCGGCCCTCGATCTGCACCTTCGTCCGCAGGTCGCCGTCGACCTCGTCGACCGCCGTCACGCCCCGCATCGGGTCGAAGGCGTCACCGACGCCGATCTCGGCGTCACCGGGGACGGTCAGGACCGGCGCGGTCCGGTCCGGAGGCGTGCCCGGGCCACCCGGGCCACCCGGGCCACCCGGAGCGGTGCCCGTGGTGAACGTCCACACCGGCGAGGTCCGGCTGAACCCGTCGGCGTCGGTTACGTCGACATACCAGCTGTAGCGCGAGTCCGCGTCGAGCGGACCCGTCGGGACCGTGACCGTCGACCCAGAGGCGACCGACTCCCGCGAGGCGATCACCTGGTCGGACTTGGCGACGATGCCGACGTAGTCCGTCGCCACCCAGCGCTCCGGGGCTGTCAGCTCGATCGGCATCGTGAAGTTCTCCATGGCGTCGTCCTTCCAGGAGGTCCCGGCGCGCGTGACCGACAGCGTCCGGTTGTCGAACGTCTGGTTCGCCGCGTCGAAGGTGACCGTCCGCATCCAGCCGTCGCCGTTGTTCGGGGCGCTCTGGTAGTCGGCCATCACCTCGATCACCGAGCGGCCCTGGTCGACCCGCTTGATGTTGCTCCAGATCCCGATGTGCCCGGAGAGCACGACGTCGACATTGGGGTTCGGAGCCACGATCTGGTCCCAGATCGTCGGTGCGGGCTTGACGTACGCCCCGTCGTTCCCGAAGTACTGGTGCGTGGCGAGGACGACGTTGTAGTCCGGGTACTTCCGGATGATCCGGTTCGCCCAGTCGATCTCGTCCTGGCTCAGCTGCCAGTTCAGGAACAGCACGAGGTAGTCGGCGCCCGGCGAGGACAGGACGTCGGCGTGCTGGACGTTGTCGTTCTGGCTCTCGCGGTACCACGGCTTGTCCGCGAACCGCTCCGCACCGAAGTACTTCTGGTACGTCGTGTAGGTGCCGTCCGCGTCGATGTCGTGGTTGCCCGGCGCCATGCCGTAGGGCAGGCCGGCGTCGTCCCACATCTGCTGGGCCGAGCTGGCGGCCTGCCACTCGCCCTCCGTCTTGGTGTTCTGGATGTCACCGGTGTGGAGGGCATAGCCGATGCCCTCGGACTCGCGGTTGTCGAGGACCCACTGCATCTGCTTGCGGTAGACCGACGGGTCGTTCTGGGAGTAGAACTGCGTGTCGCTGATCCAGGCCCACACCGAGGGGTCGTCGTTCTCGGCGATGACGGTCGCCTGGATGTCCTGGATCATCAGGGTCGCGGTGCCCCCGGCGACGGTGTCGGCGTACGACGCCCTGCCCCTCAGCTCCAGGTCGGCGCCGATGCCCTCGTCCACGAGATCCCAGCTCTCGGTGCGGTTGTTCCACACCGAGAGCGCCGCTCGCTGCGTGTCCGGGACCGAGCCCGACCACGTGACCGCGTAGCTCTGGGTGCCGAGATCCTCGGGCACGGCGATCTCGAACGTCTGGAACGGGTACGCCGCGGCGCCGTCGGTGCGGAGGGTCTCTCCGTCGGCCGCCGCCAGGGCGCGCCGGTCGGCGGCGGTGGCCGGCGCGCCGTCCGCGCTCGTGGGAACGGCCGTGGTCGACTGTCCCACGGTCGCGGTGTTGGCGCCGACCGCGAAGTCGCCCCGGTAGGCCCACTTGAAGTCGGCCGTCAGCGCGTCGCCGGTCGGGTCCGCCACGTCCACGCTCAGGTCGGTCGACTCCGGGGAGCGGCCCGACGACCCGTCACCCGGAAGCGGGTTCGCAGGCACCTTCGGCAGGTTGCCGACCGTGCGGAAGGAGACGCGCCGGACCGACTCGTTGCCGAGCGTGTCCGTCGCGCGGGCCACCAGGGTGTGGTCCCCGTCGGGCAGGTCGTCCGCCGTGACGGTCTGCCCGTTCTCGACGGGCTCGCCGTCGATCGTCAGGGCCAGCTCCGCCACGTCGTTGACGTCGGAGGCCGAGGCGTCCACGACGAACTCGCCAGTGGCGTAGTCACGGCCGTCGGCCGGAGCCCCGATCGTGATCTCGGGGCCGGTGTTGTCGACCTCGACCGTGGCCGTCTGCTCGCTGCGTCCGTCCGGGCGCGCGACAGTGACGGCGTACTCGCCGTCGTCGTACGCCGAGGTGTCCCAGTCGGCCTGGTAGACCGTCTCGAACCGGTCCGGGACGGTGATGGTGAAGTCCCAGAACTTCCGTCCCGGCCCGTAGCCGAGCTCCTGGGTCTGGGAGTACTGCGGGTCGCGCAGCACGCGGTCGCCGGCCAGCTCGAGACGCGAGTTGCGGGTCTTGAAGCTGTCGGCGTCGTCTCCGGTCGGCGAAAGGTTGCCGCCGGCCCGGATCCGGATCGTGTTGGTTCCCGGCCGCAGCTTCTCCCACGGGATGGGGACCGACACCGTCTTCCAGCCGTGTGCGGCCTCGGGCACGCCGAGGACCCGGAACAGCTCGCCGTTGATCCAGATGCTGTCCATCGCCGCGTCCGGCTGGAAGCCGTCGCCCTCGAACTTGAAGACCGGATCGACCACGCGCCGGCGCAGCTCCACCGGGATCTGCTCGCCGTCGACTGTGACCACCGGCTCGACGTCGCCGGTCGAGGTGATCGTCCGGCGCCCGTTGACGACGGCACCGTCGGCGAGGTTCAGCGAGACCGGCTCCTCGTTGTCCACGCGCACCGTCAGCGAGCGGGACCGGGTGCCGTCCGCGGAGGTCGCGGTGACCCGGTGCAGGCCGGAGGTGTCCTTCGTGGTGTCCCACGACGTCGTCGACTGCGCGAGCAGCCGGTCGGTCGGGATGTTGATCGTCCAGGTCCAGGTCCGGGCCGCCGACGGGTTCGAGTCGCCCATGTTGATCAGCTGGCTGGCGGGGTAGGCCGGGTCGCTGAGCGTTGCGCCGTCGGGGAACCGCAGCCGCACGTTCTTGATGCGGAAGTCGTCGTTCGCGTTGTCCGCCGGGTCGAGCACCTGGCTGGCGCTGCCGATGCGCAGCTGGATCGTGTTGGCACCCGGGCGCAGCGCGCCCGCCGGTATCCGCCAGGTGCCCGTCGGGTAGACCCCGTTGCCGTCCTGGTAGTAGCGGGTCATCGGCCGGATCGAGTAGTCCTCGCCGTTGATGTAGAAGGTGTTCCTGGTGCTGCCCTCCCAGCCGTGTGCGTCGAACTGCAGGTCGACGGCGCCGCCGGCGCCGGAGGTGACCTCCTGCGGGACGTCGTCGACGCTGATCGAGGGGCCCTCCTGTGACCGGGCGTCGGTGGCGATCAGCCTGGTGATGCCGGAGACCCTGGCGCCGTTGGGGATGTTGAAGTCCAGGCCGGTGTCCTGCGGCTCCTCGGGACCGGCGCCCGGGTCCTCGGCGGGCGGCTGGACGCCGTCCTCGGTCACCCGCTTGGCGCCGCTCGGGTACTTGGTGATCGTGAAGGAGTCCAGGGTGCCGCCCACCGGTACGTCGGTCGAGGAGGTGTCGTCCCACTTCGCGGCCACGACCGAGCGGTAGCGCAGCGTGTTGCCGTCCACGGTGATGCCCTGGAACGTCGAGGTGCCGCCGGCGGAGACGACCTGGGTCGCACCGTTGCGGGTCCACACGTTGTCGTCGGCCGGCTGCCGCTCGTAGTACTTCGGGCCGGACACCGACACCGCGTACACCGGACCGCGGGTCATGCCCGGGGTCGAGGTGGCGTCGCTGTTGACGAACCCGCGCGCATAGGTGTGGTCGTGCGCCATCAGCACCAGGTCGATGTTCCGGCTCTCGAACACCGGCAGCCATGCACTGCGCAGCCGCTGCTCGTCCCGGTCCACGGCGGTCGAGAACACCGGCTGGTGGAAGGTCGCGACCGTCCACTTGTTCGGGTTGTCCGCCAGCACCCGGTCGAGCCACTCGGCCTGCATGTCGACCCACAGCTGCTTGGGGTCGGGACAGTCCACGGAGCAGGACGGCAGGTTCGCCGGGGTGAAGAGGTCGGTCGCCTCGTTCGTGGTCGCGTTGAGCGTGATGAACCGGACGCCCTGGTAGTCGGTGTAGTAGACGGTCTCCTGCATGGCCTTCGCCATCCGGGTGCGGTACGCCGCCTCCTGCCGCTGGGCGTCGGTCAGTCCGGTGGCGTCCGGTGCCGGCCCGTCGTAGGTGGGGCCGTTGCCGGGGTACTCGAAGTTCGACTTCCACTTCCCCAGCCGGGTGTCGCCGACGTACTCGTGGTTGCCGGGCGCCGCGAGCAGGTTCTTCGTCGGCGCTCGCTCACCCAGCGCGCCGAACAGCTCGGTCCACTCCGACTCGTTGCGCGAGGCGTCGACGAGGTCGCCGGCGTTCACCGACCCCACCGCCTCGGGGAAGGTCTCGTACGCCTTCTGGACCGTCGGCGCCCACTTGTCGGTCAGCTCGTTCTGCCCGTCGCCGAAGTAGAGGAACGTGAAGGGGTCGCCCGCGTTGCCGGCGGTGGTGAAGCGGTAGGCGTCGCTGGTGGCGTCGTCGTTGCCGACGAAGTACTCGTAGGTCGTGCCCGGCCGCAGGCCGGTCACCGTGGCCGAGTGGGTGCGGGTCGAGACACCGTCGCTGGTCAGCGCCTCGTTCGTGGTGGCGTCGACGACCCGCCACGCCCCGTCGCTGCCGGCCTCCCGGACGCTCACCGCGCCGTCGGTGGTCGACGATCCGGTGCGCCAGGTGAACGACTGCCCCGTCGAGGCGTCCGCCGGCGGCGTCAGGACGATCCGCTCGGGCTCGGGCGCCACCGAGCCGGTGGTCACGGTCGCGCTCACCGTCCGCGTCCCGTCGGCCGAGGTCGCCGTGACCACGTGCGTCCCGGGCTCGGCCGCGTCGGCGTTCCACGAGTAGCTGGTGGTCACCGGCCGCAGGCGCGATTCCGGGACCTCGATCGTCCAGGTCTGCCGGAGCTTCGGCGGGGTGCCGTTGTCCCCCATGTTCACCGAGACGTTCTCGCCCAGGGCGGGGTCGGTGAGCGTGCCGCCGTCTGCGAACCTGAGCTTGACGTTGCGCACCCGGAAGTCGTCGTTCTCGTTCGGCCTCGGGTCGAGCGCCTGCTGCGTGCTCCCGGTCAGCAGCTCGACCGTGTTGACGCCCGGCCGGAGTGCGCCCGCGGGGATCCGCCACGACCCCGCGGCCCAGTCCCAGTAGCGCGTCAGCGGCACGATCCTCGTCTCGCCGTTGACGACCCAGGTGTTGTAGGTGTTCGCCTCCCAGCCGTGCGCCTGGAAGACCAGGTCGACGGGCGGGGTTTCGACGGTGCCTGCGACGGGCTCGCCGTCGATGCTCAGCGCCACCGGCTCGGCGGACTCGGTGTCCGTCGCCGTGAGGTTCACGGTGCCGCTCAGCGTCTGGCCGTCGTCCACGGACAGGGTGAGGCCGTTCGCCGTCGCGGCGGTCGCGGCCGGGCCGCCCGGCAGGAGGGCCAGGAGCGGCAGGAGGACCACCGCCGCGACGAGCCGGGCGAGGACGGGCAGGGTGGAGTGGTGCGCGCGCATGAGATTCCTTCGGGGAGCCGGCCGGACGTCGCCCACGCCGTGACCTCAGCCGTGGCCCGGGAGCGCGACTGGCGCACCGACGGAATCGGAGGTGTGGGAGCGGGCGCCAGCCCATCGAGCAGGGATGAATCGACCGTCCAGAATTTATGGACGGATAGCGTCGGATGGATGAATGCTCCGCTATCCCGGCGCCGGCGAGGGCTCGTGGTCTGCGGCCGTGAACGGCGTGCCGCCGCCGAACGAGTCGGAGACGCCGCCCGCGTCGAGCACGCGGTACGGCGCCGCCGAGCTCGCCGACCTGATCCGGAGCGCCGCGAGCGGGACCGGGCCGTGCGAGGCCACCAGCACCAGGTTGCCGAGCCGGCGGGCCCGCAGCGTGGCGGGCTCCGCGGTGAGCATCAGCTCCGGGTACACCGAGCGCAGGCCGGCGACGACCCGGCGGGTCCAGCCGAACGGCGCCCGGTCGGCCACGTTCAGCACCAGCAGCCCGGCGGGGTCGAGGACACGGGCGAGGTCCCCGAAGAACCCGTCGGTGACGAGCTCACCGGGCACCCGGCCGTCCGCGAAGGCGTCGACGACCACCACCTCGGCGTACCCGTCGCGCAGCTCGGCGACTCCGCGGCGGCCGTCGACCGGACGCACCTTGATGCCGCTGCGGGGCGGCAGCGGGAGCTCCTCGCGGACCCGCTCGGTCACCTCGATGGCGGGCTCGAGGACGATCTGGGCCGAGCGCGGCCGGGTGGCGGCGACGTACCGCGGCAGCGTCATCGCCGCGCCGCCGACGTGCACGACCCGGACGGGGGCGCCGCCGGGCGCGCAGGCGTCCAGGACGTCGGCGATCCGGCGCACGTACTCGAACTCGAGGTGTGCGGGGTGGCGCAGGTCGACGTGCGACTGGCTCATGCCGTCCAGCCGCAGCACGAACGTGCCGGGCCGCTCGCCCGGCACGATCTCGCAGCCCGCCATGGCTGCACCGTACGACGCCGCCGATATCGCAGGACGTCATCCGAGTGGTGGCAGGGGACGCACCGTCCGGATGACGTCCTGCGGCCTAGGTCGGCCGCCCGCCCGACCACGCCGCCCAGAGCGTGGCGTAGCTCCCGCCAGCGGCCACGAGCTCGTCGTGGGTGCCGCGCTCGACGACGCGGCCCGCGTCCATCACCACGACCTCGTCGGCGGTGACCGCCTGGGTGAGCCGGTGCGCGATCGTCAGGGAGGTGCGGCCCGCCGTTGCGGCGAGGGCCGCCCGCTCGAGGTCGCGCGCGCCGGCCGAGCCGGCCTCGGCGGTCGCCTCGTCGAGCACGACGGCCACCGGATCCGCGAGCAGCACCCGCGCGAGTGCGAGCTGCTGGGCGAGCGCCGGACTCAGCGCCACCGCCCCGTCGCCGACCGCGGTGTCGAGGCCGTCGGGCAGTGCCCGGACCGCCGCCCACGCGCCCACCTCCCGCAGCGCCTCGGCGAGCCGCTCGTCGGTGGCGTCGGCCGCGGCCAGGGTGAGGTTGTCGCGGACCGTGCCCGCGAAGACGTGCACCTCCTGGCTCACGATCGCCACCGGAGGCCGGCCGTCGGCGTCCACCCGCCCCAGCGGTACGCCGCCCAGCGAGACGTCGCCGCGGGTCGGCACCAGCCGCCCGGCGACGGCCGCGCCCAGCGTGGTCTTGCCGGCACCCGAGGCGCCGACGACCGCGACCCGGTGCCCGGCCGGCACGTCGATCGAGACCTCGTCCACGGCGGGCCGTCCGGCGACGTACTCGTGGTGGAGCCCGCGCACCACGAGGTGCCCGTCGGCGGGCGCGGCCGGGTCGGCGACGGGTGCGGGCGGCGGCAGCAGCGCCAGTCCGGCGAGCCGGACCAGCGAGGCGCCGACCGACTGCGCCTGGTCGAAGAGGCCGATCAGTGCGCCGATCGGGTTGAAGAGCCGGTGGAAGAGCAGTGCCGCCGCCGTGACCGCGCCGACCGTGACGCCGCCGCCGCGCGCGAGCACCCAGCCGGTGCCCAGGATCAGCAGCAGGCCGACCAGCTCGGCCCGGTTGTTGCGGGCGTAGAAGCGCGTCAGCAGCCGGTAGACGTCGATCGAGATCTGCGCGGATCGCCACGAGGCGGCCGTCGTCAGCTCCTGGTGCCGGTCGGCGATGCCGTGGGCGCGCAGCGTCCGACTGGCGTGGACGCCGGTGAGCAGCGCCTCCGCGCGGGCGCCGTTCGCCTCGCGCTCGGCGCGGTAGTAGGGGCCGGAGCGCGGGAGGTACCAGCGCAGGCCGAGCACGTAGGACGGCACCGCGCCGAGCCCGGCGAGCCCGAGCCGCCAGTCGATCGCGAACAGGCCGCCGGCGGTGAACACCACGGCGACGACGGAGTTCACCAGGATCGGCACGACCTCGGTGAACGAGTCCGTGACCAGCCGCACGTCGTCGCCGACCCGCGAGAGCAGGTCGCCCGAGCCGGCCGCCTCGAGCTCGCGGGCCTCGAGGTCCAGCGCCCGGTCGACGACGGTCTCCCGCAGCTCGGCCAGCGCCGGCTCGGCGGTGCGCGCCATCAGCGAGATCGACAGCGCGGTCGCGAGGCCGCCGACCACGGCGGCACCGAGGATCCAGAGCCCGGCCGCGACGATCTCGCCGCCCTCGCCGCCGCGGTCGACGACGTCGACGATCCGGCCGAGCTGCCACGGGCCGACCAGCCCGGCCAGCCCGGCGACCACGAACATGGCCGCGCACAGCAGCAGCGGCCAGGGGTGCTCGCGCACCAGCCGCCAGGCGAGCCCCGCGGCCGCGCGCGGCGTCGAGACGGGGAGCAGCGTCATCGCAGCACCGCCGTCCGGTAGGCCTCGCCCGCGGCGAGCTCGTCGTGCCGCCCGGTCGCGACCACGCGCCCCCCGGCAAGGTGGACGATCCGGTCGGCGCCGGCCAGCAGGGCCGGGCTGCTCGTGATGACCAGGGTGGCGCCGTCCGGGCGGCGTACGCCGCCGGAGCCGGCCGCGATCCGCTGCTCGGTCACCGCGTCGACCGCCGTCGTCGGGTCGTGCAGCACGAGCACCGGCGGGTCGGCCGCGAGCGCCCGGGCCAGGCCGAGGCGCTGTCGCTGGCCGCCCGAGAGCGTGCCGCCGTCCACGGTCACCGGCTCGTCCGGCAGGTCGTCGGCCGCCGCGGCCGCGAGGACCGCGGCGACCCGGTCGTCGCTCAGCAGCTCGGCGGGGTCGACGTTCGAGCGCAGCGTGCCCTCGAAGAGGTCCACGTGGTGCTCGGCGAGCACCAGCAGGCGGCGCGACTCCTCGATCCGCAGCTCCGTGAGAGGTACGCCGCCCAGCAGCACCTCGCCCGACTCCGGCCGCTCCTCGCCGCGCAGGAGATCCACGAGCGCCGCCGCGTCGGCGGGGTCCTCCGCGACGACGGCGACGAGCTGGCCCGGTCGGACGTCCAGCGTGACGTCGTGCAGGGAGCCGTGGCGCACGGCCGCGAGCGCCAGCCCGCCCGGGGCCACCGCGGACCGGTCGCCGACGTGCACCAGCGGCGGGGCCGCGAGCACCTCGACGATCCGCCGGGCCGACGCGCGGGACCGGGCCAGCGCGGCGACGAGGTAGGCGACCATCCCCATCGGCTCGGCCACGAACTGGGCGAGGCCGACGACCGCGACCAGCTCGCCGATGGAGAGCTCGCCGGAGAGCGCGCGCTGGCCGGCCAGGAGCGCGACGGCGGCGAGGAAGGCCAGGCTGAGCCCGTCGGTGGTGCCGTAGAGGAGCCCCTCCCACCGGGCCGCCGCGACGCTGGCGCGCATCGCGTCGCGGCTCTCCGCCCGATAGCGCCGGTGCGCCACCCGCTCGGCGCCGATGCCCTTGAGCGGCCGCAGCCCGCGCATCAGGTCGGTGGCCAGCCCGGTCGCCCGGCCGACCGCCTCCTGGCGGGCGTGCGCGCGGTGGGCGAGCCGGGGCGCGAGCACCCGGGTGGCGACGAGCACGACCGGGACCCCGACCAGCACCACGACCGCGACGACCGGGTCGATCACCGCGAGCACGACGGCGGTCGCGACCAGCCCCACCAGCCCCACGACGGTCAGGGCGAGCTGCCACAGCACGGTCGCGACCGCCTCCGCGTCGCCGGTCGCGATCGAGAGCACGTCGCCGGGCAGCCGGCCGGTCCGGGCTCCGCGGGGCGAGAGCACGGCCGCGGACACCTCGGTGCGCAGCGCGTGGCTCTCCTCCTGGAGCGCCCGGAACGCGACCCGGGAGCCGAGCCGGTAGCCGGTGCTCAGCACCGCGAAGTGCACGCACAGCACGGCGCCCCACAGCAGCATCTGCGCTCCATCGCCGGTCGCCACGGCACGGTCGATCACGATGCCGATCAGGACCGGCACCGCGGCCTCGCAGAGCTGCCAGACGAGGAGCAGCGCCACCGCGCCGGCCAGCCGGCGGCGCTGGCGCAGCAGGGTGCGGCGGACGAGCACTCCCGGGGTCACCGGGGTAAGGGTAGCCTTACTTCCATGACGGCATGGTACGGACGGGTCGAGTCGACCGAGTGGCTCACGCCCGCGCTGATCCGAGTGGTCCTCGGCGGACCCGGGCTCGACGGCTTCGACGTCCCGGCGGACACCGACGCCTACGTCAACGTCGCGATCCCGCCGGCCGGGGCGCCGTACGCCGGCGCCTTCGTGCCCGCGGACGTGCGCGAGGAGCACGACCGCGAGCTGTGGCCGGCGCGGCGGCGCTACACGGTGCGCAGCTGGCGAGACGGCCTCCTCGCCCTCGACTTCGTCGTGCACGGCGACCACGGCGTCGGCGGACCATGGGCTGCGGCCGCGCGGCCCGGCGACGGGCTGGTCCTCGAGGGCCCGGGCAGCGGCTACCGGCCCGATCCCGACGCCGACTGGCACCTGCTCGTCGGGGACGAGTCGGCGCTACCCGCCATCGCCGCGTCGCTCGAGGCGGTTCCGGCCGGATCCCGCGCGGTCGTCCGGCTGCTCTGCGACGGCCCCGAGCACGAGGTGCCGCTCCCCTGCCCCGGCGAGCTCGACCTGGTCTGGCTGCACCGCTCCGGCGGCCCCGGAGACGCCGACCTCCTCGCGACCGCGGTCGCGGACCTGGAGTTCCCCGCCGGTCGGGTGCACGCGTTCGTGCACGGCGAGGCGGACGAGATCCGCGCGATCCGCCGGCACCTGCTCGCCGACCGGGGCCTCGCCCGCGCCGACATGTCCTGCTCGCCGTACTGGCGGCGCACGATGACCGACGAGGCCTGGCGCGAGATCAAGCGCGAGTACGTCGCCGCCATGGACGCCGACGTCGCCTGAGCCTCCCCAGCGGGTCAGTCGTAGACGATGACGCCCCGGATGTTCTTGCCGTCGCGCATGTCCTGGTAGCCCTGGTTGACGTCGTCGAGGGTGTACGTCGCGGTCACCATCTCGTCGAGCTTGAGCCGGCCGTCCATGTAGAGGTCGAGCAGGCGGGGGATGTCGTAGCGCGGGTTGGCGTTGCCGAAGATGCAGCCGACGAGCTCCTTGCGCATCATCGCCATCTCGAAGAGGTTGAGCTGCACGTCGCTGGCCATCATGTTCGCGACGGCGGTGACGACGCCGCGGCCGGCCTTCTTGACCAGGCTCATCATCGGTGCGATCAGGTCACCGGTGGCGAGGCCGACCGCGAGGATCGCCTTGTCCGCCATCGCGCCCGCGGTGATCTCGCCGATCAGCGGCTGCGCGTCCGCCATCGACGGCGCGGCGTGGGTCGCGCCGAGGGTGAGCGCCTTCTCGCGCTTCCAGTCGACCGGGTCGATCGCGACGACGTGCCGGGCGCCGGCCATCGCCGCGCCCTGCACGGCGCTCATGCCGATGCCGCCGACCCCGACGACGGCCACGGTCTCGCCGGACTGCACGCCGGCGGCGTACGTCGCCGAGCCCCACCCGGTGGTGACGCCGCAGCCGACGAGGGCGGCGCGCTCGAGCGGGACGTCCTTGCGGATCTTCACCGCGGAGTCGACGTTGACGACCGTGTACGGCGAGAACGTGCCGAGCCCGACCATGATGCCGAGGTCGCGGCCGTCCTTGGCGTGGTGGCGGTAGGAGAAGTCGCTGAGCTGCATGCCCGAGAGCAGGAACGCGCCGAGGTCGCACAGGTGCTGGTGGCCGGTCGAGCAGGAAGGGCACCGGCCGCAGGACGGGATGAAGCTGAAGACCACGTGATCGCCGACCTCGAAGCCGACCGTGTCGGGGCCGACCTCCTGCACCACGCCCGCGCCCTCGTGGCCGCCGACGACCGGGAACTGCTTGAGGCCGAACGCCTCGGCGAGCTCCGGGTCGAGCACCATGTCGCCGGTGACCATGTGCTCGTCGGAGTGGCACAGGCCGGACGCCGCCAGCTTGACCAGCAGCTCGCCCTTCCGCGGCGGGTCGAGCTCGATGTCCTCCACACTCCACTCGGTGTGCGGCTCCCACAAGATGGCGGCGCGAGTCTTCATGGATGCTCCTGGGCTCGGAAGTGCTCGATAAATAGAACGTGTTCTCGGAGCAAGGTAGCCCTCGGGGAGCGCCCCTGTCAGCGCCCTCCGTGAAAGTCGTCACAGAAGATGTCAGAGCAGGTTGAGGCCGCCGTCCAGGAGGACCACCTCGCCGGTGAGGTAGTCGCTCGCGACCAGGTCCGCCACCAGTCCGGCGACGTCGTCGGGGGTCGCGGCCCGCCGCATCGGCGCCCGCTCGCGCCACAGCTCCTGCGCCTCGGTCCAGTCGGCGGTCATCGGCGTGTCGACCAGCCCCGGCGCGACCGCGTTCACCCGCACCTCGGGGCCGAGCGCGACGGCCAGCAGCCGGGTGACGTGGTTGAGGGCGGCCTTGCTGGCGGCGTACGGCACCGACGCGCCCTTGGGCCGCACGCCCGCATGGCTGGTCACGTTGACCACGCAACCACGGCTCGCGCGCAGGTACGGCGCCGCGGCGGTCGTCAGCGCCCACGGGCCGATCAGGTTCACCTCGAGGATGTCGCGCCAGACCTGGGGGGTCGCGGCCGCGAGGTCGCCGTGCGGGATCGGCCGGCTGATCCCGGCGTTGTTGACCAGCACGTCGAGCCGCCCGATCTCTGCGAGGGCCGCGGCGACCGTCGCCCCGGCGGCGTCCGCGTCGGCGAGATCCGCCTGGACGTAGGAGCCGCCGAGCTCGGCGGCCAGCCGCTCCCCCGCCTCGGCGCTGGCTCCGGAGTGGACCACCACATGCCAGCCGTCGCTCGCGAGCCTCCGCGCGATCGCCTCGCCGATCCCCGAGGTGCTGCCGGTGACCAGGGCGACGCGCGTCTCCATGCCGCGCACACTAGCTCGGCCGCAACATCTCGTTTGCCGACGCACCCGCCGCAACTGTCGGGGTCGACCGAGGGAACACGACATCTGTCAGGTACGACGACCCGCCCGGTCGCACGCAACGCGTCCCGGGCGGTTCGATCGGTCGGGCTGACAGGATTTGAACCTGCGACCCCTTGACCCCCAGTCAAGTGCGCTACCAAGCTGCGCCACAGCCCGAACGGCCCCTTGTCGGGGCCGCGTGAACACTACCGCAGCCGGGCGCTCCCGCTGGAATCGGGTCGTGTGCCTGAGCACGCGCCATGGCGCGTGCTCAGGCACACGACCCAGCGGTTCACGAGCGCGGTCGCGGCCAGGACGAGGGGGGACTCGCGTCGCCCGATCGCAACCCGGATGTCACCGCCTGCGCTTCTCCCGCGGCCGCTGCTGCAGCACGATCGGCGTGCCGGCGAACCCGAACTCCTCGCGCAGCCGGCGCTCGATGAAGCGCTCGTACGACGCGTCCAGCCTGCCGCTGGTGAACAGGATGAACGTCGGCGGAGCGGTGGTCGCCTGGGTGCCGAAGAGGACCTTCGGCTGCTTGCCGCCCCGCACCGGGTGCGGGTGCTCGGCGACCAATCGGCCGAGGAAGCCGTTGAGGGCGCCGGTCGGGACCCGGGTCTCCCAGCCCTCGATCGCCCGGTCGAGCGCCGGCACCAGCCGGTCGACGTGCCAGCCGGTGCGTGCGGTGATGTTGATCCGCGGCGCCCACTGCACCTGCACCAGCTCGCGCTCGATCTCGCGCTCGAGGTAGTAGCGGCGCTCCTCGTCGACGAGGTCCCACTTGTTGAACGCGATCACCAGCGCGCGGCCGGCGTCGCGGACGGTCTGGATGATCCGCACGTCCTGCTCGGAGATCGACTGCTCCGCGTCGACGACCAGCACGGCCACCTCGGCCCGGTCGATCGCGGTCGAGGTGCGCAGCGAGGCGTAGTACTCGTGCCCGGACGCCTCCCGCACCCGCTTGCGGATGCCCGCGGTGTCGATGAACCGCCAGGCCCGGCCGCCGAGCTCGATCAGCTCGTCGACCGGGTCGACCGTCGTACCGGCGACGTCGTCCACGACCACGCGGTCCTCACCGGCCAGCTTGTTGAGCAGCGAGGACTTGCCGACGTTCGGCTTGCCGACGATCGCGATCCGGCGCGGGCCGCCGACCTCGGCCTCCCGCTCGGGCGGGGGCTCGGGCAGCGCGGCCAGTACGGCGTCGAGCAGGTCGCCCGAGCCCCGACCGTGCAGGGCGGAGACGGGGAACGGCTCGCCGAGGCCGAGGTTCCACAGGCCGTAGGTCTCGGCCTCCGCGCGCTGGTCGTCGACCTTGTTGGCCGCCAGCACGACCGGCTTGGCTGACCTGCGCAGGATCCGCACGACCGCCTCGTCGGCGTCGGTGATGCCCACGGTCGCGTCGACCACGAACAGCACCGCGTCGGCGAGCCCGACCGCGATCTCGGCCTGGGCGGCGATCCGCTCGGCCAGGCCGCGGGCGTCGGGGTCCCAGCCGCCGGTGTCGACGACCGTGAAGGCCCGGCCGGCCCAGTCGGCGTCGTACGAGACGCGGTCGCGGGTCACGCCCGGGACGTCCTCGACGACCGCCTCGCGGCGGCCGAGGATGCGGTTCACGAGCGTGGACTTGCCGACGTTGGGCCGTCCGACGACGGCGAGGATAGGGAGGGGGCCGAGCGCCTCGGGCTCGAGCTCGGTCATGGTGCTCCTCGGTCGGTGACCCCGGTGGCGGGGTCCGGATCTACGTCGGTCGGCGGCAGCGGACCCGGGAGGTCTCTCCCGGTCGACGCGCGCGCCCGGTCCAGCTGGACCAACATGTGCTCCCGGAGCAACAGCGAGGCCTTCTCGACTTGTTCCCGCGTCCTCGGCCACGGCACCGGCTCGATCCGGTACGCCGCACCGAACACCATGTCGATGGCCGCCCCCCTCCTCGGCAGCGACCCGCTGGCGCCGCCGGGCTCGCGGGACCCGAGCATGGTGACCGGGATGACCGGGGCGCCGGAGACCAGCGCGAGGTAGGCCGCGCCGCGGTGGAACCGCTCCAGGTCGCCCGGCCCGCGGCTGCCCTCGGGGTAGATGCCGATCGCGCGGCCATCGCGCAGCGCGCGCAGGCAGGTCTTCACCGCGCGCGGGTCGGTGTGGAAGCGGTCCAGCGGGATCTGGCCCGAGCGCCACAGGAACCAGCCCAGGAGCCCCGTGAACATCTCGACCTTGGTGAGCGCGTGCGCCGGCCGCGGCGCGAAGATCGCCAGCAGCGGGCCGTCGACGACCCCGACGTGGTTGGACGCGTAGATGATCGGGCCCGAGGCGGGCACGTGGCCGGGGTCGGTGACCCGCACGGTGTAGCGGCGCCGGATGACGAACCGCGCGAGCGGCCGCAGCGGCGAGCACAGCAGGTAGCGCGGCGCCGCGCTGACCCGGTCGCTGCGCGGCGGATCGAGGTGGACGACCGAGCGCCTCACGTCCGGGCCTCGGCGGCCTCGACCAGCGCGACGACCAAGCCGATGACCTCCTCGAGCGTGTGCCCGGTGGTGTCGATGTGGACGGCGTCATCGGCCATCGTCAGCGGCGCGGTGGCCCGGCCGGAGTCGATCCGATCGCGGGCGAGCAGCGACTCCTGGGTGGCGGCGACGTCTCCCCCGCCCTGCTCGGCGGCCCGGCGCGCGGCGCGGGCCATGGAGTCGGCGCTGAGGTAGACCTTCACCGGGGCGTCGGGTACGACGACCGAGCCGATGTCGCGACCCTCGACGACGATCCCGCCGGCTGCCGCCTCCCGGGCGATCACCGCGCGCTGGAGCTCGAGCAGCCGGGTGCGGACCTCGGGGACCGCGCTCACCGGCGAGACGGCGGCGGTCACGTCGTCCTGGCGGATCGCGACGGCGACGTCCGTGCCGTCGACGGTGATCGTGGGCGCGAACGGGTCGGTGCCGGAGACGATCTCGGGCTCGCCGCAGCGCGCGGCCACGGCGTCCGGGTCGTGCACGTCGACGCCCTGCCGCAGCAGCCACCAGGTCATCGCGCGGAACATCGCGCCGGTGTCGAGGTAGCGCAGCCCGAGCCGCTCCGCGACACCCCGGGAGGTGCTGGACTTGCCGGAGCCGGACGTGCCGTCGACGGCGACGACGAGGGGGCTGCTCACGGGGGGTCAGCCTACCGGTGGGTCACCCATCCCCGGGATTCGAGCGAGGCGTCGAGGTGGTCCGCACGGGACTCCTCGACGACGAGCTCCACGAGGCCGACCTGGCGGCCGAGGTCGTGGTCGATGCGCACATCCTCGATGTTCACGCCCGCCTCGCCGGCGGTCTGGAACAGCCGCGCCAGCACGCCCGGCTCGTCGGGCACCGACACGAACACCGAGGACGTCGGCCGCGACGGGCCGCCGTGCTTGCCCGGGATCGCCTGCGTGCCGGCCACGCCCGCGCGCAGCACCGCCTCGAGCCCCCCGCGGTCGGCGTTGCCCACGGCGTCGATGAGCACGTCGAGCTGGCCGCGGACCTCGCCGAGCAGGCCGAGCACCGCCTCGGCGTTCGCGGTGACGATCTGGCCGTAGAGCGCCGGGTCGCCGGCGGCCACCCGGGTCACGTCGCGGACGCCCTGCCCGGTGAGGGCAAGGTGGCCCGCCGGCGCCTCGACGAGCCGGGCCGCGACGAGGGAGGCGAGCAGGTGGGGCACGTGGGAGGTGCGGGCGACCGCGCGGTCGTGCTCCTCCGGCGAGAGGAGCACGGGGACGCCGCCGCAGACGGCCACCAGCGCCTCGACGAGCGCCACGCCGGCCGGGTCGGAGCCGTCGTGCGGCGCGATCGCCCAGGGGCGGCCGTCGAACAGCGCCGCGTTCGCCGCCAGCGGCCCGGACCGCTCGCTGCCCGCCATCGGGTGGCCGCCGACGTACCGCGGCGTGCCGAGCCGGCCGGTCACGGCGGCCAGGGGGCCGGTCTTCACGCTGCCGACGTCGGTGACGAAGGCGTCGGTCTCCTCCAGCGCGCGGACGATCTCGGCGCCGAGGTGGTCCGGGGGCACGGCGACGACGACCAGCTGCGGCCGGTCGCCCTCCGCGCGCGGGCGGCCGGCGCCGAGGGCGGACGCCGTGCGCACATGCTCGGGCGAGGTGTCGCTGAGCAGCACCTCGATCCCGGCGCGGCGGCAGGCCAGCCCGATCGACGTGCCGAGCAGGCCGGTGCCGACGACCTCGACGGGGCCGGCCAGGATCGGCTCGGCGTCAGGCGTCATCCGGCACCGCCCGAACCCGGGTGAGGTCGCGGCGCAGGGCGGCGGCGCCGTGCAGGTAGACGTGGGTGATGTCGGCGCGCGGCAGGTCGGTCTCGACGTGCGCCATCATCCGGACGACCCGCGGCATCGAGCCCTCGATCTCGAGCTCGCGGGCGCAGATCAGCGGCACGTCGTCGAACCCGAGCCGCCGGGCGGCGTACGCCGGGAACTCCGCGTGCAGGTCCGACGTCGCGGTGAAGATCACCGAGATGAAGTCGTCGACCTCCAGCCCGTTGGACGCCATGACGTCGGCGACCATCTCGGCCACCCGCTCCAGCATGTGGTCCCGCACGTCCTCGTCGAGCTGGGTCGCTCCTCGCACTGCCCTGACTGCCACGCGGACAGGCTAGCGAGGCTCATGCCGGGCTCCGGGCGGCGTCTCAGGGCCGGAGGGGCCGTTGGGATCCCCGGCTGACCGGGGATCCCTGACGTTGTCAGGGGTTGCAACGGCCGACAACGTCAGGTTTCACCGGCTGACCGGGGATCCCTGCACCGCCACCCCGCCGGCCGGCGGACGCCCACCACGTCACAGCTGCGCGCTGTCCAGCAGCGAGCCGAGCTCGGCGAGGGTGAGGTCGCGCATCTCGCCGGGCTTGAGCCGGCCCAGGGCGACGGGGCCGATCGCGGTGCGAGTGAGCCGGCGCACCGGGTGGCCGACGTGGTCGAGCAGCCGGCGGACGATCCGGTTGCGGCCCTCGTGGATGACCAGCTCGACGATCGACTTCGCCGCCGACGCCTCGACGATGCGCACCCTCCGCACGGTCACCGGGCCGTCCTCCAGAGTGACGCCCTCCAGCAGCTGCTTGACGGTCCGCCGGTAGACCTCGCCCGCCACCTCGGCGACATAGGTCTTGTCCACCTCGTACGACGGGTGCGCCATCCGCTGGGCGAAGTCGCCGTCGTTGGTGAGCAGGATGAGCCCCGAGGTGTCGGTGTCGAGGCGGCCGACGTGGAAGAGCCGCTCGGGCCGGTCCGCGACCAGGTCGCCGAGGCTCCGCCGACCCTCCGGGTCGGACATCGTGGAGACGACGCCGCGCGGCTTGTTGAGGGCCAGGTAGACCTGCTCCGAGACCGGCGGCAGTCGCTTGCCGTCGACCCGGACCACCGCGGTGCGCGGGTCGACCTTGGTGCCGAGCCGGGTGACGACCTCGCCGTCGACCTCGACCAGCCCGTCGAGCATCAGCTCCTCGCACCGGCGCCGGGACGCCACGCCGGACTGGGCTAGCAGCCTCTGCAGCCGGATCAGGCCCTCGTCGTCGGTCTCGATCCCGACATCGCCGCTCACGTCGGCTCGGTCCCGCCGTCGGGCTCGGTGCCGTCGCCCGAGTGCGGTGAGTGCGGCTCCTCGGGCGCCGACTCCGAGGCGACCGGCGGCGTGGCCACCATCTCGGCGAGCTCGTCCTCGAGGTCGTCCATGTCGGGGAGGTACGGCGCCAGCTCGGGCAGCTCGTCGATCGACTGCACCCCGATGCGCTCCAGGAAGTAGCCGGTCGTGCGGTAGAGGTTGGCGCCGGTCTCGTGGTCCTGGCCGGCGTCCTCGACCAGGCCGCGGGTCAGCAGCGTGCGCATCACGCCGTCGACGTTGACACCGCGGATCGCCGAGACCCGGGCGCGGGACACCGGCTGCTTGTAGGCGACCACCGCGAGGGTCTCCAGCGCCGCCTGGGTCAGCCGCGCCTGCTGGCCGTCGAGGACGTAGCCCTCCACGACGGCGGCGTACTCGTCGCGGGTGTAGTAGCGCCAGCCGCCGCCGACGTTGCGCAGGTCGAAGCCGCGGCCCTGCTCGGCGTACTCCACGGCCAGGCCCCGGAGCGCGAGCACGACCTCCTCGGTCGGGTAGCCGGTCGCCGTCGCCAGCGTCATCTCGTCCAGCGGCTGGTCGGCGACCATGAGCAGCGCCTCCAGCGAGGGGCGCAGCTCCGCCACGGGTACGGCGAGCGTCTCGTCAGTCGTCTCGGTCATCGGTCCCCTCCTCTGCGGCGGGCTCCGCCTCCGGCGGTGCCCCGTCGAACTCGTCGGTGATCAGGTCGTCGACGTCCGCGTCGTCGCCGCCGGTCCACCGGATGGTCAGCTCGCCCAGCGGCGTCACCTGGTCGAAGGCCACCGCACCCTCGCGGAACAGCTCCAGCAGCGACAGGAACCGGGCGACCGTGGTGAGCCGGTCCGGGGAGTCGCCGCACAGGGCGCGGAAGGTCATCGTGCCCTGCCGCCGCAGCCGGTCGACCACCAGGGCGGCCTGCTCGCGCACGCTCACCTTGGCGGCGTGGATGTGCTGCAGCGAGAGCTCGAGGATCGGCTTGGGCTCCATCGCCCTGGCCGCGAGCTGGGCGAACTGCTCCAGGCCGATGCCGATCAGCACCTCCGGCAGCAGGCCGGCGAACCGGTCCTCCAGACCGACCGCCCGCGGGTGCCGGCGCGCCTCGGACGCGAGGCGCTGCTCGAGCACCGCGGCGACCTGCTTGAACGCCTTGAACTGCAGCAGCCGCGCGAACAGCAGGTCGCGCGCCTCCAGCAGGGCGAGGTCCTCCTCGTCCTCGACGTCGCCCTGCGGCAGCAGCCGGGCGGCCTTGAGGTCGAGCAGGGTCGAGGCGACGAGCAGGAACGACGTCGTCTGCTCGAGCTCCCAGGTGGACCCGCCGGCCCTGACGTGCTCGATGAACTCGTCGGTGACCTTTGAGAGGGAGACCTCGGTGATGTCCAGCTTGTGCTTGGCGATCAGGCTCAGCAGCAGGTCGAAGGGGCCCTCGAAGTTGTCGAGCCGGACCTCGAAGGCGGGCGCCGTGTCGGGCCCGGCGTGGGGCCCGGTGTCCGGGGCTGCCTGCTGAGCCGTCATTCCTCGGTCAATCGTCGCACCAGGGCGCTGTCGTCGCCATGGGCGTCGAAGTCGGCCAGCACCATCGCGATCGCCTCGCGCACCAGCCGGCCGCGGTCCACGGCCAGGCCGTGCGAGCGGCGCAGCACCAGCCGCGCGTGCTCGAGGTCGAGCAGCTCGTCGGAGGTGACGTAGACCGTCATCTTCTCGTCGTGCCGGACCCGGCCGCTCGGCCTCTTCCGCCCGCTCGGCTGCTCCTCCTCCGCGGGCGCCTGCTCGGGCTCGGCGGTCGGGGCGGTCGGGCGGAACAGGTCGTCGGCGGTCGGAAGGCTCACCCGTCGAGACAACGAGCCAGCACCTCCTTGGCCAGCTGCCGGTAGGCGTCCGCGCCGGGCGACGACGAGGCGTACGTCGTGATCGGCTCGCCTGCGACGGTCGAGTCGGAGAACTTCACGGTGCGGCGGATGACCGTGTGGAAGACCTGGTCGCCCCACGCCTGCACGAGCCGCTCCATCACCTCGCGGCTGTGCAGCGTGCGGCCGTCGTACATGGTGCCGAGGACGCCGTCGATCTCCAGGCGCGGGTTGAGCCGCTCGCGCACCTTGTCGATGGTGGTCTTGAGCAGCGCCACGCCGCGCAGCGCGAAGTACTCGCACTCCAGCGGCACGATCACGCCGTCGGACGCGGTGAGCGCGTTGACGGTGAGCAGGCCGAGAGAGGGCTGGCAGTCGATGAGGATGACGTCGTACTCCGCGATCGCGGGGCCGAGCACCCGCTGCAGCGTCTGCTCGCGGGCCACCTCGTGGACCAGCTGCACCTCGGCGGCGGAGAGGTCGATGTTGGACGGGAGCAGGTCCATGCCCGGCACGCCGCTGGGCACGACCACCTCGTGGAGGTCCACGTCGCGCTGCATCAGCAGGTTGTAGACGGTCAGCTCCATCTCGTGCGGGTTCAGCCCGAGGCCGACCGACAGCGAGCCCTGGGGGTCGAAGTCGACGAGCAGCACTTTGCGGCCGTACTCCGCCAGCGACGCCCCCAGGTTGATCGTGGTCGTGGTCTTGCCGACCCCGCCCTTCTGGTTGCACATCGAGATCACGCGCGCGTTGCCGTGGGTGGTCAGCGGCCTCGGCTCCGGCAGGTCCGGCATCGGCCGGCCGGTGGGGCCGAGCTCCGCCTTGCTCGCGGGCCGCTCGAACGGCAGGGCGTCAGCCACGTGGTCCTCTCCGATTGCCTCAGGGGTTTCAGGGGTTGCTTCAGGGGCGGGCGGGCGCACCAGCGGCGGCATCTCGCCGGCGGCGCTGCCGGTGACCGGTGGTCCTCCGAAGGTGCCGCCTGCGCTCATCCGATGCTCCCTAACCCTATGTCGCTGTCCCTATGTCGACACGACGACTTGTTGCCGACTGCGGCGACTCTAGGACCGCCCTCCGACACCGAACAAGCCGAAGCCGGAAACCCCCAGCCCCCCAGGGGAATCTGTTGATGGACTGTGCAGTCGGGCAGCCTCGGGGTACACAGGAAACGCGTTCCTGTGCACAGTCCTGTGGAGGAGCTGGCCTGTGGAGGAGCTGGCCTGTGGAGGAGCTGTCAGTCCCTGGCGGTGCTGGCCGGGGCGCCGTACACGAGGTCGACGTAGTCGGGGTGCCTGCCGATCCAGCCCTTCACGAACGGGCACAGCGGCAGCACCTTGCGGGTGCCGGCGGCGCGGACGTCGTCGAGGGCGAACCGGGCGAGCGCCGACCCGACGCCCCGCCCCTCGAACCGCTCGTCGACCTCGGTGTGGGTGAAGACCACGAGGGCGTCGGTGAGCTCGTACTCCGCGAACCCGGCGAGCTCGCCGTCGAGGTGCGCCTCGTAGCGGCTGGCCTGCGGATTGTGGGAAGTCGCGACATCGGTCATGCCCTCGACCCTAGACTGGTGGCGTGCGACCACGGGGGGCCGTGACGGTCTTGCTGGCGGGGTTGCTCACGGGGGGCTTGATCTCGGCCGTGGCGACCCCTGCTCTGGCGCGCCCGGAGCCGGACGCGCGGAAGGGCGGTACGACGCTCAGCACCCGCCTCGCTCCCCCGGTCGTCACCGTCGGCGAGCCGGCGGCGCTGGTCGCCCAGCTCTCGACCGCGCAGCCGGGCCGACCGCTCACCGTCGAGCGCCGCGCCGGCGACGGCTCATGGGCCCCGGTCGCCGATGCCGCGGGCGGCACGACCGGCCGCGCCGTCGTACCGCTCGACACGACGGCGCCGGGCCCGCAGGTGCTGCGGGTGGTCGCCGGGGCCTGGAACGGCCGCGGCGAGATCGCGTCCGCGCCGGTCACGCTCCGCGTGTACACCACCGGGGCCTGCACCCCGCGGGTCGCGCTCGTCGACCCGGCGGCCACCACCGCCGCCCGCTGCCTGGCCGCCCGGCTGGACCGGTGGCGCTCGGCCGGCCTGATGGGCGTCGGCCAGCAGCTCAACATGTCCAACGAGCAGTACCTCGCCCCGCTGACCGCGCTCGGCGGCCGGCGGGTCGGCGTGGTCGGGTTCGACCTGTGGGAGCTCGGCAAGACCAGGACCTACGAGTTCCCCTTCTACGACCGGGCGATCGCCGACCTCATCGCGCTGGCGCAGGACGGCGCCGTGCTCACCGCGTCGTGGCACGCGCCCAACCCGCGCACCGGCGGTCCGTACGACGACCGCAGCTGGCGCGACGTCGGCGCGCTGCTCCGCGACACCCCCGAGGCCGAGACCTTCTGGGCGGACTACGACGCGCAGCTCGCCGTACTCGCCGAGCTCCAGGCCGCCGGCGTGGCCGTGGTCTTCCGCCCGTTCCACGAGGTCAACGGCGACTGGTTCTGGTGGGGCCGCCCGTCCCCCGCCACGTTCAAGGCGCTGTGGCGCCGGATGCAGGGGCGCGCCTGGGCCGCCGGCGTCGACAACGTCGTGTGGGCCTACTCCTTCGCCGCCGCCACCCGCCGCGGCATCGTCGCCCCGGAGAAGCTGCTGCCGCGTGCCGTGGACCTCGCCGGCATCGACAGCTACTGGCCCTCGACCGGCAGCCACCGCAGCCAGCGGCCCTCGATGGCCGGGTACGCCGCCGTCGCCAAGCGCGTCCCGCGCATGACCATCACCGAGATCGGCCCCGCCGCCGACACCGCCGGCTCCTGGCGGCCCTCGCTGATCACCTCCACCGCGAAGGCGCAGCGCAGCAAGCCGGTCTGGGCGCTGCTCTGGGTCGACGACGCCACCGGAGCCAAGCAGATCTCCTCCCTCGCCGGCGGCCTCCCCTGGCTGGACTCCTGCCCCAACGCCTTCTGTCTCATGAGCTGACTGTGTCCTCGGCTGCCGCCGAGACCGTCGAGACACCAGAACTGGCCCTCAAACCGCCGTTCTGAGGGCCAGTTCGGGTGTCTCGACGGCGAATCAGCCGCCCAGACAGCGCATCGCAGTCGTCCGCAGCACCAGCTCGCCGGCCTCGTCGGAGGCGTCCAGGTCGACCTCGGCCTCGATCACCCAGTCGTGGTGGCCCTCGGGGTCGTGGATCGTCTGGCTGACCCGGCAGGTCCGGCCCGACTCGACCACGGCCAGGAGAGCAGGGCCGCGGGCGTCGGCGTCGAGCAGCACCCGGTCGTGCTCGGCGTAGTACTCCTCGATCGCCTGGTCCCACGCCGACCGGGTCATCGGCACCTCCGCCGGCGGGTCGGTGCGGTCCGCGGCCGCGCGCTCGAGCGCCATCAGGCCGTCCAGGTCGTCGCGGGCGACCAGCTCGACCCGGCGCCACATCGCGTTGCGGATCATCACCGCGAACGCCCGCGACTGCCTCGAGATCGGGCGCGGGGACGGCGGCGGCTCGTGGTGACCCCCGAAGTTGCGCAGAGCGTCCGGGCGGACGTGCGACGGGTCGGCCAGCGCCTCCCACTCGTCGAGGAGCGAGGAGTCGGTCTGCCGCACGGTCTCCCCCAGCCACTCGACCAGGTCCTCCAGCTCCGGCGTGCGGTGCTGCTCGGGCACGGTCTGGCGCAGCGTGCGGTAGGCGTCGGTCAGGTAGCGCAGCACCAGCCCCTCCGACCGCGCGAGCTGGTAGCGCGACACGAAGTCGGTGAAGCTCATCCCCTGCTCGAACATCTCGCGCACGATCGACTTCGGCTGGAGAGCGTCCTCGGCAAGCCATGGGTGGGTCTGGCGATAGATCTCGTACGCCGCCTCCAGCAGCTCGGCCAGGGGACGCGGCCAGGTCACCTCCTCCAGCAGCGCCATCCGCTCGTCGTACTCGACCCCGTCGGCCTTCATCTCCGCGACCGCCTCGCCGCGGGCGACGTACTGCTGCTGCATCAGCACCTGCCGCGGCCCCTCCAGCACCGCCTCGATCACCGAGACGACGTCGAGGGTGTGCTCCTCGACCTCCGGGTCGAGCACGTCGAGCGCGGCCAGCGCGAAGTGCGCGAGCGGCTGGTTGAGCGCGAAGTCCACCGGCAGGTCGACCGTCAGCACGTACCGCCGCCCGAAGGAGTCGGGCTCCGCCAGCCGGGTGAGTACGCCGGAGTGCAGGAGCGATCGGGCGAGACGCAGTGCCCGGCGGGCCAGCCGCCGCTGCTGGCGCGGATCCTCGTGGTTGTCGGTCAGCAGCCGCCGCAGCACCGGGAAGGCGTCCTCCTCGCGCGCCAGGACGTTGATCAGCATGGCGTTGTCGACCCTCATCCGCGACACCAGCGGCTCGGGCTCGCCGGAGACCAGCTTGTCGAAGGTCTGCTCGCTCCAGACGACCGTGCCCTCGGGCGGCTTCCTCAGCTGCGCCTTGCTGTTCTTGCGGCCCGCGGCCTGCCGTGCGGCGGCCTTCGCCTTGAGTCGCTCGTTCTCGATGACGTGCTCGGGCGCCTGCACCACGACGTACCCGGCGGTGTCGAAGCCGGCCCGGCCCGCGCGCCCGGCGATCTGGAGGAACTCCCGCGACCGCAGGATCCGCTGCCGGCTGCCGTCGAACTTGGCCAGCCCCGTGAACAGCACGGTCCGGATCGGCACGTTGATGCCGACGCCGAGGGTGTCGGTGCCGCAGATGACGCCGAGCAGACCGGCCTGCGCGAGCTGCTCCACGAGCCGCCGGTAGCGCGGCAGCATCCCGGCGTGGTGCACGCCGATCCCGCGCCGCAGCAGCTTGTTGAGCGTCTTGCCGAAGCCCGCGCCGAACCGGACATGGTCCAGGCGCTCGCCGAGGTCGGGCTTGGGCACCCACCCCGCCTTGAGCAGGTTGGTCGCGTGCTCGACGGCGTCCTTCTGCGTGAAGTGCACGACGTAGACCGGCCCCTGACCGGTCGTCACCAGCTCCTCGAGCGTGTCCGCCAGCGGCGTCGTCGCCCACGAGAACGTCAACGGCACGGGGCGTACGGCGTCCGCCACGATCGTCGTCTCGCGACCGTTGCGCCGGGTGATGTCGGCGGCCAGGTCGGTGACGTCGCCCAGCGTGGCCGACATCAGCAGGAACTGCGCCTCGGTGAGCTCCAGCAGCGGCACCTGCCAGGCCCAGCCCCGGTCGGGCTCGGCGTAGAAGTGGAACTCGTCCATCACCACGAGCCCGACGTCCGCCGCGGCGCCCTCGCGCAGTGCGATGTTGGCGAGCACCTCGGCGGTGCAGCAGATGATCGGCGCGTCCGGGTTGACCGACGCGTCGCCGGTGAGCATGCCGACGTCGGCGGCGCCGAACTCCGCGACCAGCGCGAAGAACTTCTCGCTCACCAGGGCCTTGATCGGCGCCGTGTAGAACGACACCCGGTCCTCGGCGAGCGCGGCCCGGTGTGCGGCCTCGGCCACCAGCGACTTGCCGGAGCCCGTCGGCGTCGCGAGGACGACGTTCTCGCCCGCCAGCAGGGCGAGGATCGCCTCCTCCTGGTGCGCGTACAACTCCAGGCCGCGGGCGGACGCCGCCGCGGTGATCTCGTCGAGGAGGTCGGTCACGGGCCTCAGTCCCGAGCCCGGGGGTGCGCGGTGGCGAACACCTCGCGCAGGTTGTCGACGGTGACCAGCGTGTAGACCTGCGTCGTCGTGACCGAGGCGTGGCCGAGCAGCTCCTGGACGACGCGCACGTCGGCGCCGCCGTCGAGCAGGTGGGTGGCGAACGAGTGCCGCAGGGTGTGCGGCGAGACGTCCCGGGTCACGCCGGCCCGCTCCGCCGCGCGCACCAGCACGGCCCACGCCGACTGCCGCGAGAGGCGGCCGCCGCGGGCGTTGAGGAAGAGCGCGCCGCCATTGGTCGAGCCCGTCGAGACCGCCACCAGCTCCGGCCGCCCCCGCACCAGGTAGGCGTCGACCGCGTCGCGGGCGTAGGACCCGACCGGCACGATCCGCTCCTTGCCGCCCTTGCCGCGCAGCAGCACCGTGCCGTCGACCAGGTCGAGGTCGTCGACGTCGAGGCCGACCGCCTCGGAGATCCGGGCGCCGGTGCCGTAGAGCACCTCCAGCAGCGCCCGGTCGCGCAGCGCGAGCGTGGTGCCGGGCGCGCCGGCGGCCTCGAGGATCGCCTCCACGTCGGCGAGCGGCAGCGCCTTGGGCAGCCGCTTGGCCGGCGCCGGCGGCTTCACGCCGCTGGCAGGGTCGACCGTCGCGAGCCCGTCGGCCACCGCGAACCTGTGGAACCCCCGCACCGCCACGACCGTGCGCGCCGCCGAGGTCGAGCTCAGCGCCGGGTGCTCCGCGTCGCCCTCGCGCAGCCGCACCAGGAACGCCGACACCGTCGCCTCGCTGATCGCGTCGAGATCCTCGATCCCGGCCTCCGCAAGGTACTCCTGGTAGCGCCGCAGGTCCCGGCGGTACGACGTGAGCGTGTTCGCCGCGAGCCCGCGCTCGACCGAGAGGTGGTCGAGGTAGGTGCGGACCGCGCGCTGCAGGCCGTTCATGCCCGCTCCCGAGCCTCCGCGGCCAGGAGCGCGAGGGCCAGGTGCGCGTCGCGGACCCGCCCGGCCAGCACGGCCTCGCGGAGCTCGGCGCGCGGCACCCAGCCGATCTCCATCTCGGCCTCCTCGTGCTCGGGCTCGAAGTCGCCGCGGCCGACCTCGGTCAGCCCGCGCGCGAGGAAGTAGTGCGAGGTCTCGCCGAGGATGCCCGCGGAGGAGTACGCCGAGAGCAGGTGCGTCCACTCGGCGGCCTCGTAGCCGCCCTCCTCGCCCAGCTCGCGGCGGGCGACCGCGAGCGGCTCCTCCCCCTCGACGTCGAGCAGCCCGGCCGGGAGCTGCACCAGGCGCTGGCCGACGGCGTGCCGGTACTGCCACAGGCACAGCACCCGGTCCTCGTCGTCGACCGCCAGCACGATCGCGGCGCCGGGGTGCTCGACCACGAGCCGGGAGAACGGCTCCTCCCCGGGATGCCCCGGGCGGCGTACGGCGTCGGTGCGCAGGCGCACGACCCAGCCGCCGTCGTACTCCAGGCGGCTCTCTGCCACCGGCCACTGTGCGGGGACGTCGGCGGGCTCCGGCACCCGGATCAGTCGTCCTCGGGCTCGCGGCGCAGCCCGGACTCGTCGATCGGGAACCGCAGCTCCTTCTGCCGCTCGATCGCCGCGCCGACCAGGCCCGCGAACAGTGGGTGCGGCCGGGTCGGCCGCGAGCGCAGCTCGGGGTGGGCCTGGGTGGCGATGTAGTAGGGGTGGACGTCGCGCGGGAGCTCGACGAACTCGACCAGGCGGTCGTCCGGCGAGGTGCCGGAGAAGACCAGGCCGGCCGCCTCGAGCGGCTCGCGGTAGGCGTTGTTGACCTCGTAGCGGTGCCGGTGGCGCTCGTCGATCTGCGCGGCGCCGTACGCCGCGCGGGCGATGGAGCCCTCCTTGAGCGCGGCCGGGTAGAGGCCCAGGCGCATGGTGCCGCCCAGGTCGCCGGCGCCCTCGACGAACGCCAGCTGCTCGGCCATGGTGGCGATGACCGGCTCGGGCGTGTCCGGGTCGAACTCGGTCGAGCCGGCCTTCTCCAGGCCGAGCACCGTGCGGGAGTACTCGATCACCATGCACTGCAGGCCCAGGCACAGGCCCAGCGTCGGGATGCCGTGGGTGCGCGCGTAGGTGAGCGCGCCGAGCTTGCCCTCGATGCCGCGGACGCCGAAGCCGCCCGGGACGCAGACCGCGTCGACGTCCTGCAGGTGCCTGGCGGCGCCGGCCGGCGTCTGGCACTCGTCGGAGGCGACCCAGCGCAGCTGCACCTTGGCCTCGTGGGCGAAGCCGCCGGCGCGCAGCGCCTCGGCGACCGAGAGGTAGGCGTCGGGGAGGTCGACGTACTTGCCGACGAGCGCGACCGTGACCTCCTCCTTGGGGTGGTGCACCCGGCGCAGCAGGTCGTCCCAGACGGTCCAGTCGACGTCGCGGAAGGGCAGGTCGAGGCGGCGTACGACGTAGGCGTCGAGCCCCTCGCGGTGCAGCACCTTGGGGATGTCGTAGATCGACGGCGCGTCGGCCGCGGTGACCACGGCCTCCTGGTCGACGTCGCACATCAGCGAGATCTTGCGCTTGATCGACTCCGGCAGCTCGCGGTCCGCGCGGCAGACCACCGCGTCGGGCTGGATGCCGACCTGGCGCAGCGCGGCCACGGAGTGCTGGGTGGGCTTGGTCTTCAGCTCGCCGGACGGGCCGATGTAGGGCACCAGCGAGACGTGGAGGAAGAAGCAGTTGTCGCGGCCGATGTCGTGGCGCACCTGCCGGGCCGCCTCGAGGAACGGCAGGGACTCGATGTCGCCGACGGTGCCGCCGACCTCGGTGATCACCACGTCGACGCCCTGCCCGTCCGGCCGGGTGCCGCCCATCGCGAGGATGCGGTCCTTGATCTCGTTGGTGATGTGCGGGATGACCTGCACGGTGTCGCCGAGGTAGTCGCCGCGGCGCTCCTTGGCGATCACGCTGGAGTAGACCTGCCCGGTCGTGACGTTGGCGATCTGGCTCAGGTCGGTGTCGAGGAACCGCTCGTAGTGGCCGATGTCGAGGTCGGTCTCGGCGCCGTCGTCGGTGACGAACACCTCGCCGTGCTGGAACGGGTTCATCGTCCCGGGATCGACGTTGAGGTACGGGTCGAGCTTCTGCATCGTGACCCGCAGACCGCGCGCCTTGAGGAGGCTGCCGAGGCTGGACGCCGTCAGCCCCTTCCCGAGCGAGGAGGCGACGCCTCCGGTCACGAACACGTGCTTGGTCGGCGTCCCACTACTCACGGAACTCCATCCTACGTCAGCGGGATGGCTCCGTCCGATCCCGACGCACCGAGACGGCGCGGACCGGGAGACGCCGGGCGCGTCAGCGGGCGGCCCGGGCCTCCTGCGCGACGTCGAGCAGCTCGCGGGCGTGCGCGATCGCGGTGTCGGACTCGGCGAGGCCCGCCATCATCCGGGACAGCTCCCGCTCGCGCTGCTCGTCGTCGAGCACGGTGAGGCCAGAGCTCGTGACGGTGCCGTCGGAGGACTTCTCGACGACGACGTGGCGGTCGGCGTACGCCGCCACCTGCGGCAGATGCGTGACGACGAGTACCTGGGCGCTGCGCGCCAGCTGGGCGAGCCGCCGGCCGACCTCGACCGCGGCGGCACCGCCGACGCCCGCGTCGACCTCGTCGAAGACGAACGTCGGCACCGGGCTGGTCCCCGCGAGCGCGACCTCGAGGGCCAGCATCACGCGGGACAGCTCGCCGCCCGAGGCTCCCCTGGCCAGCGGACGCGGCTCGGAGCCGGTGTTGGCGGCCAGCATCAGCTCGACCTCGTCGGCCCCCGACGCGGTGAACCGCCCCTTCGGGCGCACCTCGACCCTCAGCCGGGCGTACGGCATCGCGAGCAGCGCGAGCTCGCCGGTGACCTCCTCGCCCAGGCGCCCGGCCGTCTCGGTCCGCGCGGCCGTCAGCGCCGCGGCCGCGACCTCGCGCTCGGCGGTCAGCACCTCCTGCTCGGCGCGCAGCTCCCCGATCCGCTCGTCGGTGTGGTCGAGGTCCAGCAGCCGGGTCGTGGAGCGCTCCGACCACGCCAGCACCTCGTCGATCGTCTCGCCGTACTTGCGGGTCAGCGCGGTCAGCGCCGCCCGCCGCTCCGACACCGCGGCCAGCCGGGCCGGGTCGGTGTCGATCCGCGCAGCGTACGACGCCACGTCGGCCGCCAGGTCGGAGAGCAGGTAGGTGATCTCGGCCAGCCGGTCGGCCAGCTCCCCCGCCTCGGCGTCGTGCTCGCGGACGCCGTCGAGCAGCGTCCGCGCGGCCGAGGTGGTCGCGAGGGCGTCCGGATCCCCCTGCTCGCTGGAGAGCGCCTCGCGGGCCTGCTCGGCCGCCGTGCGCAGTGTGTCGGCGAATCCCAGCCGAGCCTCCTCGGCCGCCAGCGCGGCGTCCTCCCCGGGCTCCGGGGCGACCGTCTCCACCTCGTCGATGCCGAATCGCAGCAGGTCGGCCTCCTGCGCGCGCTCCCGCGCGGTCGCCACGACCTCGTCCAGCTCGCGCTCGACCACCTCGAGACGGCGGTACCGGTCGGCGTACGTCCTCAGCAGCCCCGCCAGCGCCTCCCCTCCGAACCGGTCCAGCGCCTCGCGCTGCGCCCGCGCCCGGAGCAGCCGGTGCTGATCGGACTGGCCGTGCACCGCCACCAGGGGCTCGGCCACCCCGGCCAGCGAGGACACCGGCACCGACGCGCCCCCGACGAACGCCCGCGAGCGCCCCTCGGCCGACACGGTGCGGGCCAGCACGACCCGGTCGTCCTCGACCTCGCCCCCGGCGTCCTCGACCGCGGCCGCGAACTCGGCCAGGTCCCCGACCCGCACCACGCCCTCGACCCGAGCGGTCTTAGCACCGGTGCGGACGGCACCGCTGTCGGCACGGCCGCCGAGCAGCAGCCCGAGCGCGGTCACGATCATGGTCTTGCCGGCACCGGTCTCACCGGTGATCACGGTCAGCCCGGCACCGAGCTCCAGCGTCGAGGAGTCGATCACGCCGAGCTGGCCGATCCGGATCTCCTCAAGCATCGCCGCCCCTGTGGCGGCGCTCGGTCGAGCCGCGCCAGCCCTCGACCGGCAGCCCGAACTTGGCCACCAGCCGGTCCGTGAACGGCGCCTCGTGCAGCCGCACCAGCCGCACCGGGGTCGCCCCGCGGCGGACCTCGATCCGCGCACCGGGCGGGAGGTCGAACGCCCGCCGCCCGTCGGCCCACAGCACGCCGTACCCGTCGGTCCGCGCCAGCACCTCGACCGCCAGCGCCGAGGTCGGCGCCACCACCATCGGCCGGGCGAACAGCGCGTGCGCGCTGATCGGCACCATCAGCAGCGCCTCGACACCGGGCCACACGATCGGGCCGCCGGCGCTGAAGTTGTACGCCGTCGAGCCGGTCGGCGTCGCGCACACGACCCCGTCGCAGCCCCAGCGCGACAGCGGGCGCCCGTCGACCTCGACGACCACCTCGAGCATCCGCTCGCGGGCCGCCTTCTCGACGCTCGCCTCGTTCAGCGCCCAGGTGCGGGCGACGACCTCGCCGTCGCGGTGCACGGTCACGTCCAGCGTGAGCCGGTCCTCGATCGCGTAGCGCCGGCCGACGATCGACTCGATCGTCGACTCCAGGTCCTCGTACTCCGCCTCCGCCAGGAACCCGACATGCCCGAGATTCACCCCGAGCACCGGGGTGCCGGAGCCGCGGGTCAGCTCCGCCGCGCGCAGGATGGTGCCGTCGCCGCCGACCACCACGACCAGCTCGCAGTCCTCGCTGACCTGCTCTGCGACATCGTCGGCGACGACCTCGATGGTGCCGTCGGCCGCGTCGAGCCCGAGCTCGGCCGCGTCGCCGTGCAGCAGCCGGACCGTCAGCCCGTGCGCGGTCAGCGCCTTGGCGAAGGCGCGCGCCACCGCGCGTGCGTCGTCGCGCCCGGTGTGGGCGACCAGCAGCACGCGACGGGTCGGCACCGTCGGCTCGGGGCTCGTCACGGCTCCACCCTCTCACCCGCGGCCCCCCGTGGCGCGGCGGCGCGCACCGCGGTGCGGATGGCGTCCTCGTCGAGGCTCGCCGGGCCTCGTCGCAACCACAGGAAGAACTCCACGTTCCCGGACGGCCCCGGCAGCGGGCTGGTCGCCACCATCCGCGTGCCCCAGCCGCGCTGCGCCGCTGCGGCGGCCACCTTGGCCACCATCTCTGCACGTAGCCCCGGGTCGCGGACCACGCCGCCCTTGCCCACCCTCTCCCTGCCGACCTCGAACTGCGGCTTGACCATCAGCGCCAGGTCGCCGTCCGGCGCGGTGACACCGATCAGCGCGTCCAGCACCAGCTCGAGCGAGATGAACGACAGGTCGCCCACGACCACGTCGACAGTCCCACCGGTGATCTCCGTGGTCAGCTCGCGGACGTTCACCCGGTCGCGGACCAGCACCCGCTCGTCGGACTGGAGCTTCCAGGCCAGCTGGCCGTACCCCACGTCGACCGCCACCACCCTGCTCGCGCCGTGGCGCAGCAGCACGTCGGTGAACCCGCCGGTGGACGCGCCCGCGTCCAGGCAGCGCCGCCCCTCGACCACGAACCCCTCCGGCTCGAACGCCGCCAGCGCGCCGGCCAGCTTGTGCCCTCCTCGGGAGACGTATTCCGGGCGGTCCGGGTCGGCCGCCACCACGATCGCCAGGTCGGTCGTGACGCCGGTCGCGGGCTTGGTGGCCACGGCGCCGGACACGGTCACTCGCCGCTGCGCGATCAGCTCGCTGGCGTGCTCGCGGGACCGGGCCAGTCCCCTGCGGACCAGCTCGGCGTCCAGGCGCAGGCGTCGCGGGGGCACGTCAGGCCGGGTCGTCGCCTGCGTCGAGCGCCCGGCGCAGCCGGTCGTGCACGGTCTCGAAGACACCCACGTGCTCCTCGAGCGGACGCTCCTCCAGCTCTTCGACGGCGATGATCGCCTCGTCGACGCCGGCCACCCCCGTCCGGACGCGCTCCGGCTCCGGCGGCACCGTCTCGGGCTCGCCGGGGTCCTCCGCCGGGGTCGGGAATGCGGGCTCCTCGGTCATGGTCCGAGGCTATCGCGCGAGCTCCTGCACGCCCGCCAGGTGCACCGGGTCTCCGGTCTCGTCCAGGTGCGCCCACGCACAGGTGGCCACGACCCGCCACCAGTCGTCCGGGGCTCCGTCCCCGGCCACGTCCAGGCGGCCGTCGGTCGCGCGCGCCTGCCAGCCGCCTAGCGCGAACCCGCCGGGCACGCGCTCGGGCACGCCGTGCTCCTCCGTGAGACCGCCCAGGTCGCGCGCGAGGTACGTCGGCCGCAGCTCCTCCGGGGCCGCCACCAGCTCCGCCAGGCCGGTCACCCCGGTCAGGACCAGCAGCGAGTCCAGGCCGGCGCGGTGCGCGCCCTCGATGTCGGTGTCGAGCCGATCCCCGACCATGAGCGGACGCCGACCACCGACTCGTCGGACGGTCTCGTCCAGCAGCGGCCGCGCCGGCTTGCCGGCCACGACCGGGTCCACGCCGGTGAACCGGCGCAGCATCTCCACCTGGACGCCGTGGCCCGGCGCGACGCCGAACTCGGCCGGGAAGGTCGCGTCGGTGTTGCTCGCCACCCACGGCAGGCCGTCGCGGATCCGCACCGCCGCGCGCATGATCTCCGACCAGCGCACGTCCGGCCCGTACCCCGTGCAGATCGCCGCCGCCTCGTCGTCCGCGCCGACCGGGACCAGCCGGGCCGCCACCAGCGCGTCCCGCAGCCCGTCGGCACCCAGGCACACCACGCGCGCACCCGCCCCGAACCGCTCCGCGACCAGGCGCGCCGCGGCCTGCGCGGAGGTCACCACGTCGGCGGCCTCCGCCTCGACCCCGAGCTCGCGCAGGTGTGCGGCGACCCGGTCCGGTGGACGGGAGGCGTTGTTGGTGATGAACGCCAGCCGCATCCCGGCGGCGCGCGCCTTCGCCAGGTGCTCCGGCGCGCCCGGCACGGCGTCGCCGCCCACGTAGACGACTCCGTCGAGGTCCAGCATCGCGAGGTCGTACCCGCGGCACAGGGCCTGATCCGACGAGCCGAGCACGCGTGCCTCCTGACGGTGTGAACGTGCTCGCACCCTACGATGCTCCGATGGAAGCCGGCTCCCTGGTCCCCCCGCCCCAGGTGGCGCGACCGCTGCGGCTCCTGCCCTTTCGCGGCCTCTCGCTGGCTCCGGGACGGATCGGCGCGCCGTCGTCGGTCCGCGCGTTCACCCGGCCCTACCGGGAGGTCACCAAGCGGCTCCTGCGCTGGGAGCGCCAGGGCCAGGTCACCCACGACGACCTGCCCGGGCTCTACCTGCACGAGTACACGACCGGCGGCATGACCGTCCGCGGTCTCGCCGGCGCCCTGGACATCGGTCGGCGGGCCTCGGGTCGCGACGACGTGGCCGTGCTGCCGCACGAGGGGATCCGCCCTGCCCAGGCCGACGAGCTTGCCGTCCGAATGACCGAGATGCAGGTCAACCCCGCGCCGATCCTGCTGGTGCACCGCGGGTCTCCGGCGGTGCGCAGCCTCCTCGACGCCGTCCAGGAGCGTCCGCCGCTCCGTGCATTCATCGACCGCGGGGACCAGCAGCACCGGCTCTGGGCGGTCACCGATCCCGAGGAGATCCGGCTCGTCGACGACGAACTGGCGCCCACGACCGCGCTCATCGCCGACGGTCACCACCGGTACGCCGCCTACCTCCGGATGCAGCGCGAGGACCCGCGGCCGGCCACCGACGCCGGCCTCGCGATGCTGGTCGACCAGGAGGACACCCCCCTCTACCTCGGACCGATCCACCGGGTACTGGGAGGCATCGATCTCGCCGGCATGAGGGCTGCGGCCCACCGGGGCGGCGCCCGGTGGGCCGAGGCCGCCGCGCAGCCGGCGGTGGCGGCCCTGGCACCCGACCGGCTCGTCGTCACCGACGGCACCGGCTGGGCCACGATCCAACTCGACCTGCCGCCGGACCGGGTCGCGGTGGAGGTCCTCCACGACGTCCTGGTGCCGGCGCTCGAGCACCGGCCGACCCGCACGGCGTACCACCATGCGGTCGATGACGCGCTGCAGGACCTCGCGAAGCGTCACGGCGTCGCCGTGCTCATGCCGGCGCCGGAGTTCGGACAGGTGCTGGCGACCTGCGCTGCGGACCGGCTGCTACCGGAGAAGGCGACGTCGTTCCAGCCCAAGCCGAACATCGGGGTGCTCATCCGGTCGCTGCGCGACGAATGACCTTGCCGGAGGCGATCTCGACCTCGACGCGGGACGCGACCGCGCCCCCGGCGCGGAAGAAGCGCCGGTGCAGTGCCCCGGTCACCTCGACCACGTCGCCGGCCGACCAGCCGCTCACCGACCTCCGCGCGCGACTCGACCAGGCGGCGCACTCGATGGCGTCGACCGTCTGGCGGGACTTCCCGGAGCCACGATCGCGCGGCACCACCACCCGGAACGTCCAGACGGTGTCACCGCTCGGCAGTACGCGCTCGTCGGGGTCCTGGGACACCCGGCCGACCAGGCGGACCTCGTTCGTCGCCTCTGTCTTCACATCTGTCTTCGGTGCGGACATCGCACATCACCTCCACGCACAACACTCCGCGCGAGGTCCGACACTCACCCCGCTCGCCGGCCACGTCTGTGGATCGACGTGACGGAACGCGGTGCTGTGGAGGGAAATAGGCCCGAAATGCCCAGCAGGGCCACCCTCGATGAGGGTGACCCTGCTGGAATGTTTGTTCGGCGGCGTCCTGCTCTCCCACATCCTCTCGGTTGCAGTACCATCGGCGCTGAAAGGCTTAACTTCCGGGTTCGGGATGGGTCCGGGTGTTTCCCTTTCGCTATGGCCGCCGTAACTCTGGTGGTCGGTGGGCTTGCGGGGTGTTCACGCAAGCCCCTTCGACCAGGTATTTGGTTGGTCAACAGGTGTTGGTCAACAGGTGTTGGTTAACAGGTTGTTGGTCAACACCTGTTGTGGACGCGGGGTGTGTTGTTGTTTTGGTTGAGGGTTTGTGGGACAAGCCCTCGGCCTATTAGTACC
>NZ_BAAGRO010000048.1:0-65832 GCF_054782915.1 Nocardioides hungaricus | reverse complement strand
ACCCCTACAAGGGATTCTTCGTTCTACGCCACGCTCACAGCCCACACCTCATCGGTGGATCAGGGCTGAGCCGCGAAGACGCCGAAGAACACCAAGGCTGCGAACAGGCCGAACACCTGCGCCACCCGCGACGCGACCACGACCCCCTCCTCCCGGGCTCGGTGGCTCCATCTTGGCCGCCGCGGACGCCGATTCGTGCACGACCTGCCGAAGGCGACCGCGTCGACCCGGCGACGGCGACGACGACGACGAGCAGGTACGACCTGCCCTCTCGACGATTTCAGGCTGCGGCCGCGCGCTGGTATCGTTCACGTCGCTTCAGAGCACGCGCCATTAGCTCAATTGGCAGAGCAGCTGACTCTTAATCAGCGGGTTCGGGGTTCGAGTCCCTGATGGCGTACCACTCAATGACACCCGAGGATCGAGGCGGTCGGCGGCATCACCGGGCCCCGACCCCGAGAATCACCCCTCCGGACGCTCCGTGGCGACCGAGGTGAGCCGGGCCGAGGTGGTCCTGTACGACGCCCTCGGGGTGCGCGCCGGCAACGGCTCCGACCTCTCCCGACTGCTCCGCCCGGGCGGAGCGGTGGTCGTCGCGATCAGCCGCGACCTGCCCGGTCACAGGTAGAGGCCGGTGGCGCTGTCGCCGACCCGGTCTGCCGCGACGGCGTGCACGTCGCGCTCGCGCATCACGATGTAGAGCTCGCCCGCGACCTCGACCTCGGCCTTGTCCTCGGACTCGAAGAGCACCAAGTCGTCGATCTCGACGGTGCGGGCGTGCGGACCGACCGCCACGACCTTCGACCAGGACAGCCGGCGCGCGCCCATGGCTGCGGTCGCCGGGATCACGATGCCGCCGGAGGACCGGCGCTCGCCGGACTCGCGGTCCACCTCGACCAGGATCCGGTCGTGGAGCATCTTGATCGGGGTCTTCTCGCCCATCGTCAGCGGACGACCTTGCGCACCACGACGAAGAAGCCGACCACGCCGACCACGACGCCCAGCGTCTTGAGGATGTTGTCCGTGCGCGGCTGGCCGGTCTGGCTGTCGACGAAGTGCGCCTTGATGCTGTTCACCTCGCGCGTGGCGATGGTCTTGGGGTGCACCCGGTAGAGGAGCTGGTCGATCGTGGCGGCCAGGCTCTCCCTGGTCTCCTCGATCTCGCGCTCCAGAGCGGACAGCTGCTGGTCCTGGCCCACGGGTGACTCCTCGCGTGTCGACGACGGTTGGAGGCTATCAACGGGTGCGCGGCAGCGCCGTGCGCGGGTCGAAGCCGAAGGGCAGCTCGAGCCGGTGCTCCCTCATCAGCGTGTCGTCGGTGAGGACGTCGTACGTCGTGCCGTCGGCGACGACGGTGCCGCCGCTGAGCACGACCGAGCGCGGGCACAGCTCGAGCGCATAGGGCAGGTCGTGGGTGACCATCAGCACCGTCACGTCCAGCGAGCGCAGGATGTCGGCGAGCTCGCGGCGACTGGCCGGGTCGAGGTTGGAGGACGGCTCGTCGAGGACGAGGATCTCGGGCTCCATCGCGAGCACGGTGGCCACCGCGACCCGGCGGCGCTGGCCGAACGAGAGGTGATGGGGCGGCCGGTCGACGTACTCCGCCATGCCGACCTGATCGAGCGCATGCAGGACGCGGCGGTCGAGCTCGTCGCCCCTGACGCCGAGGTTGGCCGGGCCGAAGGCCACGTCGGCGCGGACGGTGCCCATGAAGAGCTGGTCGTCGGGGTCCTGGAAGACGACGCCGACGCGACGCCGGATCTCGGCCAGGTGGGCCTTCTCGACCGGGAGCCCGCTGACCGCGACGCTGCCGGCGCCCTGCTCCCCGGGCCCGGCGCCGAGGATGCCGTTGAGGTGGAGCACGAGCGTGGTCTTGCCGGCGCCGTTGGGCCCGAGCAGCGCGACCCGCTCGCCGCGGTGGACGTGCAGGTCGACGCCGAAGAGCGCCTGGTGGCCGTCGGGGTAGGCGTAGGCCAGGCCGCGTACGTCGAGGACCGGAGCACTCACGAGCGGGGCATCCTGCCGGTGTAGCCGCGCGACAGCATCGCCAGGTGCACCCGCTCGCCGCGCTCGTAGGAGCGGATGAACAGCGCCCCGGCCGAACGGGCGAGCACCGGCCAGTGCCGCGGGTTGCGCGCGGAGAAGCCGCGCGACTCCCGGGCGATCCGCATCCGCTGCATCTCGCCGGTGACGACGTCGAGGTAGCGGACCATGAAGGCCATGATCTGCACGAGCTGCTGCGGCACCCGCAGCCGCTCCAGCCCGGCCAGCAGGTCCTGCGGCTCGGTGGTCGCCGCGAGGGTGAGGCTGGCGAGTACGCCGAGCGTGCCCTTGACCAGCAGGGCGATGCCGGCCTCGAGGCCGTGCTGGCTGACGCCGACGCCGAGCACCTCGGTCCGCGGGCCGGTCGCGACGAACGGCAGCAGCACCGCGAAGACCACGAACGGGATCTCGACCACCGTGCGCTTGAGCAGGTAGCTGGGCGGCACCCGGCTCACGCCGACGACGACACCGAGCAGCACGGCGTACGCGGCGAAGGCCGGGTACGCGTCGCGCGGCGTTGCGACCACCACGATCGCGAACGCCAGCAGGGCCAGTACCTTCAGGTGCGCCGGAGCCCGGTGGACGGGCGAGTGCCCATGGAAGTGCAGCCTGTGGCCGTGGCCGGCGCCCACGTCAGGACTGCTCGTCGCTCGGGCGGCGGCGCCGCACGGCGTACGCCACGCCGCCGGCCGCCCCGAGCACGACGAGGACGCCGACCACGCCGGTCACGCTGCCGTAGTCGCCGACGAGGCTGTCGCGCGCCTTCTCGGTGTGGGCGAAGCCCTGGTCCTGCGACACCCGGGTGAGCCCGTCGGGGTCGCTGTCGGCGAACCGGCTCACGACGCCGGCGAGCAGCAGCGCGACGGCCAGGACGGCGAGGACGACCCAGCGCGTCCTCATCCGACGACCTGCGGCTTGATCGTCAGCTCGCGCCGGGCGAGCACCGGGCGGGCGCCGTACACGAGGTCGGGGCGTACGGCGAGGATCGCGCCGACCGCGAGGCCGGTGATGATCCCCTCGCCGATGCCGATCAGCGTGTGCACGCCGAGCATCGCGGTGAGGAGCGCGTCGAGCCGGATGTCCGCCGTACCGCCGAGCTCGTAGAGGACCACGAAGACCAGCGCGGCAGCCGGAACCGAGACGAACGCCGCGATGCCGGCCTGGATCGGGGCCAGGGACAGCCGCCTGGGCAGCACGGCCTGGAGGAGCCGGAACACGGCCCAGCCGACCAGGCCGGTCACGAGGCCGATCAGCACGATGTTGGTGCCGAGCGCGGTGATCCCGCCGTCGGCGAAGAGCAGGGACTGCACCAGCAGCACGACGCTCATGCACAGCAGGCCGGTCCAGGGACCGACCAGGATCGCCGCGAGCGCTCCGCCCATGAGGTGGCCGCTGGTGCCGGCGCCGACCGGGAAGTTCAGCATCTGCGCGGCGAAGACGAACGCCGCGACCAGGCCGGCCATCGGCGCGGTCTTGTCGTCGAGCTCGTTGCGGGCCCTGACCAGCGCCACGCCGACCGCGGCGACCGCCACCGCGCCGGTCGCGGCGGAGGTCGGTGCGTCGAGGAAGCCGTCGGGGACGTGCATGCGCTCTCCTGCCCAGCCGATAGGTTCGTGTCCAGCCCGAGATCGCCAGCCTACGCTATTGCACATTGTTCGCAACAAGGAGCCGAACCGTGACCGAGCGCCTCTCTCCCGGCGACACCGCACCCGAGTTCACCCTCACCTCCGACGCCGGCGAGGAGGTCGCGCTGTCCGACTTCCTGGGCCGCAAGGTGATCGTGTACTTCTACCCCGCCGCGATGACCCCGGGCTGCACCAAGCAGGCCTGCGACTTCACCGACACCCTCGACTCGTTCCGGGCCGAGGGCTACGCGGTCGTCGGCATCTCCCCGGACCAGCCCGCCAAGCTCGCGAAGTTCCGCGAGCGCGACTCGCTGACGATCACCCTCCTCTCCGACCCGGACAAGCAGGTCATGCGGCAGTACGGCGCGTTCGGGGAGAAGAAGCTCTACGGCAAGCTCGTCGAGGGCGTCATCCGCTCCACCGTCGTCGTCGACGAGGACGGCAAGGTCTTCCTCGCCCAGTACAACGTCAAGGCGACCGGCCACGTCGCCAAGCTCCGCCGGGACCTGGCGCGCAACAACGCCGACGAGGAGCCCCGCTGACGCCGACTCGGCGCAGTCTCAGCTGAGACTGCGCCGACTCGACGTAACGCGAGAGTGAGACTGCGCCGACTCGGCGTTGCTGGGACACTGCTCGCGGGCGCCCGTAGCCCAATTGGCAGAGGCACCAGGTTTAGGTCCTGGCCAGTGAGAGTTCGAGTCTCTCCGGGCGCACCAATTCTTCCCGCCACCGCTTTCCAGTCACTGCTTTTCGGTCTCCGTTTTCCACTCATGGAGTGACCGCCGTCACTAGAGTCCGCGCATGGACTCCGCGCTCACCACGGTCGGACTGCCGCTGGCCCTCGGCATCATCATGTTCGGCCTCGGGCTCTCGCTCACCCCGGACGACTTCCGCCGGGTGGGCCGCGCGCCCAGGGCCGTCGCGGTCGCGCTCCTCTGCCAGCTGATCATCCTGCCGGCGATCTGCTTCGGCCTGGTGGAGCTGCTCGACCTGCCGCCGCTGCTGGCGGTCGGCATGATGCTGCTGGCGGCGTCGCCGGGCGGCACGAGCGCCAACCTGTTCAGCCACCTGTTCCGCGGCGACGTGGCGCTCAACGTCAGCCTGACCGCGATCAACTCGATCATCGCGATCGTGTCGCTGCCGATCATCACCAACCTCGCGATCAGCCACTACGACCTCGACGAGTCGGTGAGCCTGCAGTTCGGCAAGGTCGTCGAGGTGTTCGCGGTCGTCCTGGTCCCGGTCGCGATCGGCATGCTGGTGCGCGCCAGGGCGACCGCGTGGGCGCTGCGGATGGACAAGCCGGTGCGGATCGGGTCCGCCGTGATCCTCGCCGTGCTCGTGCTCGGCATCCTGGTCGACCAGGCCGAGAACGTCGGGGACTACCTCGCCGACGTCGGGCTGGCCGCGGGCGTCTTCTGCGCGATCTCACTGGTGCTCGGCTACCTCGTCCCGAAGGCCGCGGGCGTCAAGGCCGAGCAGGCGATCGCCTCATCGATGGAGATCGGCGTGCACAACGCGACGCTGGCGATCTACGTCGCCGTCGAGGTGCTCGACAACACCGAGATCTCGGTGCCGGCCGCGGTCTACTCCCTCTTCATGTTCGTGTTCGCCGCGCTCTGGGGCTGGACGATCAGCAAGCGTCTGGCACCCGTGGCTCAGTCGGCCTGAGCCTACGACGACAGCAGGTGCGCCACGATCGGCGCCATCCGCCGCAGCGCCCAGCCCCGGTGCGAGATCGCGTCCTTGTCGCCGACCGACAGCTCCGCCGTGGTCAGCCCGGGGCGGTCGTCGGCCTCGAACAGCACGTCGTACCCGAACCCGCCGCTCCCCCGGCACTCGCGGATCACCCGGCCCGGCATCACGCCGGACGCGCACTCCTCGCCGCCGGAGTGCACGAACGCGACCGCGCACATGAAGTGGGCGGTACGCCGCTCGTCGGGCACGTCCTCGAGCTGGTCGAGCAGCAGCCGGTTGTTGCGCTCATCGGACTTCGGCTGACCTGACCACCGGGCCGACAGCACCCCCGGCATCCCGTTGAGCGCGTCGACGCACAGCCCGCTGTCGTCGGCCAGCGACGGCAGCCCGGACGCGGCGAGTCCGGCGCGCGCCTTGAGCAGCGCGTTGCCCTCGAAGGTCGCCTGGTCCTCGACCGGCTCCGTGTAGCCCTCGACGTCGTCGATGCCGAGGACCTCGATCGCGGGGACGTGCTCGCGGAGGATCCGCTCCATCTCCTCGATCTTCTTGCGGTTGCGCGAGGCGAGGAACACGCGGATCACGAGCCCAGCGCCTCCCGCTGCAGCCGGGTCAGGTCGGCGCAGCCCTTCTCGGCCAGCGCCAGCAGCGCGTCCAGCTCGGCGCGGTCGAACGCGGCGCCCTCGGCGGTGCCCTGGACCTCGACGAACCTGCCGTCGCCGGTCATCACGACGTTCATGTCGGTCTCGGCGCGGACGTCCTCGACGTAGGGCAGGTCGAGGCGGGGCACGCCGTCGATGATGCCGACGCTCACCGCGGCGACCGAGCCGGTCAGCGGCTCGCCCGTCAGCACCCCGGTGGACCGCAGGTGCGCGACGGCGTCGGCCAGGGCGACGTACGCCCCGGTGATGGCAGCGGTGCGGGTGCCGCCGTCGGCCTGGAGGACGTCGCAGTCGAGCTGGATGGTGTTCTCGCCGAGCGCCTGGTAGTCGATGACCGCGCGGAGCGAGCGGCCGATCAGCCGGCTGATCTCGTGGGTGCGACCGCCGATCCGGCCCCTGACCGACTCGCGGTCCGAGCGAGTGTTGGTGGAGGCGGGGAGCATGGCGTACTCGGCCGTGACCCAGCCCAGGCCCGAGCCCTTGCGCCAGCGCGGGACGCCCGCGGACGCCGAGGCGGCGCACAGCACCCGGGTGCGGCCGAACTCGACGAGCACCGACCCCGCGGCGTGGTCGAGCCAGTGGCGGGTGAGCCTGATCGGGCGGAGCTCGTCGTCGGCCCTGCCGTCCTCTCGGGGCGCGCTCTCGCGGGAAGTCATGCGTCGACCCTAGACCGCGCAGCCGACACCTCGGTCAGCGCCATCCGGACCGCCCACGGACCGAGGTCGCGCGCCCGGCGGCCGACCCACGGCGCGCCCTCGGCGACCATCCAGGCGAGGTCGCGCCGCCAGCTCGGCTCGTACCCGCCCTCGGGCTCCAGTCCGGGCAGCTCGAAGGACAGCCCGGTCTCGGTGAGCAGCTCGGCGTAGGCGTGCGCGAGCGCGCGGTGCCCGAGCTCGGAGGGGTGCAGCCGGTCGACCGCCCAGAACCGGCGGGTCAGCACCTCGGGCCGGGTGGCGAGGTCGAGGCGGATCCCGCCGTACGTCGCGACGACCTCGTCGTAGACGCGGTTGACCGCCTCGATCCGGGCGGCCAGCGGACGCCGCAGCACGCCCGGCAGGCCGAACACCGCGCCGTGGTCGTGGAACCGCGCGGTCACCAGCGTCGCGCCGGCGCCGTGCAGCGCGTCGGCCGACTCCATCAGGTCGCGCCGCAGCCGGTCGGGGTCCCAGGTCGAGCGCATCGTGTCGTTGACGCCGACGATCAGCGAGGCCAGGTCGGGCCGGTGCGCGAGCGCGTCGCCGAGCTGGGCCTCGCGCACGCTCGCGGCGGTCGCGCCGGAGACGGCGAGGTTGCAGAACGAGACGTCGTACGCCGTACCGAGTGCGTCGGCGAGGAGGCGGGCCCAGCCCCGCCAGCCGTCGGGGACCGGGTCCCCGATGCCGACCGTGGTGCTGTCGCCGAGGGCCGCCAGCCGCAGGTACATGCCCTCAGGCTCACGGGTGGTGGTTCCTCACCACCGCGTGCAGGTGACGTGTCGGGCAACCCTCGGTGAAGCGTTACTTCACTTCGGCACGCAGGACGCGCCAGATGCCGATGGCCAGCGGCAGCCCGAGCCAGACCAGGCCGGAGACCACGAGCTGCGCCCAGTCCTCCGCGGAGCTCGACCAGTCCCAGATCGCGCTCTGTGCGGACTGGAAGTCCAGCCACGGCGCGAGCGTCTCGAACCAGCCCATCAGGGCGGCGCCGAGCGCGAACAGCCCGGGCAGCACCCACTTGTAGACGAAGAACAGCACGATCGCGGCCGGGGTGTTCAGCAGCAGCGCGGCGAGCGCGAACCCGCCGAGCATCGCCAGCACCTGGGTCAGCACGAACGCGGAGAAGTCCGGCCAGCCGAACGACCAGTCGGCGCCTCCCTGGATCAGGCCGTAGAGCACGTTGCACACGAGCCCGATCGCGATCGCCATCGCGACCGTCGCCAGGGTGAGCAGCACGCCGACGAGCGCCTTCGCGGCGATCACCAGCGGGCGGCGCGGCTCGAGCGCGAACGTCACCATCGCGGTGCGCTGGCTCCACTCGCTGGTGAGCACCATGATCCCGAGCACCGGCAGCAGGAACGAGGTGAGGAACGCCGCCACGCTCATGAAGTCGCCGAAGCTGATCGGCTCGTCCTGCACCGTCACCACCGCGAGCACGATGATCTCGGCCGCGAGCACGATCAGGCCGATCGTCGCCAGCAGCCAGAAGCCGGACCGGGTGTCGTAGGACTTGCGCAGTTCGACGCGGACCAGGCGGTGGAACGGCGTACTCGGCGTGCCCGCGACGTCCATCGTCATCGCGGTCACGTCACTTCACCTCCGCCCGCAGCACCCGCCAGACGCCGATCGCGAGCGGGACGACCAGCCAGATGATGCCCGACACGGCGAGGTGCGCCCAGTTCTGCCCGGACATCCCGCCACCGTCGAACAGCGGAGTCTGCGCCCCACCGAAGTCGATCCACGGCCGCAGGTCGGCGAACCAGCCGATCAGCGCGGCGCCGATCTCGAACAGGGTCGGGAGGACGAACGAGTAGACCATGTAGAGCACGATCGCGGCGGGCGAGTTGAGCAGCAGCGCGGCGAACGCGAAGCCGGTCAGCATCCCGATCTCCTGCAGGAGCACGAAGTACGCCGTCTGCTCGATGCTCAGATCCCAGGCACCGCCGAGATCGGACATCATGTTGAGCAGGAGGTTGCAGACCGCGGCGAGGCCGAGCGCGATCACGACGGCGGCGATGCCGAGCAGGAGGCCGACGACGACCTTGGCCAGGATGACCCGCTGGCGGTTGGGCTCGAGGGAGAACGTCACCATCGCCGTCCGCTGGCTCCACTCGCTGGTGAGCAGCAGGATGCCGATCACCGGCAGGAGCAGCGCGATCGAGAAGTTCGTCGAGGTGAGGAAGTCGTTGTAGGACACGACGAGGTCCTGCGCCACGACCACCACGAGCTGGATGACCATCACCGCGCCGGTCAGCACGGCCGTGGCCACCAGCAGCCAGAGGCCGGCCCGGGTGTCCCGCGTCTTGCGGAGCTCGGTCTTCACCAGCCGCGAGAACGGCGTGTGGGGAGTGCCCGCGAGGTCGATCGTCGGGGTTGCGGCGGAGGCGCTCATGCGATCGCCTCCCGCTGGGTCTCGGCAGTCAGCTCCAGGAAGAGGTCCTCGAGCCCGCCCTCGCCGGAGCGGAGGTCGGTGAGCACGACGCCGGCCTCCAGCGCGGTGCGCCCGACCTCGACCGGCTCGGCGTCGACGCGCAGGCCCTCGCCCGCACCGGCGACGGCGATGCCCTTCGCGGTGAGCGCGTCGGCCAGCGCCTGGTTGTCGAGCGCCGTGACGAACGAGTGCACGCCTCCGGCGGCACCGGCGAGCAGCGACTTCTTGTCGCCCTGCGCCACGATCCGGCCGGTGCCGATGAGGATCATCTCGTCGGCGATCTGCTCGACCTCGTGCAGCAGGTGGCTGGAGAGCAGCACGGTGCCGCCGCGCTCGGCGTACCCCTTGAGCAGGCCGCGCATCCACCGGATGCCGGCGGGGTCGAGGCCGTTCGCGGGCTCGTCGAGGATCAGCACCGACGGGTCGCCGAGGAGCGCGTGCGCGATGCCGAGGCGCTGCTTCATGCCGAGGGAGTAGTTGCGCAGCCGGCGCTTGGCCTCGTTCGGCGTGAGCGAGACCAGCTCGAGCATCTCGTCCACGCGCGTGCGCGGCAGCCCCATCGTGGAGGCGCCCAGCTCGAGGATCTCGCGGCCGGTGCGGCCGGCGTGCTGCGCCGAGGCGTCGAGGAGGACGCCGACGTGGAGACCCGGGTTGGGGATGTCCTTGTAGAGGTGGCCGCCGATGGTCACCCGGCCCGACGTGGGCGGCGTGAGTCCGACCATGACGCGCATGGTGGTGGTCTTGCCGGCGCCGTTGGGACCGAGGAAGCCGGTCACCCGCCCGGGCTGGCAGACGAAGCTGACGTTGTCGACGGCCGTGAACGTGCCGTACTTCCTGGTGAGTCCTGCGACTTCGATCATGGCTCCACCCTGCCCGATCGGGACAGGGGTGCGCACGGGACCCGCGGATCGTCCCAGGTGACGAAAGTAGGGGTCTCGCCCCGACCCCAGCCGCCTGTGCCCCTGTCGTAAGCCGCCTAGCCTGGGGCTCGTGGACCGGCCCGACCCGTGCGAGTACCAGCCGCCGTTGCGGCGATGGAGCCACGTGTGGCGGGTGCTGGTCATGCTCGCGATCAGCTCGATCGTCTGGCTGCCGGCCTGGCAGGCCGAGGCCGACTACTCCCCCGCCTGGTGGATCGTCGACCTGGCCCTCGGCGTGGTCGCCTACGTGCTCGTCTTCTTCCGGCGCCGGTGGCCGCTCGCGATCGCGGTCGTCGTCGCGCTGATGAGCGCCGTCTCGGGTACGGCGGGTGGGCCGGCCGTCCTCGCCGCGGCCTCGGTCGCGACCCGGCGCCGGTGGCGCGAGATCGTCGTCGCCGGCTCGGCGAACTTCGCGGCCGCCCAGTTCTTCAGCACGATCACGGCCGACCAGTCCGAGCCCGAGTGGGTCGTCCTGATCGCCAACGCGGTCGGTACCGCGGCCGTCCTCGGCTGGGGCATGTACATCGGCTCGCGTCGCGAGCTGATCTGGACGCTGCGCAACCGCGCGGAGGAGGCCGAGGCCGAGCAGGAGCTGCGGATCGCGCAGGCCCGCGGCCAGGAGCAGGCCCGGATCGCGCGCGAGATGCACGACGTGCTGGCGCACCGGATCTCGCAGATCTCCATGCACGCCGGGGCGCTCGCCTACCGCGAGGACCTCACGCCCGAGGAGACCCGGGCCAGCGCCGAGGTGATCCGCGACAAGGCGCACGAGGCGCTCACCGACCTGCGCGGCGTCCTCGGGGTGCTGCGCGACGGCGCGACCGGCGAGCGGCTGACGGCGCCGCAGCCGACGTACGCCGACCTGCCCGGTCTCGTCGAGGAGGCGCGCGAGTCCGGGATGCGCGTCGAGTTCGAGGACCTGGTGGACGACGACGTACCGGAGGCGGCGGGGCGCACCGTCTACCGGATCGTGCAGGAGGGCATCACCAACGCCCGCAAGCACGCACCCGGCGCGCTGCTGACCGTACGGGTCGGCGGCGGCCCGGACGACGGCATCGACGTGCTGCTGCGCAACCCGGTCGGCTTCGGCCCGTCCCGTACGCCGGGCGCGGGACTGGGCCTGGTCGGGCTGGCCGAGCGGGCCGAGCTGCGCGGGGGCCGGCTCGAGCACGGCCGCGACGGCTCGACGTTCGTGCTGCGCGGCTGGATACCGTGGGCGGCATGATCTCGGTCCTCCTCGTCGACGACGACCCGCTGGTGCGCTCGGCGCTCGCGCTGATCCTCGGCGGGGAGCGGGACGTCGAGGTCGTGGGCGAGGCCTGCGACGGCGACGAGGGCGTACGGCTGGCCGGCTCCCTGCGCCCCGACGTGGTGCTCATGGACATCCGGATGCCGCGGCTCGACGGCCTCGGTGCGACCCGGGAGCTGCACACCCGGCCGGACCCGCCCAAGGTGATCGTGCTGACGACGTTCGACGCCGACGAGCACGTCGTCGAGGCGCTCGCCTCGGGCGCCGACGGGTTCCTGCTCAAGGACACCCCGCCGCCGCAGATCGTGGCCGCGATCCGCAAGGTGGTCGACGACGAGCCGATGCTCTCCCCCTCGGTCACCCGCACTCTGATCCGCCGGCTGCGCGACGAGCCGGACGAGACCGCCAGCGCCGCCGCCGCGCGCGCCGCCGACGCCCAGGCCCGGATCGCGCTGCTCACCGACCGCGAGCACGATGTCGCCCTCGCCGTCGGCCGCGGCCTCAGCAACGCCGAGATCGCCGGCGACCTCTACCTCTCGGTGCCGACCGTGAAGGCCCACGTGTCCCGGCTGTTCGACAAGCTCCAGGTCACCAACCGCGTACAGATCGCGATCTGTGTTCACGACGCTCAGATCACGTAGACCGCGCCCGCGACGGCGAGCTCTGCCGGCCCGTCGTACGCCGCCGTCGCCTCGGCGAGCGCGTCCCGCGGGTCGAACCACGGCGGCACGTGGGTGAGCACGAGCCGCCTCGCGCCGGACCGCGCGGCGACCGCGCCGCCGTCGGCACCGGTGAGGTGCAGGCCGGGGGGGTTGGCGTCCTGCGAGCGGAACGACGCCTCGGCGAGGAGCAGGTCGGCGTCGCGGGCCAGGTCGTCGAGCGCCGGCGTCGGCCCCGTGTCCCCGGTGTAGGCCAGCGTCGCGCTCCCGGCCGAGATCCGCAGGCCGAAGGCGTCGACCGGGTGCGCGACCGGGATCGGCGTCACCGTGAACGGGCCGACCTCGACCGGGCCGATCTCACCTGGGCCGTCCCAGGAGCGGAAGTCGAACTCGTGGTGCATCCCGGGGTCGGCCGGCAGGTCGTAGGCGCGCGCCATCCGGTCGGCGATACCGACCGGGCCCCAGACCGGGATCCGCGGCTGCGGACCGGTCGGGTGGTACTTGCGCAGCACGTAGAAGCCGCACAGGTCCAGGCAGTGGTCGGCGTGCAGGTGGCTGACCAGCACGGCGTCGATCGAGAGCGGGTCGGCGTACCGGTGCAGCGCGCCGAGCGCGCCGTTGCCGAGGTCGAGCAGCACCCTCCAGGTGCGGCCCTCGGCGTCGTCCTGCTCGAGCAGGTAGCAGCTGGCCGGCGAGGCCGGACCGGGGTAGGAGCCCGAGCAGCCGACGACGGTCAGCCTCACACCAGGCCCCCGACGAACTGGCGGGTGCCGACCATCTCGGGCCCGAGGAACCGGCGCCCGATCGTCTCGAACTCCTCGGGCGAGCCGGTGGTGAGGAAGGAGTACGACGGCACGCCGTCCGGTCGCAGCAGGCCGGCCTGCGTGAGCATCTTGTAGACGTCCTTGGCGCACTCCTCCGCGCTGCTGATCAGCGTGACGTGGTCGCCCATGACGTAGGAGATGACGCCGGTGAGCAGCGGGTAGTGCGTGCAGCCGAGGATCAGGGTGTCGATGCCCTCACGGGTCAGCGGGTCGAGGTACTCGTGCGCCACGCCCAGCAGCTCGTCGCCACCGGTCACGCCGGCCTCGACGTAGTCGACGAACGCCGGGCAGGCGCGGGTGGACAGCTGCACCTGTGGTGCGGCGGCGAAGGCGTCCTCGTAGGCGAGCGACTCCGCGGTCGCGCGGGTGCAGATCACGCCGATCCGGCCGGTGCGGCTGGCGGCGACGGCCCGGCGGGTGGCCGGCAGGATCACCTCGACCACCGGCACGTCGTACCGCTCCCGCGCGTCGCGGAGCATCGCGGCGCTGGCGGAGTTGCAGGCGATGACCAGCGCCTTGACGCCCTGCTCGACGAGGTGGTCGAGGCACTCGAGGGCGTACTCGCGGACCTCGCCGATCGGCTTGGGGCCGTAAGGCTGGCGGGCGGTGTCGCCGACGTAGACGATCGACTCGTGCGGCAGCTGGTCGATGACCGACCGGGCGACGGTCAGGCCGCCGAAGCCGGAGTCGAAGATGCCGATGGGGGCATCGACGGTCGTCACGGTGCGCACAGCAGGCAAGGCTAGGTCCTCGCGGGCGGCTTGCGCATGGGCGCGCGACCGACGTCACGTGAGATGGCGGTGACCCCGGCTACCGTGACAGAGTGCTCCACGCCCTCGCGACCGCCGCCCTCACCCTCGCGGCGCTCGTCGCTCCCGCTCCCCCACCCGACCCACCGCAGCCGCGCGTGCTCGCGATCTCGGTCGACGGCCTCAACGTGGGCGCGATCCGGCAGCTTGGCCCGGCGGGAGCGCCGAGCCTCTACCGCCTCCTGGACGAGGGCGCGGGCACGCTCAACGCCCGCACCGAGTACGAGCAGTCGGTCACGCTGCCCAACCACACCAGCATGCTCACCGGTCGCCGGATCACCGCGCGGTACGGCGGGCACGGCGTCACCTGGGACGACGACCGCCCGGGCACGACCGTGCAGCAGGCGGCCGGCCGGCCGATCGCGTCGGTGTTCACCGAGGTCCGCGCGGCCGGTGGCGACACCGCGCTGTACTCGACCAAGGACAAGTTCTCGCTCTACCAGCGGTCCTGGCCGCGCTCCGTCGACACGTTCGAGACGAACGAGAACCAGCGCCGGCTGGTCCGGATGGCCCGCGCCGACCTCCGCGACGGCGCCCCGACGTTCACGTTCCTGCACGTCTCGCTGCCCGACCGCGCCGGCCACGAGTTCGGCGGCCTCTCCGAGCAGTACGTCGCCGCCGTGCGGCGCACCGACACCCAGCTCGGCACGCTGCTGCGCGCCGTCGCCCGGTCCCCGGTCACGGTCGTGCTCACCGCCGACCACGGCTTCTCCCCCGGTGCGCCGAGCCACTCCGACCGCACCGACCCGGCGAACTACACGATCCCGTTCCTGGTGTGGGGGGCGGGCGTCGAGGCCGGCGACCTCTACGCCCTCAACCCGGGCTACCGCGATCCGGGCGGTCGCCGTCCGTCGTACGCCCCCAGACGCCAGCCGGTGCGCAACGGCGACCTGGCGAACCTCGCGGCCGGGCTGCTCGGCCTGGACCGGGTGCCGGGCAGCCGGTTCGGCGCGGCACGACCGCTGGTCGTGGGGCCCTGACGGCGCGACACAACCGCCGGGAGCAGGCCGACCGTGTCGAGACAGCCGGTCACGCCCGATGCTGGGAGGGTTCGAGCCCCTCGGCGCCGACGACCTCCCGCCACACGTCGAAACCGTGCTGGAAGGCCACGACGCCGGCCTCGGGCAGGGCGATCTCGAGCGCTTCCAGGATCTCCTCCGCCGACACCCCCTCGCGCAGCGCCACGCGCATGTGGCTGGCAATGTGCGCCGGCTCGGAGCGCATGACCGTGAGGCTCAAGATGAACAGGAGCTCCTTGGTCGCTCGGCTCAGGCGCCGCTGGGCCAGGTAGGTGGCCGAGACGAGTTCGTCCGCGGCTCTCAGGACGGGGAAGTCCTGGGCGGCCATCACCTTGTGGTAGTCCAGGACATATCCGCGGCGTTCGACCATCGAGTCGAGGTAGGCCGAGGCCTCGGCACTCGGCGGTGGGCTGTCGGACATGGGTGCTCCTCCAGGGCGGTCTCGTCGATCGAGGGCCACCAGGATCTCGTTGCGCTGGCGCACCAGGAGGCCCTTGACGGCGGATCGGAATCGGGCGAAGTCGGCATCTCGGGACAGTGCATCGCGGCACGCCGCTCGCTCTCGAGCGTCGGCGAAGCGCCACAGGTACACCAGGGTGTTGAGCTCTCCCGTCTCGACCAGGTAGACGCCCAACGGCTCACCGAGATGCCGGATCTGGGCCGCTCTCCCCAGGTCGTGCCACTGCTGCAGGTAGTGCGGGGCACCGCCGGGGACCGTCGTGTAGCGGCGCTGCTCGATGATCATATCGATGTCCTGGTCCCGGCCCTGCAGAAGGCCGCGACGTGCCGCACGAACTGCTCCGGCTGATCGTCGTGCGCGTAGTGCCCGGCTCCGGGCAGCTCCACCCAGGTCAGCCCGGGCTGACGTGTCGCCATCTCCCGGCATGTCTCGGCACTGAGGAAGTCCGAGCCTCCACCGCGAACGACCAGTGTCGGACAGGTCAGCTGTTCGAGGCAGCGCCACAGGTCGATCCCCCGGGCCGGGTCTCCCGTGAGGCGGGCAGCCGCGATGCCGTCCATGTCCAGCCGCCACCGCCAGCTCCCGTCGGGCTCCTCGACGACGGTGTTCTCGAGCCGGGACGCCACGGCGTCGTCGTCGATGCCGGGTCTGAGCGTCTTCCAGTACGTCACGACCGCTGCCCGGTCCGCGAAGCTGCGTGGGACGTTCGACAGCTCGCGTCCGATGCGGTCGGCCCCGGAGGTGGCGGTGGACGACCCGGGTCCGATGTCCTCGACAACGAGGCGGGTCACCTCATCCGGGTGCCTGGCAGCGTAGACGTATCCGACCGTACCTCCCATGGAGTGCCCGACCAGGACGAATGCGCGCAGTCCGAGTTGTGCCACCCACTCCTCGACGTCTGCGACGTAGTCCTCGGTGAAGTAGCGCCGCCTCGTGTCCCACTGCGACCGTCCGCGGCCGCGGAAGTCCAAGGCGAGCACCTGATGGTCACGCGCGAGTTCGCCGGCGAGGCGAGACCAGGTGGCGGCGTAACTGCGCAGGCCGTGCAGCAGGACGACGGCGGGCCGGCCCGGCTCGCCCCATTGCAGGAAGTGCGCGTCCAGCCCACCGAGTCGTGTCATCCGCGACTCCGGGACGAGGTCGACATGGGTCCGCGGCTCGGACATGCCTCAGCGCAGCCCGTCTTCCCCGACCACGTCGTCGGCGGCCAAGCCCCCGAGCCGGGCGTGCAGCCGACCTCTGGTGGCGAAGGCGAAGGCGATGACCACCTCATCGGCGCGAGGAGCATCTCCGAACGCGACGGTCACGGTGTCGTAGTTGGCACGCACGTACAGCGCGTCCTTGTGCGCCAGGGGGATGTCGAGACTGGCGCCGGGCGCCGCGACCTTGCCCGTCGAGGGAACCCAGGACTTGCCACCACCGACCGCCTCCCGCACGGGATCGGCGAAGATCTGCGTGAGGAACGCGTTGCCGTGCTCGTACTCCCCGGCCGCCCCCACCAGGCACGCCTTGCCGTAGCTCTGGACCGCGTCGCCACCGAGGGCCGCCTGCACGCGACGGCCGAACTCGGCCCCCAGCGCGCCGGAGGGCCCGACCACAGGCCCCAGGTCCTGGACGAACTCGCCGGCGAACGGGTTGTGCACCGCGGCCGCCACGACGATCCGCCGAAGTGGCGGACCATCGGCCGGCCGGCCGGTCTCGTTGGCCAGCACCTCCTCGTCCTGGACATACCACTTGCGGACGTGGAAGGCTCCGCAGGTCGGCTCCTTCCTGGCCATCAGGTGTAGAGGGGGTCGAGGACGATGGGCTCGCTCGGTGCGTTGTGCTCCCCCAGCACCCGTATTCCCTCTTCGTCGTCGGGGACCGTCTCGCTGAAGAACTCGAAGCGATTGCCGTCGGGGTCCAGGAAGTACAGGCCGTAACCGACCTTGTGGTCCGTGGCCTTGACGACCTCGACACCCTTCGCGATCAGCATCGCGTAGAGGCGTCGCAGCTCGTCCAGGTCACCCTCGATCTCGAGCCCGTAGTGCTGGAGACCGAGGTCCCCCTGCTGCGCACCGGGCTCGGCCTGGATGATGGCGATGTCGTGGTGCTTGCGGCCGAAGGACAGGAAGATCCACTGCGGTCCTCGTGCGGTGACCCTCATGTCGAGGACGTCGCAGAAGAACTCGGCGGAGCGCTCCATGTCGCTGGCGAAGAGGGACAGGTGGGTTCGCAGCACCACTGGCCTGGCCAGCACCGTCTGACCTTTCTCGGCAGAGAGGTCGAGGTCGTTCATGTCCGTGTCCTTTCAGTGAGAAGCGGGTGCGTCGGGCGCGACGTGTGAGGTCCACGCGACATCGGTGACCTCCGGGAACGAGCGCCACTCCTTGGTGAAGGAGCGCCCGCCGTCGGTCGAGCGGTAGAGGTCGCCGTACTTCGTGCCGGCGAACACCAGGTCCGGATCTGCGTCGTGCGTGCCGAAGGCCCACACGGTCGAGCTGGCCGGCACGTCGAGGGTGGCCTCCTGCCAGGTCCGGGCGAGGTCGTCGGAGCGGAAGATCCGTGTCACCGACCCCGGCGTGGCGTCTCCGATGCCGAGCAGGATCGAGTTCGTGCCCGGGAGCCGGGCCACCAGCCGGGTGTAGTAGATGCCCCACTCCTTGCGGGTGTCCGTCCGTGTCCAGGTGACTCCGTCGTCGGTGCTGACGAAGATCGCGTTCACCACGAGGCAGACCAACGTCTTGGGCGGCCCCTCGAGAACGAGCACACAGTGGACGTCGGAGCCGGTCACGCCATCGGGCAGCGTCTTCGGTGTTCCGTCGACGCGCTCCCAGGTGTCGCCGCGATCGCGGGTGACCCACAGGCCGCCCTCCTCGATGCCGAACCACGCCGACTTGCCGTCGTACTCATCCCACGCGATGGTGAGGATGCGCGGCTTCGATACTCCCGCACAGTGCTCGGGGATCTCAGGCGACAGACGCTGCCACGTCGCGCCCGCGTCGTCGGAGCGGAACATCGCGGCCCGGGAAGGGGCCCCGGTGCCGACCAGGAAGCTGTCGGGGTTGCGAGGGTCGATGGCCATGGACCAGACCTGCTGCTCGTCGAACGGAGAAGGGACCCGGCTCCACGTGACGCCCGCGTCCTCGCTGCGTGCGAGACCGATGTCCGCGCCGGCATAGACGACGTTGGGCGCCTCGGGATGGACCGCCAGGCAGCGGATCGTCGCGTCGAACTCCACATCCTGCTCCAGCGGGATGCGAGCCCAGGTGGCACCGTCGTCGTTGCTGCGGAGCACGCCTTGCCCTGCGGTGGCTACGAGGATGGTTCCGATCATGTCTGACTCCTTCGGATTGAGGACGCACGACGCGTCAGAGGAAGATGCCTCGGGTCAGTCCGCCGTCCATGCCGATGGACTCGCCGGTAATACCGCCGGCGCGGGGCGAGGCGAAGAAGGCGATGGCGTCGGCCACTTCGTCGGCCGTGAGCACCCGTCGGATCGGGGTGCGGTCCACGAAGTTCTGTTCGACCTGCGCCGCGGTGATGCCTTCTGCGGCAGCGTTCTTGGCGTAGAGCTCGTGAATGTGCTCGGTCTCCACGACACCGGGGTGGATCGTGTTGACGGTGATGCCGGCAGGGCCGAGTTGGTCCGAGAGCGCCTTGGTCATGTGCACGACGGCCAGGTTGCGCATGCCCGACAAGGCATGACTCGAGCGACCGGTCAGTCCGCCGATGTTGACGATCCGTCCGTAGCGGTTCCGCCGCATGTGAGGTGTGACGGCCTGGATGCAGCGGAAGTAGCCGACCACCTTGGTGTCGAGGTCGGCCAGCAGAGCTGACGGGTCGGCCTGCTCGACATCGTTGCGTACCAGCCCTGCCGGCGCTGCGGCGCCGTTGACCAGGATGTCGACACGTCCCAACACGGCCGCCGTCGTCTCCACCATGTGCCGAACCGAGTCGGTGTCGGTGGTGTCGGCACTGATGGGGATGACTTCGTTGCCGCCGGTCGTCAGCTCGGCGGCGGCGGACTCCAAGACCTGCCGCCGGCGTCCGACGATCACCACGGCGGCGCCGCGGGACATGAGTGCAGCGGCGACGGATCTGCCGATGCCCATGCCGCCACCGGTGACGATGGCTACCTGCCCCTGGAGCGATTCTCGGTGCTGGGTGTCGGTATCGGGCGATGGCACGATGGACTCGTGGATCATGAGAGGTTCACCCAGACGCTCTTGGTTTCCGTGTAGCTCTCGAGAACGGCGCGGCCCATCTCGCGCCCCCAGCCGGACTGCTTGTAGCCGCCGAACGGTGAGCCCGGATCGGTCAGGTTGTAGCAGTTCACCCAGACCGTCCCCGCCTTGACGGCACGGGCGATCCGGTGGGCGGATCGGACGTCGTTGGTCCAGACGCCGGCCGCGAGGCCGTAGGGACTGTCGTTGGCCTTCTGTACCAGATCGTCGATCTCCGACCAGCGCATCGCCACCAGGACGGGACCGAAGATCTCCTCCCGCACCACCCGCATGGAGTGATCGGTGTCGGTCAGCACTGTCGGCTCGAGGAAGAACCCATCGCGGTTGGTGGGGGCGAGGCCCGCAGGGCGGCCTCCGCCGACAGCGACAGAGGCACCCTGCTCCAGACCGGCCTGGACGTACGAGGTGACGGTTTCCAACTGCCGGCGGGAGACCAACGGTCCCATGTCGGTGGCAGGGTCGGTGCCCGGACCGACGACGAGTGACTGAGCCCGTGCGACCAGGGCGTCCAGTACGTCGTCGAAGACACGCTCGTGGACGTACAGCCGTGAGCCGGCCGTGCAGGTCTGCCCCTGGTTGAAGAAGATGCCTTCGGCTGCCGCCGCGGCGACCTGCTCGACATCGGCATCCGGCAAGATGATGTGGGGGGACTTTCCTCCCAGCTCCAGCGTGACCTTCTTCAGGTTGCCGGTGGCGGCCGTGGCGACGAGACGGCCGACCTCGGTCGACCCCGTGAAGGCGACCTTGTCCACGTTCTCGTGGGCGGCGAGGTGACCACCGGCCTGGGCTCCATGCCCGGTGACCACGTTGAGCACGCCGGCCGGCAACCCTGCCGCCGCGCACAGCTCGGCGAGGCGAAGCGTGGACAAGGAGGTCTCCTCGGCCGGCTTGAGCACCACGGTGTTGCCCATGGCCAGAGCCGGAGCGAGCTTCCACGAGGCCATGGACACCGGGAAGTTCCACGGGACGATCGCGCCGACGACGCCCACCGGTTCATGAACCGTGTAGTTGAGGATGTCCAGTCCGCCACGGGGAGAGACCGGGATGGTGCTGCCTTCGAACTTGCTCGGCCAACCCGCGAAGTAGCGGAAGAGCTTCGCCGTCGTGCCAACGTCGACGGCTCGTGCGACTGCGACCGGCTTGCCGTTGTCCAACGACTCGATGAAGGCGAGTTCGTCGGCGTGCTCGTCGACGATCTCGGCGATCTGGTGGAGCAGCTCGCCGCGGGCCAACGGGGTGAGGTCGCGCCACGCCGGATCCTCGAACGCCGATCGCGCCGCTGCGACTGCGTCGTCGACGTCGGACTCTGACCCCCTCGCGATCCGCGACAGACGTCGTCCCGTCGCCGGATCCAGCGAGTCGATGGTCTCCGAGTCCCTGGCTTCGCGCTCCTCGCCGCCGATGTGCAGCCCGTGCTCGCGATCGACGAACGCGCGTGCGCGCTCCTCCACCGTCTCGCCCGCGCTCACAGGACCATCTCGATCAGATGCGGGCCGCCGTTCGAGAGGGCGTCGGTGAACTGCGCGGCAAGCTCACCGGCGGTGGCCGAGACGGTGGCGGGGAGGCCGAAGCCGGCGGCGAGATCACGCCAGTCGATGTTCGGGTCGCCGAGACCGGTCAGCGCGCTGGCCTGCACACCGAGCTCCTCGTGGTCGTGGCGCGCAAGCTCGGTCCGAAGCACGTCGTACTTGTGGTTCGCCGCGATCAGGACGACGGCATCGCAGTTCTCGCGAGCCATGCTCCACAACGCCTGGACGGTGTACAGGCCGCTGCCGTCGGACTGCAGCGCCACGACGGGGCGATCCGGCGCCGCGATCGAGGCGCCGAGGGCGACGGGCAGCCCCTGCCCGATGGCACCGCCGGTGTTGGTCAGCGACGTGTGAGCGTTGGCGCCGTGCGACGCGCTGAAGAAGGGGTAGCCGCAGGTCCCACCTTCCACCGAGACGATGGCCCCTTCGGGGAGGAGCGAGGCGAGCGTCGCTCCCACGACCTGTCCGTCTAGCCGGGACTCTCCGTCGGGTCGCTCGGACGCCCGAGCACAGGGGAGCCTCGCACCGGCGCTACCCAGCGCTCCAGCGAGCGCCAGCACAGCGCCTTGCGCGTCGTCGGTCGGGCCGGCGAGACGGTGCGCTCGCTCCGGAGGCGCGAGGCGCGAAGGAATGCCTTCGTAGCCGAAGTAGGCCACCGGATCGTCCGACCCGATGAGGATCACGTGACGGTCCTCCAACGCCGCGATGGCTCGCTCGGGGAAGTAGGGAAGTCGGTCGATCGCCGGAAGGCCCCCGCCTCGCTCGACACGCGCCGGGAAGGTCTCGCTGAAGAGCGCGGCCCCGGTGCGGGCCGCCACCTCACCGGCGGCCAGTTGACCGGCTCGGGTCAGGCCCGAGCCACCGAGCAGCAGTACCGCGCGCGGGCCGTGCTGTCTCAGGAGCGCCGCGATGCGTTCGACGACGCGCGGGTCCGGCGCACTGGCGGTCGGCGCACTGGCGGTCGGCGTGCTGGCGACGGGAGCGGAGAACGACGCGGGCACCGTGGCCCGCCTCTGCTGGTGGTCGGCCGGCACGATCAGCGTGGCGACGCCGCTGCGCTCCACGGCGTCGCCCACAGCGAGCCGCACGTCGTCGGCGAGATCGGGCGAGGCACAGGTGCGCACGGTGCCGACGGTGGCCGCGAGCGCCGCGATGTCGGAGGTCAGAGGAGCGTCGTACGCCAGGTGCCAACTCGCGTGGTCACCGACGACGTTCACGATGGGGGTGTGCGCTCGGCGGGCGTTGTGCAAGTTGGCCAGGCCGTTGGCCAGGCCGGGTCCCAAGTGGAGCAACGTCGCCGCGGGGCGACCGCTGATCCGTCCGTAACCGTCGGCGGCTCCCGTGCACACGTTCTCGTGCAGACCCAGGACGGCGCGCAGGCGCTGTGTGGAATCCAGGGCCGAGACGATGGGCATCTCGGTCGTCCCCGGGTTGGCGAACAAGGTGTCGACGCCGCAGTCCGACATCGCTTCGACCAAGGCCTCAGCGCCGGTTGGAGATGTCCCGGCAGCGGTCCTGAGCATCGCACCTCTTTCCGATTATCGTTCTTACTGAACGACTATCGAAACCATAGCACGGCGGGCACGCCGTTCAAAGACACGGGTCACGGAGGCGAACGGCGCCCGTCGTCGGCCGGCCCCGTCGGGCTGGCCACGCGTCACCCCGCGACCGGGGCGAGACGCGTCGTCAGGTAGTCACGCAGAGGGTCTTCGGCACCGGCGCGGCACCGGCACGGGCGGCCCGGTCGTGATAAGAGGTCGTGATAAGAGGAGGTCAGAGACCGTTCAGCTTCGCGCTTGCATTCGCCGCTGCGGCCATGACGACCGTGGGGATCTCGGGATCGGCGAGCTTCGAGCCCAACCGGATGATGCCGATGCTGGCGCTTGCCCAGTCCGAGGTCGCGATGGGCGCGGCAACCCCGACGGCGCCCTCTTGGAGGGCGTTGCGACTCACGGCGTATCCGCGCTGGCGGGCTCGCTGGACGTCCTTGCCGTCCGCGGCGCCTGCGGGGCGTCCGGCCAGGATGGCCACTCCGTCGGCGCCGACGCTGAGGGGGTGCCGAGAACCCTCGCGCATCGCGAGGTGGAAGGTGCCCTGCAGGGGCTCCTCCGTCAGGAGGATCAAGGCCTCGTCGCCGTCTGCCACACTGAGAATGGCGGTGCTACCTGTCTCTTGGCTGAGGCGACGAAGGATCGGCAGGACGGTGGCCTGCAGACGCGGACGGAGTCGACTGGCCAGCTCGGCGATGCCCATCCCCAGGAAGTAGCGGTTGTCGATGCGACCCACGAGGCGATGCCCTTCGAGAGTGCGCAGGAGGCGGTACACGACGGCACGGGCCGTCGCGAGCCTCTCCGCGAGCTCGGCCGCCGTGAGTCCGTCACTGTGCTCCGCGAGCAGCGACAGCACCGTGAGCCCCCGGTCCAGGGTCTGGGATGTCTCGCCTACGGGTGACGGCATTGATGCCCCTTCGCCTTCCAGCAGCCTCATGCTGCAGCGCAGATCCTGGTGTCGCTGCACGTCGCCAGGTGACGCACGAGCCGTCTCGCAAGCCGGCAGCGACAGGATGCTACCGCTCGCGCCACGACCAACGACCGCCGCGTCGCACTGACGCGGAGCCGGTGCGAGCCGCCCGGACTGCATCGGCGCCACGGACGGCAGCGGATCCGCGTGTGCCCCGGCGTTGTCGTGGGCAGGGGCCGACGGGCTACGAGGGACCCTCTCGTCGCGGACTCGACCCGGAGTCGCCTGCTCTGGCAAGACACCAGGAGAGGAGCCGGGTGATGAGCGGCCAGATGCCCTGTGGAGCGAACCGGACGATGGCGACCAGGAGGAGCCCTTCGACGACCACGCTCAGCGTCTGGTAGCTCTCGAGCTGCCGGGTGAGGAAGTAGTAGACGACGACCGCGCCCACTACCGGCCCCAGGACGGTGCCCATGCCGCCGACGACGGTCATCAAGAGCGCATTCACCGTCCAGTTGATTCCCAACATCCCCATGGGTTCGAAGCTGACTTGCTGAAGCGCCACGAGTCCACCGGTCAGGCCCGTCAGAGCGCCGCTGATGAGGAGCGCCGCCAACCGGTGACGGAACGCGGAGACTCCGAGTCCGATCGCGGCGCTCTCGCTGTCCCGGACCGCTCGCAGCCGGTTGCCGAAGCTCGAGCGGGAGACCGCGCACGCTGTCGCCAGGGCGAGGCCGCCGACGAGGCAGGAGATCTGGTAGACGGCGACCGGAGACGGGATCTGGTCCAGCGGAAGGCTGATGCCGGTGGACCCGCCCGCGAAGTCCCAGTTGATGATCCACGCCTGGATGGCCAGCGCGGCCGCGAGTGTTCCCACGGCGAAGTAGTCACCACGCAGCCGCAGCAGCGGCGGCGCGAGGACGGCGGCCAGGACGACGCCCACGAGCATGGCGAGGACCAGCGCCGTCACGTATCCGACGTCCGTATGGAGAAGTACCAGGCCCGCCGTGTACGCGCCGATGCCGACGAAGGCACTGGCTCCGAGCGAGACCTGACCAGTGAAGCCGGCCTGGATGTTCCATGCCTGGGCAAGTGCGACGAACGCGAACAGCGTCGTGAAGGTATCGAGTTGCCCGAGGGTGAACAGCGCCGTCGACTGCGACAGCACCGTGGCTCCCAAGACGACCGCGCCCAGGAGGGCGATCGTCACCAGTGTCGGATGGACTGCCAGGCGAGACTCCCGCCCGTGTTCTCGGGTCGCCGAGGCCGTCTCAGTGCTCATGCCCGACCTTTCGGAAGCGGACCGACGGTGCGATACGCCGTCGCTGCGTGCTCCACGCCGAGCCGCCGGGACGTCTCGTGAACAACCCCTCTGGTCGGGCGCACAGCACCAGGAAGAACGTCAGGTACACGACGAGGTCGCGGTAGCCACCTCCAAGCTGATGCGCCGCAACGGCCTGCAGCACCCCGAGGAGCAGTGCGCCGCCCACCGTCCCCAAGACGCTGCCGATGCCACCGAGCACCACGACGGCGATCCCGATGAGGAGGTACTGGGTGCCGGCCTGTGGCGAGAAGCTGAAGTTGATGCCGAGCAGGATGCCGCTGGCGGCGGCGATGCCGGCTGCGGCGGCGAAGGTCAGCGCATACACCCTTCTCACGTCGATGCCGAGAAGCTCTGCGGTTCCCGGGTCAGCGGCTGCCGCACGGACGACAGCACCGATCCGGGTCCGGTGGAGTACGAGGTAGGCGGCAAGACACAGGACGGAGGCGACGGCGAACGAGACCACGTAAGAGCTACGGGTCTGTACTCCCAGAACCGACACACCAGAGGTCGACAGGGAACTGCTGAGTGCACGCGGCGCCGAGGTGAACCACTCCGTGAAGAGCCCCTGTGCGATCAGGGACAGACCGAAGGTGGCTACCAGGGCGGCGTCCGAGCCACGACGGAGCAGGCCCGTCAGGACTCCCTTCTGCAGCAGGTAGCCGAGGCACGCGACACCGACGACGACCAGGGGCAGGGCCGTGAACGGACCGAGGTCGAACTGCAGGGTCAGGACACTGGCCAGGTACGCTCCGCCGACGACCAGGTCACCGTGGCCGAGGTTGATGAGCTTCAGGACTCCGAAGACGATGGACAGTCCGAGAGCGGTCAGTGCGTAGAAGCCTCCGACGAGCAGCCCGTTGACGACTGCGGTCACCATGTGCGAGCCCCGTCGCCGCCGGGCCTGGCGAGGGTCACCGCAACCCCGCGGCGGGGACTTGCAGTTCGGCTCCGCCGACCGAGGGAGCGACCTGCAGCATCGCGCCTCGCTGCCACTGCATGAGGACGTAGTCGGTGGTGGAGACGTTCTTGGAGTCGAACCGGATCCTGCCCACGGCGTAGTCGGCGTCGGTGTTGCCGATGGCCTCGTTGAGTGCCTGGGCGTCCGTCGTCCCTGCTCGCGCGAGGGCATCGGTCGCGATCTGCGCGACGGTGTAACCCAGCACGGCGATGGTCAGTCCTCCGAAGTTGTCCTGGTACTTCTCGCCGAGTGGCCCGTCGAGCACGGCCTGGCTTCCGGAGGGGTTCAGGTTGACGTTCCAGAGCCCGTCGGTGAGGGTGCCCTCGGCCGTGTCCGCCAGCGCCTTCGGCCACGTCATGTCGGCGGCGGCCTTGGAGACGAACGCCGCCTCCGGCTGCAGAGCCAGGGCCTTCATCTGCTTCCACAGGGCGATCCCGTCCGGCGGCACCATCTGGCCGACCACGAGCTGCGCCCCCTTCGACTTGGCGTCGGAGATGAACGACGAGAAGTCGGTCGTCCCCACCGGGAAGGAGTAGTCCCCCACGAGCGTCAGGCCCTCCCGCTCGAAGGCCGCCTTGTAGAGGGGTCGCTCGGCGACACCGTCGGGCGCCGTGTCGGTGAACAGTGCCACCCTCTTGTTCGACGGCACCGCGGCAAGCTGCTTCGCGACTGCCGCAGCCTGCGCCTCCTCGTTGAAGAAGACCTGCCAGGCGTAGTTCCATCCCGCCGGGTTCCCGTCGAGGAAGGCGTTCACCGGATCGCCGGTGGCGACGTAGGGGATCTTCCGCTGTTCGGCGATGAGCGCTTGCGGGGTGAGCAGTTGCGCGGTGATCGAGCCGAGCAACGCCGTGACGTTCGAGTCGTCGATCAGCTGCCGGGTCTGCTGCGCGGCCAGACCCGGGTCCGAGCGGTTGTCGAGCACTACGATCTCGACCTTGCGCTTGGTGCCGTCGATGTCGACGCCACCGGCGTCGTTGACCTCCTTGACGGCCGCCTCGTACCCGTCCTTGAGCGCGATGCCGGGCTGCCCGAGAACGCCCGTCAGAGAGAGGCTGGTGCCCAGCACGATCGGGCCCGAACCGTCATCGCTGTTGGCGGAGCGGTAGCCGCCCCCGCAGGCGGCCGCACCGACAAGCAGCACTACGACGAGAGCGACCGCCATGGCGGTGCGATGTGAGACACGACTTGTCACAGGTGAAGTCCTTCCAGTGGGTTGGATTCGGGTTGAGCGTCAAGGTCGGACTTCGGCTTCTGCCGACCGCTGGTCCCGAAGTACAGGTGGTTCAGCGTGGCGGGATCCGCAAGTGGCGCGGGGTCTCCGCTGTAGACGCTGCGACCGCGGTCGAGGACGTAGACCCGGCTCGCCAGGGCAAGGCCGCGGTGCACGTTCTGCTCGACGAGCAGGATGGAGACGTTCGCCTGGCTGATGCGTCGCAGGGCGTCGTACAGGGCGTCGATGGCTAGCGGGGCAAGTCCCAGGGAGATCTCGTCGCACAGCAGCATTCGTGGCTCGGACATCAGCGCCCTGCCGATGGCGAGCATCTGCTGCTGGCCACCGGAGAGAGCACCGGCGCTGCGGCGATCGATGTCCGCGAGAGACGGGAAGACGTCGTAGGCATTCGTGACGAGTTCGGCGAGCTTGCGTCGTGGCGTGCGCAGGGAGGCAGCGATCTCCAGGTTCTCGCGAACCGTGAGGTCGGCGAAGATGTGCCGTCCTTCGGGGCAGTGTGCGATGCCGAGGCGGTTGCGGGTGTGCGCGGGTACCCGCGTGATGTCGGCTCCCTCGAAGAGGATGGAGCCGGTGCGCGGCGCCAGCCGGCCCGAGATGGTGCTGACCAGAGTCGACTTCCCCGCGCCGTTGGCACCGAAGACTGCGACGACTTCTCCCGGCCGGACGACGAGATCGAGGTCGCGTAGGGCCTCGACGTCGCCGTGAGCGGTGCTGATCGAGTTCAATCGCAGTGCAGCCGGACCGTCGCCAGGCGCGGCATGGGTGTGCCCGCTCGCCGGTGCCGAGACGGTCGCCCCTCCCGATCCGGCCGGCACGGTGGTGGCGCTCGCCTGTGGGACGCCGTCACCCAGATAGACGGCACGTACCCGTTCGTCGACCGCCACCGCGGCAGGGGATCCATCTGCGATCACCTTGCCCCAGTCGATGACCACGACACGGTCGACCAGCGAGCTGATTACGCCTTCGACGTGCTCGACGAGAACCAGGCCACGGCCCTGCCGCTTGAGCTCATCGATGAGAGCGATGATCTCGTCGAGCTCCCGGCCGTTCAACCCGGCCGCGACCTCGTCGAGCAGGATGAGGGCGGGGTCGGTAGAAAGAGCGCGAGCCAGCTCGAGTCGTTTGAGATCGAGCAGTTGCAGCTCTGCCGCCGGCGTGTCCCGGCGGTGGCCGAGACGACACGTCTCCAGCACCTCGTGGACCCAATTGGCGTGTCCGTTTTTGGGCAGCCGTGCGGCGGCGGCACCGATCTCGACGTTGTCGGCGACGGTGAGGCCACGGAAGGGGCGAGGCACTTGGTGGGCGAGGCTGATGCCCAGCCTGGCGAACTTGTGTGCAGGAACCCGTCTCAGGTCTTGGTGGCCGTACCAGATCGATCCGCTCGTGGGGCGGTCCGCTCCGGCGACGAGCTTCAGCAGGGTGCTCTTCCCGGCCCCGTTCGGGCCGATGACCCCGAGCGCGCTTCCAGCCGTGACCTCGAGGGTGACGTCGCTCAGTGCGGTGACACCTCCGAAGCACTTCGTCACGGCTGCGAGTCGCAGGGTGCGGGACTCACCGGTCGTCCGTCGCCCATGCCGTCCACCTCGAGTGGGCAACGGAGGGACCCCGGGCCGGTCGGGGACGCTGTCCGGCGGCAATGGCTGCTCCTGACTCGTGTGGTGGGTCCCAGATGGCGCGTCGGTCAAAGGCGCGACGGGAGTCATCCCGCACCGTCGACCGCTCCGAAGTTGGATCTCTGATGGACGATTATCGTTCTTTTAGTACGATGAACGAACGTTGAGCACATAGTGGGGACCCCGCGCTCGCGATGTCAAGCACTTTCCGCCGTCGAACCCCGGCACGAAGTCGCGGAGAGGGCCCACGCATCAGTCGGCCGGGGGACGCAGCCGCCTGTCGACGTCCTGCTAGCCAGTTCCGGATCAGGGGGTATGCAACGAAGTGACGGTGTACTAATGTCCTTATATCGTTCATGTAGTTCGATAAGCGAACTGAATCGACACGGTGAGACTCGTTCGCACACGCGCCGCGATCGGTCCTCAGGACCGATGGCGGCGCGTAGACGGAGTGGGTGAGGGGCGCCGGCCGAGCGTTGTGCAGTGCCGCGCGGCGCTGCCGCAACAGCGCGGCGACTCGCCAGACCGTGTCTCCTGCAAAGTCGTCAGAGAGGTTTGATCATGAAACAGGTCCGTGTGGCGGCGGTACAGGCCGAATCGGTGTGGCTAGACCTGGCCGGTGGCATCGCCAAGGCAGTCGGTCTCATCGAGGAGGCGGCACGCGGAGGCGCACAGTTGGTCGCGTTCGGTGAGACCTGGCTTCCCGGGTATCCGTGGCAGATCTGGCTGGACTCGCCAGCCGCGGCGATGGCGTACGTGGGTCGGTACCACGAGAACTCGATGAGTCGCGACAGCGAGGAGATGCGGGCTCTGCAGAATGCCGCAGCTCGCAACAGCATCCACGTTGTCATCGGCTTCAGCGAGCGCCATCGCGGCTCGCTCTACCTCGCGCAGGCGTTCATCGGCAACACCGGCGAACTGCTGGGAGTCCGGCGCAAGCTGCGCCCTACCCACGTCGAGCGGTCGTTGTTCGGCGAAGGCGATGGCAGTGACTTCCAAGTGCACGAGACCAGCATCGGCAAGCTGGGGGCGCTGTGCTGCTGGGAGCACATCCAGCCGCTGAACAAGCACGTCATGGCCGACCTCGACGAGGAGATCCACGTCGCGTCGTGGCCAGCCTTCTGCCTCTATCGAGGGCTGGCGAAGGCATTGGGCGCCGAGGTCAATGTCGCGGAAAGCCTCAGCTACGCCGTGGAGACGCAGTCGTTCGTCGTGGCCGCCACCACAGTCGTCACCGAGGCGGCGTACGTCGCCTTCGACTGTGATACCGAGGAGAAGCGCAACCTCCTGCAACTCGGGGGTGGCGCGGCCAGGATCTTCGGACCGGAGGGGACGATGCTGGCCGACCCGCTTCCCGAGACGCAGGAGGGGATCATCTATGCGGATCTCGACCCGGCGCTCCGCACGATCGCGAAGGCGGCTGCCGATCCCGTCGGCCACTACTCCCGTCCCGATGTCTACCGCCTGATCGTCAACCGGAACCCGCAACGGTCTGTGGTCGAAGCGGGCCTGGTCAGCACGTCTCAGGCCCAGCAGGACCTGAGCGCGGTCGAGCAGTCCCCGAACGAGACGAACGAGCCCGTCGTCGCGCCGGGCAGAGCCCATGAGGCGGACCCCGTCGTTCACGCAGGTTGAGAAGACCGTGGTGCGGCGCGGACCAGACGCATGCTCTGGACGATCACAACGACGCCAGAGCCGTGCGCACGCAGTCCAGCACCAGTTCGCCGCGGGCGGTCTGGCGGCGCCTCGGGGCGGTCATGATTCCCAACTGCAGCTGATGACCGAGGCCGGTGATCTCCAAGCGCACCACCCGGTCGTTCGCGGCCGTGACGTCCGTGCCCCACGGGACCGTGAGCAACGCGAACCCGTCACTCGCGCCCACGAGGCTACGGATCGTCTCGACCGAGGTGGACGTCATCATCGACTGCACCGACAGGCCGGCCTCGAGCAGGAGCAGCTCCATGACCTGAACTGACTCGGCGATGTCGAACCGGATCCAGGGGTACTCGCTGAGATCCGCCAGGCTGACCCGCTTGCGCTTCCCCAACGGGTGACCCCTTCTCACGATCGCGTGGAACGCCATCTGCCGCACCACTTCGAACTCGACGTCAGCGATGGGGCGCAACAGGTAGGTGACGGCGAACTCGCATCCGCCGTCACCTACCAGGCGATGCAGCGAGCCGACGTCGCCCTCGATCAGGTCGAGACCGACCCCCGCCTTCTGTTGCGCCAACTCACGCATGACACGGGGAACGCACACGGGCGCCAAGGGAGCGAAACAACCCATCGGCAGCCGGCCCTCCACCTCGTTCGCCCCGGAACGCGCCGACTGCGCGACGTCTCTGGCGTGGCGAAGCAGCGTCCGCGCCTCGGCCAGGAAGTTGTGGCCGTCTGCGGACAACGAGACCCGACGCGGAGGATTCCGCACGAACAACTGCACCCCCAGCGCCTTCTCCAAACTCATGACGCTGGCCGAGAGTGCCGACGGCGACACGTTGAGCTCGGTCGAGGCCGCAGCGATGCTGCCGGCTTCGGCGACCACGACGAAGTACTCGAGCTGCACGATCGTGAATCCGACTGCTGCACTCATGCCGGTCATGATGTCGGCCCGACGCCGTGTCTCGCCACCGAACATCGATTCAACCGGCGGTAAATCGCAGAAACATCTGCTTTTCAGCACCTGAGGTCGGGCGAGAACCTACTCCTGACGGCGAGGTGACCGTCGTCACCGGCCTTCGGGCTCGACGCTTCGAACGGAAGGGAAGACCATGGCGAACACTGCTACCCGTCTCGCTGATACCACGGGTGCGCGCGCGTCGGCCTCCAGCGAGACGGTGGCGCTCGCAGCCGCACAGTTCATCGAAGCGATGTCGGCTCTGCCGTCCGCCGCGACGATCGTCGCCACGGACGGCCCAGGGGGGCGGGTCGGACAGACGATCACGTCGATGTGCTCGGTCAGCGCCGATCCCCCGACCGTCCTGTTCTGCATCAAGCACACCAGTCCCCTGGCAGACGCAGTCGTGACGAACGGGATCTTTGCCGTCAACGTTCTCAGCTGCGCGCAGTCAGACCTTGCCTGGGCCTTCGCGGGGCGAGACCGCCCCGAGGCCCCGGCCTATGTCTTCGACGAGGACTGGCAGCCCCGAGCGAGCGGGGCACCCGTCCACACGGAGAGCAGCGCCTGGTTCGACTGCGAACTGACCGCACGGGATCGAATCGGCACGCACTTCGTGTGCATGGGCCGCGTATTGGACTCGGGGGTCTCACATTCCCACGCCCTCACCTACGGCCGTCGCAGCTTCGGACAGCATCAGGTCCTCGCCACCGAGGACCGTGGCGCCTGACCGCCAACAGACCAGCAGACCAGACCACACTTGCGGAGACACCATGGACACCACACGAGACGGCAGCCAGTACCTCAGCCAGCTGCGCGCCAGCGCACGCGAGGTATGGATCGAGGGCGAGCGAGCCGAAGATGTCGTCACCGACCCCAGGTTCGCCGGGTCGGCGGCGAGCATCGCCGCGGTCTACGACCTCCAGCGCTCCCCCGAGCACCGCACGCTGCTCACCCGGGAGGTCGACGACACCACGCTGGGATTCAGCCACGTGTTGCCCCGGAGCACAGCCGAACTGGCAGCACAACGCGATGCCGTCGCACTCGTGGCACGGCAGTCGTTCGGGATGATGGGTCGCACGCCCGACTTCGTCAACATCGCTGTCGCCGCCCTCGCACAGGGCAGTGACTTCTTCGGTGAGCCCGACAGAGATCTCGGCCAGAACGTCCTCGACTTCGCCGCGCGAGTGCGGACCGGCGACCTGTTCTTGACCCACGCCCTCGTCAGCCCGCAGACCGATCGCAGCAGGGCTCAGTCCGAGCAGCACGACGATCTGCTGCACCTCGGCGTGGTGCGCGAGACGGACGCCGGACTGGTCGTCCGAGGTGCACGCATGCTGGCCACCCTCGCTCCCGTGGCCGACGAAGTGCTGATCTACTCCCTACCGGGCCTGCGACCGGGCGACGAACGGCACGCGTTGGCATTCGCGCTGCCGCTGTCGACCCCCGGACTGCGCCTGATCTGCCGGCCTCCGTTCCGGAGCTGCGAGGGGTCCGACTACGACCATCCGCTCTCGCGTCGATTCGATGAACCCGACGCACTGGTCGTCTTCGACGACGTCCTGGTCCCGTGGTCACGCGTCTTCATGCACGGCAGCGTCGCGCGCTCCAATCACATGTACGACGCCGTCGGCCTGGGCCCGCACCTCTCGTTCCAGACAGGAGTCCGCGGTCTGGTCAAGCTGCAGTTCGTCGCGGGCCTGTGCGCCGCCCTCGCCTCCTCGATCAAGGTCGACGGGTTCTTGAACGTACAGCAGATGCTGGCGTCGGCCGTCATGGCCGTCGACATCGCCGAGTCACTCATCGACAGGTCCATCGCGGGGGCGTCGACCACATCGTCCGGGGTCGTCGTGCCCGCCTACCAGCCTCTGCGCACGCTGCGGCAGTACACCGGGGCGGTGTACCCGCAGATCGTTCACGACCTACAGACCATGGGCGCCGGTGGCCTCCTCATGATGCCGACCGCGGCCGACTTCAGCAGCCCGATCGGCGAGGACGTCGCGCGCTACTACCAAGGCGCCGAGGGACTTCCGGCCGAAGAGCGGGTGCGCTTGTTCAAGCTCGCTTGGGAGGTGTGCGGGGACGGGTTCGGCCAGCGCCAGTTGCAGTACGAGCGCTACTACGGCGGGGATCCGGTGCGCGTCGCCGGTCAGCTCTACCGCTCCTTCGACCTGGCGGATTGCCGCGAGTTGGTGGACCGCGCGCTGGAACTCGCTGGGAAGCCGGTCTAGGCACCGGCTCGGGCCCCCGGTCACGCCCAGAGCTGGCCCTCGAGGCGGTCCTCCGCCTCGTCGACGGTGCCCTCGTAGGCACCGGTGGAGAGGTACTTCCAGCCGCCGTCGGCGACCACGAACGCGATGTCGGCACTCTCGCCCGCCTTGACCGCCTTGGCGGCCTGGCCGAGCGCGGCGTGGAGGATCGCGCCGGTGGAGATGCCGGCGAAGATGCCCTCGAGCTCGAGCAGCTCGCGCACCCGGCGGACGGCGTCGCGCGGGCCGACCGAGAAGCGGCTGTCGACCAGCGCGGCGTCGTACAGCTCCGGCACGAAGCCCTCGTCGAGGTTGCGCAGGCCGTAGACGAGCTCGCCGTACCGCGGCTCGGCGGCGACGATCCGCACGTCCGGCTTCGCGGAGCGGAAGTAGCGCGAGACGCCCATGAGGGTGCCGGTGGTGCCGAGGCCGGCGACGAAGTGCGTGATCGACGGCAGGTCGGCGAGCAGCTCGGGGCCGGTGCCCTGCTCGTGTGCGAGCGCGTTGGCGGCGTTGCCGTACTGGTAGAGCATCACCCAGTCGGGGTGCTCGGCGGCGACCTGCTTGGCGACGCGGACCGCCTCGTTGGACCCGCCGGCGGCCGGCGAGGAGACGATCTCGGCGCCCCACATGCGCAGCAGCTGACGGCGCTCCTCGGAGGTGTTCTCCGGCATCACGCAGACGATCCGGTAGCCCTTGAGCTTGGCCGCCATCGCCAGCGAGATGCCGGTGTTGCCCGACGTCGGCTCGAGGATCGTGCAGCCCGGGCGGAGGGTGCCGTCCTTCTCCGCCTCCTCGACCATCTGCAGGGCCGGACGGTCCTTGATCGAGCCGGTGGGGTTGCGGTCCTCGAGCTTCGCCCAGAGGCGTACGTCGGAGGAGGGGGACAGCCTCGGCAGCCCGACCAGCGGCGTACCGCCGACGGACGCGAGGAGGCTGTCGTAGCGGGTCATCTCAGCGAGCGCCGCCCGCGACCGCCGGCAGCACGACGACCTGGTCGCCGTCGGACAGCTCGGCCTCGAGGCCGCCGGTGAAACGGACGTCCTCGTCGTTGACGTAGACGTTCACGAAGCGGCGCAGGTCGCCGTCCTCGATCAGCCGGTCCCTGATGCCGGGGTGGTGGGACTCCAGGTCGTCGATCAGCGCGCTCAGGCTGCCGCCCTCGGCGGTGACGACCTTCTCACCACCGGTGTAGGTGCGCAGGATGGTCGGGATCCGGACCTCGATGGCCATGCGTGTGACTCCTCGGTTATGTCTGCTCGTCCACGACGGCGACCTCTTCCTCGGTCACCTCGCCGTCGACGATCCTGTACGACCTGAACTCCACGGGGCCCTCGTTATTCCCCGCCCCGGAGTCTGCCCAGTCGCGGGTGCTGACCAGCACGTAGTGGGCATTCGGCTCCATGGCCAGGCCGATGTCGGTGCGGCTCGGGTAGGCCTCGGTCGCCGTGTGCGAGTGGTAGACGACGACCGGCTCCTCGCCGTTGCGGTCCATCTCCTGGTAGAGCCGGAGCAGGTCGGTCGAGTCGAACTCGTAGAACGTCGGGCTGCCCGCGGCGTTCACCATCTCCACGAGCCGCGTGGGACGGTCGCTGCCCTCAGGCCCCGCGACGATCCCGCAGGCCTCGTCGGGGTGGTCCCGCTTGGCGTGCGCGACGATGGCGTCGTACGTCGCCCGCTCGATGGTCAGCACGCCCCTAGGTTAGGGGGACGGCCGTCGGTACCTCGCCGCGGTCTCACCTGCGAGGACGCCATCGATCCGCTCGCGCAGCCAGTCGGTCATCGGTGGCAGCGCGTCGGCCGGCCACCAGCGGACGTCGACGTTCTCGTCGTCGTTGACGCGGGCCTCGCCGCTCACCCAGGCGCAGTCGAAGGTCAGATCCAGGTAGACGCCCAGGTCGCCGTTGCCGTGCACCACCTGGGGGCTGGCGCTCACCGAGGCGAGCCGGTCGACGGTGACGACGACGCCGGTCTCCTCGAGCGCCTCGCGGGCGGCGCCGATCGCGGGCTCCTCCCCCGGGTCGAGGATGCCGGTGACCGGCGCCCACTGGCCGTTGTCGGCGCGCCGGGTGAGGAGGATGTCCTCGCCTCGGCGTACGACCGCGGTGACGGCGGGCAGCCACAGCTCCTTGGTGCCGACCAGCGCGCGCAGCTCGGCGACGAACGGGGGAATGGGCATCAGCTGCTCAGCGCCCCGACGAGCGTCTCCTGGAGGTAGCCGACCCATTCGTAGATGTCGTGCGCCTGCGCCCGCGGGTCGTCGTCGGGCAGCGAGTGCCAGTAGGCCTCGTCGCCCTCCTCGACCTCGAGCCGGGTGGCTAGCGCGAGCCGGAGGTCCGTGAACGACCGCATCCAGGTCTCGGCGGCCGCATCGTCCAGCTCGACGTCGATCATCAGGCCCTCCTCGGTGAGCTCCGGCGGCAGGCCGGCGTCCTCGAGCCCGTCGATGATCGCGATCGCCGCCGCGGCCTTGCCGTCGCGCAGCGTGCCCTCGGTGAACCGCCGGAACTCGGCGGCCGCCTCCTCGTCGTGCGGGTACGCCGTCGGGAACAGCCGGGCGAGCACCGGATCCTCCGGCTCCTGCGTCGGCCCGGAGAAGTCGAGCATCGCCTCGAGCGGGTCGGCGGCGTCGTTCGGCACGGCCGCCTCGTTGCGCAGCAGCTCGACCAGCTGCCCGGCCAGCGAGCGCAGCAGGTCGGCCTCGAAGCCGGTGAAGTTCGCGATGATCAGCCTGCTCCGCCGGTGCCGCTGGAAGGCGCTCACTCCTGCTTGTCCATCGTCGCCCAGAGGCCGTACTCGTGCATCGCCTGCACGTCGCGCTCCATCTCCTCGCGGGTTCCGGAGCTCACGACCGACCTGCCGTCCTCGTGGACCTCCATCATCAGCTTCTCGGCCTTCTTCTTCGGGTAGCCGAAGTACTTCTGGAAGACGTAGGTCACATACGACATCAGGTTGACCGGGTCGTTCCACACGATGGTCACCCAGGGCTTCGCCGTCTGGACGGTCTCGTCGAGGGCTTCATCGGGGGTGGTGGTCGGCTCGACCTCGACGGGCGCGGTCACAAGCCCCATGTTGGCACACTGGTCCGCGTGGCCACTGCATCCACTCCCGGCACCGCGCTGCTCACCGATCACTACGAGCTGACCATGCTCCAGGCCGCGCTGCGGTCGGGCGCCGCGCACCGGCGCTCGGTCTTCGAGCTGTTCCCGCGTCGGCTCCCCGAGGGGCGGCGGTACGGCGTCGTGGCCGGTGTCGGCCGGGCGCTGGACGCGATCGAGGCGTTCTCGTTCGGTCCGGCCGAGCTGGCCGTGCTGGCGGACGTGGTCGACGCGCCCACGCTGGACTGGCTGGCGGCGTACCGCTTCTCCGGTGACATGTGGGGCTATGCCGAGGGCGAGGCGTACTTCCCGCACTCGCCGCTGCTCGTAGTCGAGGCGTCCTTCGCCGAGGCGGTGCTGCTGGAGACGCTGCTGCTCTCGATCTACAACCACGACTCGGCGATCGCGTCCGCGGCGTCGCGGATGACGCTGGCCGCGGGCGGCCGGCCGTGCATCGAGATGGGCTCGCGGCGCACCCACGAGCAGGCCGCGGTGGCGGCCGCGCGGGCGGCATACGTCGCCGGCTTCGCGACGTCCTCGAACCTCGCCGCGCGGCAGCGGTACGGCGTCCCGACGGCCGGCACCAGCGCGCACTCGTTCACGCTGCTGCACGACAGCGAGGCCGACGCGTTCCGCGCGCAGGTCGACTCGCTCGGGTCGGGCACGACGCTGCTGGTGGACACCTACGACGTCGCGGCGGCCGTCCGCGCGGGCGTCGAGGTGGCCGGCACCGGCCTGGGCGCCGTCCGGCTGGACTCCGGCGACCTCGGCGCGCTGGCCGTCGAGGTGCGGGCGCAGCTCGACTCGCTGGGCGCGACGTCGACGCGGATCGTGGTGACCAGCGACCTGGACGAGTTCGCGATCGCCGCGCTGGCGGCCGCGCCGGTCGACGCCTACGGCGTGGGCACCGAGCTCGTCACCGGCAGCGGCCACCCGACGTGCGGGTTCGTCTACAAGCTGGTCGCGCGGACCTCCGACGCCGGCGAGATGGTGTCGGTCGTCAAGCGCAGCGTCGACAAGGTGTCGGTCGGGGGACGGAAGTACGCGCTGCGCCGGCGATCGGCCGCGGGGGTCGCGACGGCCGAGGTGGTGGGCGTCGGGCGTGTCCCCGAGAGCGACGACGGAGACGACCGGCCGCTGCTGGTGCCGCTGGTGCGCGCCGGAGAGGTCGTCGGGCGCGAGCCGCTGGACTCGGCCCGCGACCGGCATGCGGCCTCGCGCGCCGAGCTCCCGATGGAGATCCAGCAGATGTCTCGCGGGGGGCCGGTGATCCCCACGGTTACCCTCGGCTCATGACGCGCGCGTTGATCGTGACCGACGTCCAGAACGACTTCTGCGAGGGCGGCTCGCTGCCCGTCGCGGGCGGCGCGGCCGTGGCCGCCGACATCGGCGCCCTGCTGCGGGCCTGGGTCTCGCAGGCACCTGACGCTCCGGCGTACTCCCACGTCGTGGCGACCAAGGACCACCACGTCGCGCCGGGCTCGCACTGGTCGGAGGAGCCGGACTTCCGCAACTCGTGGCCGGTGCACTGCGAGGTCGGCACCGACGGCGAGGCGTTCCACCCCAACCTCGACCCGCAGCCGTTCGACGCGATCTTCCTCAAGGGCGAGCACGAGGCGGCGTACTCCGGCTTCGAGGGCCGCTCCATCGACGGCGTCCCGCTCGCGGACTGGCTGCGCGCGCACGAGGTCGACGCCGTGGACATCTGCGGCATCGCGACCGACTACTGCGTGCGGCAGACCGCCCTCGACGCGGCCGCGGCCGGCTTCCCGACGCGGGTGCTGCTCTCGCTGTGCGCCGGCGTCGCCCCCGAGACCTCCTCCGCCGCGGAGCGGGAGATGGCGGCGGCGGGAGTCGTGCTCGGTTGAGCGGGTTGGCGCCTCAGCACCACTTCTCCGCCAGCGCTCGGATCACGGTCAGGTTCCGGTTCGTCGCGACGCCGAGGGCCCGCTCCACGACCGCGTTGTCGAGCCTCGCCTGCTGAGGGTCCTCGCCGAGCAGCAGGTGCACGGCGCGACCGCCGACCCTCGCGACCTCCTCCGCCGAGGACCGCGCCTCGATCGTCGCGATCGCGGCCGCCGTGGGCTCCTCCTTCAGCAGCGACACGTAGTGCCGCCCCTCGTGCCCGTCGCCGATCCGCTCGGCGTCCGCGGCGATCGCCCGCAGCTCCGCCTGGGTGAACACGATCGTCGGCACCTCGAAGCCGCGGTCGACCAGGAACGCCTCCTCCAGCGCCGCCTCGATCCGCGCCCGCGACCGCATCGTCGTGGCGAACCGGACGTTGCCGGTGTTGATGTAGGTCGCCACGCCGGTGAACCCGGCGCCCTCGACCGCGGCCGCGATCGCGTCCTTCGGGAACTTCCGGTGCGCGCCCAGGTTGATCGCGCGCAGGAACGCCAGGTACGTCGCCATGGCCACATCCTGCCCCACCTGGATTTGCCTAGGCTCTTGATGCAGACCTGGCCTGATTTCTCGTCGAGACACCTGAAACGGCCCCGAGAAGCTGCTTCTGGGGGCCGTTTCAGGTGTCTCGACGTCAGATCAGAGGTTCCCGCGCAGCTCCTGCTCCCGCTCGATGGCCTCGAACAGCGCCTTGAAGTTCCCCTTGCCGAAGCCCAGCGAGCCGTGCCGCTCGATGAACTCGTAGAACACGGTGGGCCGGTCGCCCATGGGCTTGGTGAAGATCTGCAGCAGATAGCCGTCCTCGTCGCGGTCGACGAGGATCCCGCGCCGCTTCAGCTCCTCGATCGGGACCCGCACCTCGCCGATCCGGGCGCGCAGCTGCGGGTCGTCGTAGTAGGAGTCGGGAGTGTCGAGGAACTCGATGCCGTTGTCGCGCAGGATGTCGACGCTGCGCAGGATGTCGTTGGTCGCCAGCGCGATGTGCTGGCAGCCGGCACCGTCGTAGAACTCGAGGTACTCGTCGATCTGCGACCTCTTCTTCGCGATCGCGGGCTCGTTGAGCGGGAACTTCACCCGGTGGTTGCCGCTCGCGACCACCTTGGACATCAGCGCCGAGTAGTCGGTGGCGATGTCGTCGCCGATGAACTCGGCCATGTTCGTGAAGCCGAGCACCCTGTTGTAGAACGCCACCCACTCGTCCATCCGGCCGAGCTCGACGTTGCCGACGCAGTGGTCGATGGCCTGGAAGAGGCGCTTCGCGTGCCCCTCCCGCCGGGCCACGGTCGTGGCCGCCGCGACGTAGCCGGGCAGGTACGGGCCGTCGTACCTCGATCGGTCGATCAGGGTGTGGCGGGTCTCGCCGTACGTCGCGATGGCGGCGATCCGCACCGTGCCGTGCTCGTCGGACTCGTCGTGCGGCTCGACCAGGACGGTCGCGCCCTGGGCGCGGGCGTGGTCGATGCACTTGTCGACGTCGGGCACCTCCATCGCGAGGTCGACGACGCCGTCGCCGTGCCTGCGGTGATGGTCGAGCAGCGGGCTGTCCGGCGTGACGCCGCCGGTGAAGACGAAGCGGGCGCTGCCGGAGCGCAGCACGAAGGACTTCGAGTCGCGGCAGCCGGTCTCGGGGCCGCGGTAGGCCTCGAGCTCCATGCCGAGCGCGAGCTGGTAGAACGTCGCGGCCTGGGTGGCGTTGCCGACCACGAAGCACACCGCGTCCTGGGCGGTCACCGGGAACGGGTCGTTGGCGGCGTCGTACTCCACCAGCCCGACCAGCTCCCTGAGCTGCTCGAGGGTGAGGTCGGCCTTGAGCTCGTCGGGCGTCAGCGTCATGCGGCGAGCCTGTCGCCGTGCGACACTCTGTGCAACCGAACGGCGAAATGCTGTGCAATGTGTCCAGCGACAGGAGCGATCGTGGACGATCTCGACGGCAGATTGATCGAGCTGTTCGCCGCCGACCCCCGCCTCGGCGTGCTCGAGGCGTCCCGCCGGCTCGGCGTCGCCCGCGGGACCGTGCAGGCGCGGCTGGACAGGCTCACCGCGACCGGTGTGATCACCGGCTGGGGACCCGACCTCTCCCCCGCGGCGCTGGGCTTCCCGGTCACCGCGTTCTTGACCCTCGAGATCCGCCAGGAGGCCAGCCAGGGCGGGCACGACGCGGTCGGCGGCCATCTCGCCGCGATCCCCGAGGTGCTGGAGGTCCACACGATCACCGGCGCCGGCGACCTGTGGGCGCGCGTGGTCGCGCGGTCGAACGCCGACCTCCAGCGCGTCATCGACCGGGTGCTCGAGCACCCGGCGATCGTGCGGTCCGCGACGGTGATCGCGCTGGCGACCCAGGTGCCCTACCGGGTGCTGCCCCTGGCCCGGAGCCGATGAGCCCGGGCCCGGCAATATGAAGACATCTTCACATGTTGTAGAGTTCAAGCCGTGAGCGTCCCTCTCTACCAGGCCAAGGCGGAGTTCTTCCGGACGCTCGGGCACCCCGCGCGCATCCGGATCCTCGAGCTGCTCTCCGAGCGCGACCACGCCGTGCACGAGCTGTTGGAGCAGATCGACATCGAGCCGAGCAACCTCTCCCAGCAGCTCGCCGTGCTGCGGCGTACGTCGCTGGTCGTCTCTCAGCGGCAGGGCGGCGAGGTGATCTACTCGGTGAGCGTGCCTGAGGTCCGCGACCTGCTGCTGGCCGCCCGGCAGATCCTCGGCGGCCTGGTGCACGTCGACGCCGCGCCGAGGTGAGCGTCGCGACCCGCGCCGCGAGCCTGCTGCCGCGGCGATCGGACTGGACGCGCGCCGACCTGCGGCGCGACCCGGTGGCCGGCCTGATGGTCGGCCTGGTGGCGCTGCCGCTCGCGCTCGGGTTCGGGGTCAGCTCCGGCCTCGGGGCCGCGGCCGGCCTGGTGACCGCGATCGTGGCGGGGGCGCTCGCGGCGGTGTTCGGCGGCAGCCGGGTGCAGGTCAGCGGCCCGACCGGCGCGATGACCGTCGTCCTCGTGCCGATCGTGGCGTCCCAGGGCGCGGACGGGGTGCTGGTCGTGGGCCTGCTCGCCGGCCTGATCCTGGTCGTCCTCGGCTGGGCCGGCGCGGGGCGGTTCATCCGGTACGTCCCGGTGCCGGTGGTGGAGGGCTTCACGATCGGCATCGCCGCGATCATCGCCCTCCAGCAGCTGCCGGCGGCGCTCGGCGTCGACGCGGAGGCCGAGAAGGTGGTCGTGCTCGCCGCGCGGTCGGCCGAGGCGTGGGTGCGCGATCCGCGGTGGGTCGCGCCCGTCATGACCGCAGCGGTGGTGGTCGCGATCCTGGCCGTCGGGCGGCTCCGGCCGACGCTTCCGGGGGCGCTCCTCGCGGTAGTCGCGGCGACCGCGGCCAACTCCCTGCTCGGCCTGGGGGCGAGCCCGGTCGGCCACATCCCGAGCGGGCTGCCGGCGCCGCAGCTGCCGACCGTGCCGCTCTCGGAGCTCGACGCGCTGGTGCTGCCGGCGATCGCCGTCGCGGCGCTCGCGGCGCTGGAGAGCCTGCTCTCGGCCACCGTCGCCGACGGCATGAGCGTCGGCCAGCGCCACGACCCCGACCGCGAGCTGGTCGGCCAGGGGCTCGCCAACCTCGGCGCACCGCTCTTCGGCGGCATCCCGGCGACCGCCGCGATCGCCCGCACCGCCGTCAACGTGCGCTCCGGCGCCACGTCGCGGCTCGCGGCGCTGACCCACGCCGTCGTACTGCTGCTCGTCGTGCTGGTCGCCGCCCGCTGGGTCGGCGAGATCCCGCTCGCCGCCCTGGCCGGCGTCCTGATCGCCACGGCGGGCCAGATGGTGCGCGTCTCCAGCGTGTCCGCGCTGGTGCGGTCCACCCGCGGCGACGCCGCGGTGCTCGCCGTCACCGCCGTCGCGACGCTCGCCTTCGACCTGGTGACCGCCGTGATCGTCGGGCTGCTGCTGGCCGGGTTCGTCGCGATCCGCCAGACCGCGCAGACGGCCCGGGTCGAGGAGATGCCGCTGGACGGCGAGGCCGAGGACCGCACGGCCGAGGAGCAGGCGCTGCTCGACGACCACGTCGTGGCCTACCGGCTCGAGGGCCCGCTGTTCTTCGCCGCCGCCCACGACTTCCTGCTCGAGCTGTCCGACGTCAGCGACGTCCGGGTCGTGATCCTGCGCATGTCGCACGTCACGACCCTCGACGCGACCGGCGCGCACGTGCTCGCCGACACCGTCAGCCGGCTGGAGGGCCGCGGGATCACGGTGCTCCTGTCCGGCGTACGGCCCGAGCACGAGCGGGTGCTGCGCGAGCTCGGCGTCCACGACCGGCTCGCCCACGAGCGGCACCTGTTCGCCAGTACGCCGGAGGCGATCGCGCACGCCCGCCAGCACGCCTCCCAGGGTTAGCTCAGCCGCGCCGCGACCTGGGCCGCGGCGGCGAGGACCTGCGGGGCGATCTCGGCGACGTCGATGTCGGCCAGCGTCACGATGCCGACGCTCGCGGCCAGCCCCTCGACCCCGCGCACCGGCGCGGCGAGCCCGCGGGCGCCGGCCTGGAGCTCGCCGGTCGTCAGGGAGTACGGCGCACCGTCCTCGCGCCCGAGCAGGATCGCCCGGCCGGCGGCGCCCCGGTCCAGCGGGTGGCGCGAGCCGACCCGGTAGCCGACGTGGAAGTCGGTCCACGAGGGCTCGACCACCGCGAGCGCCAGCGCCTCCTCGCCGTCCGCGACGGTCAGGTGCGCGGTGCAGCCGACCGACTCGGCCAGGTCGCGCAGCACGGGTACGGCGAGGTCGCGGACCACCGGCTGCACGGCCGAGGCCAGGTGCAGCACGCCGAGGCCGACGTGCAGCCGGCCGCGCGGGTCGCGGCGCACCAGCGCGTGCTGCTCGAGCGTGCTCACCAGCCGGTAGACGACCGTGCGGTTGACCTCCAGCCGGGCCGCGAGCTCGGTCACGGTCAGCCCGTCGGAGGACGACGCGAGCACGTCGAGGACGCGCAGTCCCCGGTCCAGCGTCTGCGAGGTCTCGGCCGACACGGGGTCGAGTCTAGGGACGCCTACGAGGTCTTGCGCAGCGCCCACTCGCGGATCCGGTCGATCCGGTCGCGCAGCTGCTCGGCCGTGGCGACCGCGGCGGCCGGCCCGCCGCACTCCTGGCGCAGCGCCGCGTGGGTGATGCCGTGGGCCTGGCCGGTGCGGTGGTGCCAGGCGGCGACCAGCCCGTTCAGCTCGCGGCGCAGCACCGCGAGCTGCTCGTGCGTGGTCATCTCTACGAGCGCGTCCGCGGCCTCCTCGGCGCGGCCCGCCCGCTGCTTCCTGGCCCGATCGCTCTGCCGGGTCTGCAGCAGCTCGCGCACCTGGTCGGGCTCGAGCAGCCCGGGGATGCCGAGGAAGTCCATCTCCTCCTCCGACCCCACGTGCACCTCGCCGGAGTGGCCGAACGTGGCCCCGTCGTAGAGCACCCGGTCGAAGCGCGCCTCCGAGCCGAGCGCCTCGAAGGAGAGCTCCAGCTCCGCCGACGCCCCCTCGGCAGCGTTCGCCCGCGCCAGCAGGTCGCTCTCGTCGGAGATCCTCCGGCCGAGCACGTGGTCGCGCTGCGCCTCCATCTCCGAGGCGAAGCCGAGCAGGCTCGGCACCGACGGCAGGAACACCGACGCGGTCTCGCCCCGGTTGCGGGCGCGCACGAAGCGGCCGACCGCCTGGGCGAAGAACAGCGGCGTCGAGGTGGTGGTCGCGTAGACGCCGACCGCGAGGCGCGGGACGTCGACGCCCTCGGACACCATCCGGACCGCGACCATCCACCGCCGGTCGCTCGCGGTGAACTCCGAGATCCGCCTGGACGCGAGCTTCTCGTCGGACAGCACGACGGTCGCCGTCTCGCCCGAGATCCGCCTGAGCAGCTTGGCGTAGGCGCGCGCGGAGTCCTGGTCGCTCGCGATCACGAGGCCGCCGGCGTCGGGGACATGGCGGCGTACCTCGGAGAGCCGCTTGTCGGCGGCGGCCAGCACCGCCGGCATCCACGAGCCGGTCGGGTCGAGCGCGGTGCGCAGCGCCTGCGCGGTCAGGTCCCTGGTGAGCGGCTCGCCCAGGCGCGCCGCGATCTCGTCGCCGGCGCGGGTGCGCCACTGCATCTCGCCGGAGTACGCCAGGAACAGCACCGGCCGGACGACGTGGTCGGCCAGCGCATGGGCGTAGCCGTAGGTGAAGTCCGCGACCGAGCGCGGCACGCCGGCCGGGTCGTCGGGCGCGGGGGCGTAGGTGACGAACGGGATCGGGTTGACGTCCGAGCGGAACGGCGTACCCGTCAGCGCCAGCCGACGGGTCGCCGGCTCGAACGCCTCGCGCACGCCCTCGCCCCACGACAGCGCGTCGCCGGCGTGGTGCACCTCGTCGAGGATCACCAGCGTCTTGAACCGCTCGGTGCGGATCCGCATCGCCAGCGGGTTGACCGCGACGCCGGCGTAGGTGACCGCGATCCCGACGTAGTCGCCGGAGGTCTTGCCCTTGCCGGCGGCGTACGTCGGATCGATCGGCATGCCGGCGCGGGCGGCCGCCTCGGCCCATTGCAGCTTGAGGTGCTCGGTCGGCGCGACGACCGTGACCCGGTCGACGATCCGGCGGCCGAGCAGCTCGGAGGCGACCGAGAGCGCGAAGGTCGTCTTGCCGGCGCCCGGCGTCGCGACCGCGAGGAAGTCGCGCGGGTGGGCGTCGAAGTACCTCTTCATGGCGGCCGCCTGCCACGCACGCAGTGACGTCGCCGTCCCCCAGGCGGCGCGCTCCGGCCAGGCCGGACTGAGTCGACCGCCGAGGGGCGCGTTGGGCTGGGGGTCGGCCTCGGGCCGGCCCGTCACTCGTTCTTGCCCGAGTCGTCGTTGAGCGACTCCCAGACCTCTTTGCACTCAGGGCACACGGGGAACTTCTCCGGGGCGCGGCTGGGCACCCAGACCTTGCCGCAGAGGGCGACGACGGGGGTGCCCATCACCATCGCCTCGGTGAGCTTGTCCTTCTCCACGTAGTGGGAGAACCGATCGTGGTCACCCTCGTCGGTCGGGACGGTACGCCGATCCTCGCGGACGTCCGTGTCTGTCGAGAAGCCGATCGTGGTCACGTCGCCCACTGTAGTTCAGGGCCCGCCGCCCGATCCGCCGACTCGGCGCAAGTTGCCCGGGCTGAGACGCCGAGTCGGCGCAAGTTGCCCGGGCTGTCCACAGGTGGCGGGCAAGACGCGCCGACTCGCACCCCACCAGCGGGCAAGACGCGCCGAGTCGGGTCAGTTGAGGTCGGGGTCGAGGGACCGGGTCGAGTGCCAGGCGAGGTCGCCCGGCTGGCGGCGCAGTACGTCGCGCCACAGGTCGCGCGGGTCGACCCGGAACACGTCGGGGAGCTGCGCGGGCACGACGTACCAGCTCCCCTCGGCGATCTCCCCGACCAGCTGCTCGGCGCCCCAGCCGGCGTAGCCGGCGAAGATGCGGACCCCCTCGAGGCTGCCCTCGAGCAGCTCGACCGGGGTGTCGAGGTCGAGCAGGCCGAGCCGGCCCTCGACCGCGCGGAACCCGACCGGCACGTCGTCCTCGGCGCGCAGCGTCGCGACCGCGAGCGCCCCCTCGGTGCTGACCGGTCCCCCGCGGAAGAGGACCTCGGGCTCGGCGACCACCTCGCCCCAGTCCCGGAGCACGTCGGAGACCGGGATCCCCGACGGCCGGTTGAGCACGACCCCGAGCGCGCCCTGGTGGTCGACGTCGAGCAGGAGCACGACGGTGTCGACGAAGTTCGGGTCGACGAGCGCGGGCGTCGCCACCAGGAGCATCCCGGCACGCACCTCGGTCATGTCCCCATCATGCGCCAGACCAGGCGACAGACCGGGCAGTCTCAGGCGGCGAGGGCGGCCTTGAGCCGGGCCAGCAGGCGGGGCTGCTCGGCCGACCGCCGGGCACGGCGGGCGCCGGACTGGCCTACCGGCTGGCGCACGGGGCGGTACGTCGCGCGGGCGCCGGCCTCGATGGCCGCGCCGACGCGCACCGCGGTGTCGTCGGAGGCGCTGGCCCGGCCGGCCATCATGGCCAGCAGGATCCGCTCCTTGGCGGCGGACCTGGCCATCGCGTCGGCGACGGCGGCGTCCCGGGGCTCGGCGCGCTCGCGGTCGATGATCGCGCGGACGCCGGGGAGCTCGTCCGCGGTGGCGTGCCAGGCGGCGACGACGGCGCCCTCGAGATCCATCGGCTGGCGCATCAGCTCGCGCTCGATCCGCCCGGAGAGCCGGGTGTGCCAGCGCAGCTGGAGGGCGCCCAGCAGGGCGAGCTCGTCCTCGAACGCCTCGGTGGCGCCCGCGACGTCGAGCGGGAGGAGGCCGTCGCGGCGCTCGTCGGCCGCGGCGATGACGTCGCGGAGGATCTCTCCGCGGGAGTGGAAGGACTTCCAGGTCATGGCGTCTCCTTCGGGGTGAGACCTACATACCGTAAGTACGTACCCACGGTACGTAGTCATACTCGCGGTATGCAAGCCGGGCGCCGGTGATCGCGGTCACCCGTACCGACGGTCGGTATTAGGCTGCCGGGACTATGAGCAAGTCGACGGTCTCCAAGCTCGTGCCCAAGGTGCCCGGCGTCCCGGGCGCGGGCCGCCGGCAGCAGTACTCCGCGTCGACCAAGCGCGCACTGGTCGACGTCGCCGAGGAGCTGTTCACCGAGGGCGGGTACGCCGCCACCTCGCTCGACGCGATCGTCGCGGGCGCCCGGGTCACCAAGGGCGCGCTCTACCACCACTTCAGCGGCAAGCAGGCGCTGTTCGAGGCCGTCTTCGAGCGGGTCGAGGACGACGCCGCGCGCGCCATCCAGAAGGCGCTCAAGGGCCACCGGGACCCGTGGGAGAAGGCCACCGCGGGCCTGCGCGCGTTCCTCGCGGTCGTGCAGGAGGCGCGCTACCGCCGGATCGTGATCCAGGAGGGTCCGTCGGTCCTCGGCTACGAGCGGTTCCGCGAGCAGGAGGAGCGCTCGACGTTCGCGAACGTCCTCGAGATCGTGAGATCGGTGCTCGCCGCCGGCCAGTGGGAGCTCGACGAGGACCTCCAGCAGACCTTCGCCCGGATCTTCTTCGGCGCGATGTCGTCGGCCGGCGAGTCGGTCTCCGGTGCCGAGGATCCCGAGGTGGCGGCCGCCAACGTGGAGACCGCGATCGGGTTCATCCTCGCCGGCTTCCGGGCCCTCGCCGAGAACGGCACCGAGCTGACCGGCGCGGACGTCACCTCTGGAACGTGACGTCCCCGGTCGCTGCCGGCACCAGCTCGATCCACACCCTGCCGGTCGGGACGGTCAGCTTGCCCGCCTTCGTCGACAGCCTGATCGGCTGGTCGAGCCCGCCCTTCTGCCAGGTGCCCCGCACCAGCCGGCCGTTGTTGAAGATCATCGCCGCGCCCTTGCCCTCGAGCTTGGTCTCCGGCACCGGGTTGCCCGCCGGGTCGAGGTAGCCCGCGTCGCCGACCTGGACCCGCAGCACCAAGATGGTGTCGGCCGGGAACTGGTCGTCCTCGGCAGCGTAGGAGTTCTCGTTGACGTAGCCCTTGCCGTCGAAGGTCCAGCTCGTGGTGTGGCCACTGCCGAAGGACGCCGCGATCGTCTTCGCGGGCTGGCCCGACGGCAGGTCCTCCGCGGTGCCCCAGGGCAGGTAGTCGGCGGGCCGGGCCGGGTCCTGCTCGGCGGTCTGCGCGATCGTCGTCAGGTCGGCGAAGAGGTTGTACGGCGCGCTGCGGGAGCTGTCGCGGGCGATGCCGCCGGCGCCCTCGGCGTAGAAGTCGATGCCGGCGCCCTTGATCCGGCCGATGGTCACGCCGGCGGCGCCGCTGGTGACGATCGAGGCGTCGGCCGGGGAGACGATGCCGATGTCGCTGGCGCGCATCGAGCGGACCGGTCCGACCGAGGTCGGCAGGTCGGAGTAGTAGAACGCCGCGAGCCGGGTCAGCCCGCCCTCGACCAGCTCCTCGACGACCAGGTCGGCCGAGCCGAGTCCGATCTGCGGTGCGCTGGACGGCGTGTTGTCCATCTTGGTGACCAGCACCGGATAGGACTGCGCGGCGCTGGCGTCGCCCTCGACCGGCAGGCCGGTCGTCGGCCAGGTCGAGGCGAGCTCGTCGGCGCCGGCGACCTGCTGGGCGGCCGGCGAGTCCGCGCCCGACGAGTCGCCGCCTCCCCCGCACCCGGCGAGCACCAGGCTCGCGGCCACGACGAGGGCTGCCACAGGGCGGACACCGGGGAGGTGGGCACGGCGCACGGGATCGCTCCGTTTCGGGATTCTCAAGTGTTTCGGTCGACTTCCAGTGTGCCGGCCTCCGCCGCCCGGAGCGGGGAGGCGCGCCCGCGAGTCCGCTTACCCGAGCTTGGCGCCGCCGTCGACGTACAGCGTCTGTCCGGTGATGTACGACGCCTCGTCGCTGCACAGGAACGCGGCCGCGGCGGCGATGTCCTCGGGGTGGCCGACGCGGCGGACCGGGTTGTGCTCGGCGTTCATCTCGCGCAGCTGCTCGGGCTCCATCTTGAGTCGGCGGGCGGTCGCGTCGGTCATCTCGGTCGCGATGAAGCCCGGGGCGATCGCGTTGACGTTGACGCCGAACGGGCCGAGCTCGATGCCGAGGGTGCGGGTGAGGCCCTGGATGCCCATCTTCGCGGCGGAGTAGTTGGCCTGGCCGCGGTTGCCGAGGGCGGAGACGCTCGACAGGTTGAGGATCTTGCCGTACTTCTGGGCGACGAAGTGCCTCTGGGCCGCCCTGGTCATGAGGAACGCACCGCGCAGGTGCACGTTCATCACCAGGTCCCAGTCCTCGTCGGTCATCTTGAACAGCAGGTTGTCGCGCGTGACGCCGGCGTTGTTGACCAGGACGTGGATCCCGCCGAGCTCGGCGACCACGCGCTCGACGGCCGCCTCGGCCGACGCGGCGTCGCTGACGTCGCAGCCGATGCCGACCGACTTCGCGCCGTCGACCAGCGGGAGCCGCGCGGCCGCCTCCGCGGCGCTCGCCTCGTCGAGGTCGAGGATCGCGACCGACGCGCCCTCCTCGGCGAACCGGGTGGCCGTGCCGAACCCGATGCCGCGCGCGGCCCCGGTGACGACGGCGATCCGTCCGTCATAACGCCCCATCCGTGTGGCTCCTGTCTCGCTGTTCGGGCCGGTCAGCACGACACGATAGATGAGGGCTTCCCGGGGGCTGCGCGGCGGTCGTCGGTGAGGAGTGAGCAACGACCGGCGCGTGTGCTGCAGCCGGTTCGCGTCAACTTCCCGGCAGGATCGGCAGGGGCCGAATCCTCACGTCGTCGTCACCGATGACAACGACGGCTCCCATGGCGAGGTCCTCGGCAACCGGCGGGAGGTTCGCCAGCAGCAGCGTCGCGAGCTCCTCCGTCGTTCGTCCCGTCTGGCGACGGAGGAGCAGGACCGACGGTCCGACGGCGCGGGTGGTGGCCAGGATCCGACCGAAGTCGGTGTCCGCCGAGACCAGCACCCGCCCGTCACGCGCTGCTCGGGCAAGCACGACCTCGTCGCGCGCGGACTGGAGCTCGAGCATCCGAACGTGCTCGACATCATGGCCGGGCAGGAGGCCCACGAGTCGGGGCGAGAGGTTGTTGTCGAGGAGGAGCCTCACGCGGGCGCCCGCAGCGGGACGTGCCGTTCGCGCGTCAGCTCCGCCGCGTAGCGAAGCGCCTCCGCGATGTCCTCCGCTTCGAGGTCAGGCAGGTCGAGCACGATCTGCTCGACCGTCATGCCGTCGGCGACCATCGCGACGACGGTGGCAACCGGGATGCGGAGTCCGCGCAGCGTCGGGACACCGCCCATGACGGCAGGGTCGACGGTGATGCGGGTGAACTCCATGCGGAGAGTCTAGATCGGTGGCGCTTCAGCAGGAGGGAGCCTCCAGCGATACGAGGCGGCTGGCCCCACGACCTGCGCTGTTGTGGCAGTCGGAGCGCGGCGGGCGCCGTCATTCCGGCGCAATTGCGCCGGAATGGCAGCCGGGACGGGGCGAGCACTGCCATAACAGCGCAATTGCGCCGAGATGGCAGTGGGGACAGCCCAGGCACTGCCACCACGACCAGCCCGTACGACCAGCCCGCACGACCAGCCCGCACGACCTCCCCGCGCGGCCGGTCAGCCGAGGACGGCGCGCAACCGGGCGGCGTACTCGGCCGACTCGCCGTCGGCGTACCTGGTGCGCGGCCAGAAGAACCCGCGCAGGCCGTCGCCCTGGGTGCGCGGCACCACATGGAGGTGCAGGTGCGGGACCGACTGGCTGACGACGTTGTTCATCGCGACGAAGCTGCCCTGCGCGCCGAGGCCCTCCACCACCGCGGCCGCGAGCCGCTGCGCGGCCTCGAGGAAGCCGTCGCGCAGGCCGGCTGGCAGGTCGGGCAGCGTGACGACGTGCTCGCGCGGCACCAGCAGGACGTGGCCCTTGAAGACCGGACGGCGGTCGAGGAAGGCGAGGTACGCCGGCTCGTCGAGCACCACGTCCGCGGCCAGCTCGCCCGCGACGATCCGGCAGAAGACGCAGCCGCCGTCGGGGTCAGCCACGCTTCCGGCCGCTCTCGCCGACCACGACGCCGACCAGGAGGGTGAGCATGCTCGGACGTTAGTCGCAGTACCGGTCGCACGCACGCGGCGCGACCGTGGCGCGGGCCCGGCTGCCGACGTAGTCGAAGTGCTGGGTGTCGCCGTTGCCGTAGGTCCAGCGGAGCCCGTGCCGCGCCATCAGCCGCACCACCGGGTGCGAGCGCGAGCGCCACGCGACCCGCGGGTGGGAGCGGCGCTGCCACCAGGTGTTCGGGACCAGGCCGCGCGCCGAGCGGTAGGGGTTCTCCCAGGTGTTCACGTCGAGCGAGCGGCCGTAGCTGTGCGGCGAGCGGACGCCGGGGCGGCCGGTGACGTCGCGGCAGTTGAACGCCGAGGTGTTGCCGGCCGCCATCGACGCGTAGTCGTCGCCGCCGCGGGATCGAGCGCCCCAACCGAACCGGTCGACGCGGTACATCGCGCGGATCGGGAGCCTGCGCTGGTACATCTCGGCGAACGCCGACGCCAGCGCGCTCGCGGCACCGGTGGCCGCGACCAGCTCGCCGCGCCGCTGGTAGCCGCGGTAGTCCCAGTAGTTCACGCGCACCAGCCGCAGCCCGTCGCGGCCGACCGGGCAGCCGCGGCGCCAGCTGATGCCGGCCATGCGGGTCCAGATCCGGTCGGGGAGCCGGGCGATGACCGGGTTGGCGCCCCTGCCGACCGCCCGCGGCTGGTCCGGGAGCGCGCGGCGCGGGTGGGGCGCGGACCTGGGGAGCCGGACCGGTCGGCCCGGCGGCACGTTGTCGATGCGCCGCACCGTGCTCACGGCGCCCTCCACCCACGCCATCCGCACCGCCCGGGCTCGCCAGCGCGAGTCGACGCGCGGCCGGGTCGTGAGGGCGGCGCGGCCGTCGGCGTCGGTGCGCACGGTGCGCTCCGGCCTCCACGGACCGCCGGCGAGCGAGCGCATCACCCGGACCGTGCCCGCGATCGGTACGCCGCCGCGCGTGGTCCACCGCACCCGCACCTGCACGCTCCGGCCGTCCTGCACCCGCCTCGCCGCGTCGATGCCGACCACACTGCCCCGGCGCTCGAGCCGGATCCGGACCTGACGGGTCACCGCGGCGTACTGCTCGTCGCCGGCGTAGCTGGCACGCACCGTGTTCTCGCCGACCGACCGGCTGAGCCGCACCTGCTGGGCGGCCCGGCCGTCGGCGTCGGTCGTCACCGTGCCGAGCGGGACCCAGGCGCCGCCCTGACGACGCTCGAGCTCGACGGCGGCACCGGCGATCGGCTCGCCGGCGCCGCTGCCGAGCCGGATCCGCAGGGTGGTCTCGCTGTCGGCGTACGCCGGCGAGCCGGTCAGCTCGAGCTCGGTGCCCGCGGCACTCGCGGCGCCGGCGACCGCCAACCCGCCCGTGAGCAGTGCGAGCAGCGAGATCGGCACAGCCAGGCGCAGCCCGAGCGACATGGCTGGAGTGTGCCCAGCAGCCGCCCGGCCATGCCCCCGCCGGCGCGGCGCTCAGCCCGCGGGCGCGAAGAACGCCCGCAGGTCGGCGACGACGGCACTCGGGTTCTCCAGGACGGCGAAGTGCCCTCCCCCGTCGAGCTCCGACCAGTGCTGGATGTTGGCGTTGTCGCGCTCGGCGAGGGACTGGATCGTCTGGAAGTCGTGGCGGAAGACGGCGACGCCGATCCGGCCCGTGCTCACCACCGACTCGCGCTGGGCGTGCGCCTCCTCGTAGTGGTAGCGCACCGAGCCGGCCGCGGTGTTGGTCAGCCAGTAGAGCGTCACCTGCTCCAGCACCTGTTCCGGGGTGACCAGCGCAGTGCCGTTGCCGAAGCTCTCGAACAGCTCGGAGTAGGCGAGCTGTCCGACGGGGCTGTCGGACAGGCCGGCCGCGATCGTCTGCGGCCGCGAGCCGTTCATGGCGTTGTAGCCCCCGACCGACTGGAACCACTGCATGTGCTCCAGGGCGGCGTACTCCTTCGGGCCGAAGCCCTCGAACTCGGCCGGGTCGCCGGACGGGAACGCGAAGAGCTGCAGCACGTGCGCACCCAGGAACCCCTCGGGGTCCAGGATCGCCAGCTCCCGGCCCACCAGCGCGCCGCTGTCCGAGCCGTGCACGCCGTACGAGGTGTAGCCGAGCCGGCGCATCAGCTCGTCGTAGGCGCGGGCCACCCGCGCCATCGTCCAGCCGCCGTCGACGACCGGGGTGGAGAAGCCGAAGCCGGGCATCGAGGGGATCACGAGGTGGAAGTCCTCGGCGAGCGCCTCGACCAGCGGGAGGAACTCGAGGAACGAGCCGGGGTAGGTGTGCGCCAGCAGCAGCGTCCGGGCATCTGGGTTGGCCGAGCGGACATGCACGAAGTGGATCGTCTGGCCGTCGACCTCGGTGAGGAAGTTCGGCACCGCGTTGATCCGCTCCTCGACCGCGCGCCAGTCGAACCGCTGCCAGCGCTCGACCATGTCGCGCAGGTACGACGTCGGGGTGCCGTACTCCCAGGAGTCGGCCGGGGCGGCCGAGGCGAAGCGAGTGTGGTCGAGGCGGCGAGCGAGGTCGTCCAGCTCGGCTTGGGGGATCTCGACGGTGAAGGGGCGGATGGACGGGGTGGTGGAGTTCGTGTTCATGTCCCGGACGTTAGGTAAGGTTCCGGAAGATACGGTTCCGGAGTTTTGGACGTCACCGGGAGAGATCATGGGCGAGACCGCGACCCGCACCCTGGCGCTGCTCGCCCTTCTGCAGAGCCGGCCGGACTGGTCGGGTGCCGACCTGGCGGACCGGCTCGGCGTCTCCGACCGGACCATCCGCAGCGACGTCGCGCGGCTGCGCCAGCTGGGCTACCCCGTCGATGCGGTGCGCGGCCCCGGCGGGCGCTACCGGCTGGGCGTGGGCGCGAAGCTGCCGCCGCTGCTGCTCGATGACGAGGAGGCCGTCGCGGTCGCCGTCGGCCTCCGCGCGGCGACCGGGCTGGCGGGGGTCGAGGAGACCAGTGCCCGGGCGCTGGCGAAGCTCGAGCAGGTGCTGCCCGACCGGCTGCGCCGCAAGCTGAGCGCAGTCGTCCGGGCGACCACGGCCGGGCCGGCGAACACCGACAGCAACGTCGCGGACCCCGAGGTCGACGCGGCCACGCTGGAGGCGATCTCGCTGGCGATCCGCGACCACGAGGGCCTGCGCTGCGACTACCGCGACGAGCCGCGGGAGATCGAGCCGTACCACCTGGTGGCCTGGCAGCGCCGCTGGTACCTCGTGGCCCGCGACCCCCGCACGGACACCTGGGCGCCGTACCGCGTCGACTGGCTGCGGCTCAAGACGCCCGGCGGCCGGCGGTTCGCGCCCGCGCCGTTCCCCGGCGACCTCACCGAGTTCGTGGTCCGCGAGGTCGCCCGGACCGGGTGGGCCGTGCACGCCCGCCTCCGCATCGACGCCGCGCCCGAGGAGGTCCTGGCCCGGATCAACCCCGCCGTCGGCACCGTGGAGGCGCACCCGGACGGCGGCAGCGTCCTGGTCACCGGCGGCGACAGCCTCGAGGTGGTCGCGGTCTGGATCTCCATGCTCGGCATGCAGTTCCACGTCGACGAGCCACCGGCCCTGGTCGAGCACGTCCGCGAGCTGGCCGCGCGGTACGCCGCGGCGCTGCCGTAGCCCGCGGCTCAGCCCGCGAGACGGCGTGGGTCAGGCGTCGTCGCGGGTGAACGGCGAGCCCCGCTCGAGACGGGCGTGCGCTCGGCGCCGGCGCTCCTCGCTGGGGCAGCCAGCCGTCTTGCGCTCGGCGCGCTTGACCAGCTTCGCGGTCGGGACGTCCTTCCGCTCGGCGTCGACGGGCGCCGTCTTCATGCGCATGGCCGCACTCCCTTCCTCGTCGTTCATGGTACGCGGCCAGGGCACAGGTGCCGTGGGCTTCTCACAGTCCCAGCAGCTCGAACACCCGGCCCCGGATCTCCTCGGCCTCATCTAGGCGTCACATGGGAGGCGGGCGTGCTGCGGTAGGTGATGTCGCTGAGCGGGACCGCCTGGATGTGAGAGCAGACCACCTTGCCGGTCTGGCTGCGCAGCTTCACATCGAACTCGCGCACCTTCGTGACGTTTGAGGTGACCCGGCAGGCGACCACGAAGACGTGGCCGACGAGCCGGCTGTACTCCTCGGAGGAGATGACGACGACCGGCTTGTCGGTCTCTCCCTCGATGTGCAGGTCCGCGAACCGGATCTCCCCGGTCTGGGGGAACCTCGATGGAGCCGCGGGCTCTGGGTCCGTGGCAGCCTGCGGGCTGAGGATCTCTCGGAGCGCGCTGCCGGCCTCGTCGAGCAGCTCGTCCGGAGCCTTCCATCGCACCTCGACCAGGTCGGCCTTGGGAGCGAGGAACAGGTCGTCGAAGAACACCGTTCGCTGTTCGCCCTCGACCTCCACGACAGCGGCGTACGCGCTTCCGGGCTCGTCACTGCGGTCGCCGTCGTAGACGGCCAGACACTCGACAGCGTCCATCCGGCCTCGGTTGAACGAGTCGATCGAGATGACGAGCATCTCGACGCCTTCCGCGTCGGCCCAGACCTCACCTCGCCGCGCGGTCGGTGTCCGCATGCGCCCTCCTGGTCGTACTCGCTGCCGGGTCGCTGGCGAGCAGTCTGGCACTGGGCGCCCCGCTCGTCGGTCGACCGGGAACCCCGGCTCTCCGGACTCGCCCACTCGAAGTTCCCACCTGCCGGGTCGGCAGGGTGTGGAGGGCTACCTCGTCCTCGAAGACGAGATTGGTTCCGGAGTTCGGCTCGCTCGTGGGCAGCTCCTCGAGACGTCCGTGATGGCGCGCGGATGCGCCTCACCGATGGCGGCCAGTGGATGCATCGGCTGGCCGCACGGAAGGCGTCTCCACCCGCAGACGCACGTGCGGCATTGCGGCGCTGGGCGGCCGGTGAGCGAGCACGGTGGTATGCAGCCCGAGCGACATGACTGCCGGGTGCCCAGCGCCCGCCGTCGTCTGCCCCGGCACGTATCCTCGCCGCGTGCCGCCACTTCCCGGTCCGGAGCCGGCCGCCTGGAACGCCCTCGCCCTGCGCGCGCGCAACGTGTTCGCCACCCACACCTGGGCCGACACCTGGTGGCAGGAGTACGCCGACGGCGCGGTGCCGCACGTCCTGTGCGACGACCCGGCGGATCCGCGGGTGGTGCTGCCGCTGCACTCCCGGGGACGACTGCTGCGTCAGGTGCGGTGGATCGGACACGGCCCGGCCGACCTGCTCGGCCCGGCGTGCGCGCCCGCGGACCTGCCCCGCGCGGCGCCGCTGCTCCGGGATGCGCTGGCGGACGGGCGAGTGCCGGCCGACGTCGTCCTGCTCCAGGACGGGCTCCAGGCGGCGCCGTGGTGGGAGGAGTTGGGGCCCACCACGATCAGCGTGGAGGTGAGCCCGGTCGTGCGCTTCGAGGAGGGGCAGGGCTGGGAGCGGTGGCTGGCCGGCAAGAGCAAGAACCTCCGCCGGCAGGTCGCCAAGAAGCGGGCGGGGCTCGAGCGGGCGCACCGGGTGGAGCTCCGGCTGGCCACGGCCGGGTCGCTGGACCGCGACCTCGCCGACCTGTTCGAGCTGCACGCGGCGCGGTGGGAGGGCGAGAGCCCGCTGCTGGCCCCGCGGCAGCGGCGGTTCACCGCGGCCTTCGCCGCCCGCGCGCTCGAGCAGGGCTGGCTGCGGCTCTGGACGATGCACGTCGACGGCCGCCGCGCGGCCGCGCTGCTGGGCTTCCGCTTCGGGCCGGACTTCTACTGCTACCAGTTCGGCCGCGACCCCGGCCTGGAGCGGGAGTCGGTCGGGTTCGTGCTGCTGGTCCACGTGGTGCGCGAGGAGCTCGAGTCGGGGGCCGCGGAGTTCCGCTTCCTGCGGGGCGACGAGGACTACAAGCAGCGCTTCGCCACCGGCGACGCCGGCGTCACGACCGTCGCTCTCCCCCGCGGCCTCCGCGGCCGCGCCGCGGTCACGCTCGCGGCCCGGCGCCGCCGGAGCGCCTCGTGAACAGGCCGAGCACCACCTGCTGCTGCTCGGGCGCGAACCGGCGGACCAGCAGCAGCCACGCCCCGACGTAGGCCGCCCCGCCGAGCGGCAGCTCCAGCAGGAGCGGCAGCGGCAGCAGCCTGAGGACCGCGAGCAGCGCGACCGACGCGCCGGCGGCGGAGGCGAGCGGCGTCAGCACCGAGACCCGCTCGCCGATCCGGCGCAGCGCGACCAGCACCACGGCCGTCTGCACGACGTAGGACACCGCGGTGGCCGCGGCGGCCCCGCTCGCGCCGTACGGCGGGATCAGCACGAGGTTGAGAGCCACGTTGACGACCAGGGCGCAGGTCGAGCCCACGAACAGCTCCCAGGAGCGCTCGAGCGCCAGCAGCACCGAGGTCGCGAACGTCGCGGCGGCCAGGAACAGCGGCGCGGGCGCCAGCCAGGCCAGGACCGGCGCGGCGGACTCGGCGTACGTCGCGCCGAAGAGCAGCCGCAGCACCGAGCCGCCCTCGACCAGGCAGACCACGGCGAAGGGCAGGTAGACGAACGCCGCCACGGCGACCGCGCGCTCGTAGCCCAGCCGCCGGCGGGCGCGGTCCGCGGTCGCGCTCATCACCGGCAGCACGGCGTAGTTGATCGCGTAGGTCACGAACAGCACGGTCTCGAGCAGGCGGTAGGCGACCGAGTAGACCGCGACCTCGCGCGGGCCCTCGAGCTGCCCGAGGAGGAGCACGTCGACCCGGAACAGCAGCATCAGCACCAGGCTGCTCAGCCCGATGAGGAAGGTGCCGCGGATGCCCTCGCGCAGGTCGGCGCGGCGCAGCGCCCGGATCGGCCGGCCGACGTCGAGGCGGCGGGCGGCGACGACGTGCGCGCCCCAGCCGGCCAGCGTCCCGGCCAGGAAGCCGACCGCGACGCCCTCGACGCCGAAGCCCGCGACGAGGGCGACCAGGACGGCGGCCGCGGTGACCAGCCGCTGCAGCACGAGCGCGGTCGACACGCCGGAGGACACCTCGCGGGCGGCGGCGGCGGAGCGGGCGGTGTGGCTCCAGAGCTCGGGGAAGCCGGCCAGCAGCATGCAGGCGAGCACCAGGCCCGACCCCAGCGACGGGTGCCCGAGCAGCACGAGCCAGGCGACCAGGAAGACCGGGAGGCCGATGAGCGTCTTCCACGCCTGGGCGGACTGGTAGAGGCGCGGCAGCCCGTCGGGGTCGGCGGCGCCGCGCCGGGTGACGGCCGGGTCGAAGCCCCAGGCGGCCAGGGAGCTGAGCACCAGCATCGTGGTCAGCGCATAGGAGATGATGCCGAAGTCGTGCTCGCTGAGCATCCGGGCGGCGGCGACCGTCCAGGCCAGCGTGGCCACCTTGCCGAGCACCTCGGCCGCAGCGCGGACGGCGGCGTTGCGCGCCGCGCGGTGGGTGACCGCGCCGACCGACATCTGCTCAGCCACGCGGCGCCACCGGCCCCGGACGCCGGGAGGTACGCCGGCCGAGCAGGCCGCGCAGGCAGCCGGCCGCCTTGGCGACGTCCTTGAGGCCCACGACGACGGGCACCAGCCACCAGGTGCCCCGGGCGACCGGCTCGTCCCGGGCGCGGAGGACCGTGGCGCCGAGGTAGCCGGCGGCGGCCGCGGCGACCACCGCCCGGGCGCGCGGCCCGCCGGCCGCGAGCACGCTCGGGCCGGCGACGTAGGCCGCACCCCGGACCAGGTCGCGGCTCACCAACGGCCAGGAGCCGGCCCGGCCGCCCCACTCGCCGTACCGCGCGTACATGCGCGCCAGGTCGCGTAGCCGCCCGGTCTGCGCCCAGGTCACCCGGGCGTCCAGGGTCAGGGCGCTGCGGCCGCCGCTCGCGAGCACCGCCTCGCCGAAGACGGCGTCCTCGGAGCTGTCGAGCCGCGGGTCGAAGCCGCCGGCGCGGCGCCAGGCCTCCACCGAGCAGGCCATCGACCGGCCGTCGAGGCGGCGGGCCGAGAAGCGGCGGCCGGTGACCAGACCGGCCGCGTGCGCCGCGAGGCTCGGCCGCCGGGCCTCGCGGAGCGAGGGGAACAGCGCGACCCGGGCGGCGTCGCGCACCGGGTCGCCGCCGTCGACGTCGTACACGCCGACGACGAGGTCGACCGGCCCGGGCTCCCCGAACGGCGCGCGCAGCGCGGTCAGCCACCGGTCGCCGGGCGTGCAGCCCGCGTCGGTGCAGGCCACGTGGCGGTGCCGGGCGGCCGCGAACCCGGCGTTGCGGGCCGCGGAGAGGTTGACCGACGGCCCCGCCAGCACCCGGATCCGCGGGTCGCGGGCCGCCCAGCGGGCCAGCTCGGCGGGCGTGCCGTCGCGGGACCCGTCCTCGACCAGGAGGTACTCGTCGTCCGGCCCGAGCTGGTCGAGCACCCGGCCCACGACCTCGTCGACGTGGCCCTCCTCGTCCTTGAAGCAGGTGAGCACGGTCATCGGCGGGCCGTCCCGGCCGGCGCCGGGGCGCCGTGCGGCCGCGGCCAGTACGGCGACGACGCGGTCGGCCCAGGCGGCGCGGTCGGGGTGGGTGGCGGCGACCGCGACACCGGCGGCGCGGAGGCCGGCGGCGGTCCGCGGGTCGCGGACCTCGCGCAGGGCGCGGGCCACGGCGCCGGGGTCGTCGGGCGGCACCACTCGGCCGGCGGCCGCGGCCATCCGCTCGACCTCGGGGTTGCCGGCGGCTCCGACGAGCGGCACCCCGGAGGCCAGCGCCTCGAGTGCGACGAGCGAGTAGCCCTCGCGGCCGAACCGGCGGCCGTCGCGCCGGGTCAGCACCGCGACCGCATCGAACGCCGCCAGGTGCCGGCCGGCCTCCTCGACCGGCCCGAGCAGGTGCACCCGGTCGGCGACGCCGAGCTCCTTCGCCAGCGCGCCGAGCCGCTCCCGCTCGTCGGGCTCGGCCGGCTCGTCGTCGCCGGCGACGACCAGCCGCCAGCCCCGGGCCGGCCCCTCGGCGAGCGCGCGCACCGCGGTGTCGACGCCCTTGTAGCCGACCAGGCGGCCGACCGCGGCGAGCGTCGGCGCGGCGCCGGCGGCCAGGCCGTGGCCGGCCCAGAACTCCCGGGCCGTGGCGCGGTCGGCCGGGCGCTCCGGCCTACGCGGAGGGGGTACGACGACGGCGTCGGACCGTCCGGTCGCGGCCACGACGGCGCTCGACATGGCCAGCACCGCGTCGGCCAGCCGGCCCAGCGGGCGGGCGAGCTCGCGGTCCCAGGAGAAGTCGTGCTTGGCCCAGCAGACGGGCACGCCGACCACCCGGGCGGCGGGCACCACGGCGGCCGCGGCCTTGACGCCGTTGGCCAGCACCACGTCGGCGTCGCCGGCCCGCAGCCGGCGGCGCAGGTCGAGGCCGCGCACGGCCAGCGACGCGGCCCGGCGCCCGGTCGGGAGCACGGTGACCGGGATGCCGCGCCGTTCGAGCTCGGCCCGCAGCGGGCCGTCCTCGAGCAGCCACACCTCGGGCCGGAGCCGGCCGGGCGCGGTGTCGAGCAGGTCGAGCAGCCAGCGCTCGGACCCGCCGAGCACCCCGGTCGGGGTGACCACGAGGAGCCGCAGCGCGGGCAGCCGGCGGGTCATCGGTCCGCCCGCTCCCGGGCGGTCACCGGCGCCGCCACGGAGGCCGCCACGGAGGCCGCCGCGGCGAGCAGGGCCAGCACCAGCCACACGGTGGTCGCGACGGTGGGGTTGCGCAGCGGGTAGTCGACCATGCCGTGGCCGACGACCGCGACCAGCGCGGCGGCGAGGACGCCCGGCAGCCAGGAGCCGGCGGCCCGCCCTCGGCGGACCAGCACGAGGACGCCGACCATCAGGCCCAGCAGCGCCAGGAGCCCGGCGGTGCCGAACTCGACCGCGACGTTGAGGAGCAGTTGATGGGCGTGCTCGACGTCCAGGAACGCCCCGAGGCGCAGCGCGTCGCTCGCGGCGGCCGCGGCGAACCCGCCCGGCCCGTGTCCCAGGACCGGCGCCTCGGCGTACAGCCTGGCCGCCTCGGCCCAGATCAGCGGCCGCTGGTCGTAGGGGTTCGACGTGGACCCGGTCACCGACGCGATCCGGGCCGCCACCTCGGCCAGCGGACCGACGCCGGCGGCCGCCAGGACGGCGCCGGCGGCCGCGACGCCCACGGCGAGCCAGGCCAGCGCGCGCCGGGTCTGCGGCACCAGGACGGCGAGCGCCGTCAGCCCGGCGACCCCGCCGAGCCAGGCGCCGCGGGAGAGGGAGAGCGCCAGCGCGGCCAGCAGCAGGCCGCCGCTCGCCAGGCACACCAGCCGGGTCCTGGTCGTCGTGGTGCAGAGCCCGACGCCGACGGCGACGACGAGCAGCACCGCGCTGAACAGCCCGAGCTCGTTGGGCTGGGCGAAGATCCCCTGGGCCCGGCCGGTGATGACGCCGCCGCCGTAGTAGCTCTCGGTCGGGCCCGATCCGAGGATCGCCGGCAGCGACGCCAGGCCGCCGGCGACGACCAGGGCGAGCACGGCGCCGTGCACCTGCTCCGGAGTGCGCAGCGCGGTCGTCGCGGTGAGCACCAGCAGCAGGAGCAGCAGGAGCTGGACGTCCAGGCGGAAGGCGAGGTCGAGGTCCGTCGCGCGCGAGGTCGCGAGGCCGGCGACGACCGCGAACGCCGCCAGCGGCAGGGCGACCGGCCACGGGGGCAGCCGCCAGTCCAGGCGCGCCGCGGCCGGCGCCAGGACGGCCAGCGCGGCCAGCGCCGAGACCGCCTGCACCAGCTCGACCGGCCCGGCCGCGACGTACCCGACGGGCAGCACGAGGACAGCTGCGAGCACGGCGAGGTGCGGACGCCACCAGGCGGCCAGCAGCGCCGCCGGCAGCCCGAGCAGCAGTACCGGACCGGCCGGGCCGAGCCGCAGTCCGGCGGCGGCCAGGGCCAGCCCCGCGAGTACGCCGAGGGCGGCCCAGCCGCCGAGGGCCACCGCCCGCGGGACGCCGGCCGGCGGCGCCAGCGCGCTCACCGGCCCCTCCCGCCGTCTCGCGTGGTCAGCGCGCGCACGTGGCGGCGTACGACCGGGGCCCGCTCGAGCACCGTCCACCAGCGGCGGTAGTGGGGCAGCCGCACCTTGAGTCGGAAGGAGCCCAGGCTGTCGGTGGCGTTGACGTCGATCCGGCTGATGGCGTGGCGCCCGACGTCGTCGAAGACCGAGAACCCCACCTCGAAGCCGACCGCGGCCACCGCCGAGCGGGCCGCGTGGTCGTGGCCGCCGAAGGGGTAGGCGAAGGACCGTACCCGCGCGCCGGTGAGCTCGGCGAGCGTGTCGTGCGCCCGGCGCACCTGGTGCTCGAGCTCGAGCGGCGTACGCCGGCGCAGGTCGGTGTGGTCCGCGCCGTGCGCGCCGAGCTCGACCAGCGGCCGGTCGTGGAGGTGGCGCAGCGCGTCGGCGTCGAGCAGCGCCTGGTCCGCCGGGCGCGGCAGCCAGCGGGCGGTGCCGCCGACGAGGTCGGCGGGCACGTAGAGCAGCGCCGGGACGCCGAGCCGCTCGAGCACCGGCACCGCGAGGTCGAGCACGGAGGTGAAGCCGTCGTCGATCGTCACCAGGAACGCCCGCGGCCCGGGCCGGCGGCCGGCCGCGAGCCACGCGAGATAGCCGTCGAGGTCGAGGGCGCGCCAGCCCTGGTCGAGCAGCCAGGAGAGCTGCTGCTCGAGGCGCTCGACCTCCACGAAGAGGTTCTCGGGGTCGTCGTCGCGCCGCCGCTCGGTGAAGCCGTGGTACATCAGCACGATCGGCTCGCGCCCGATGACCGGCATCCGGATCGTCGTGCCGGCGAGCGGCTCAGCCACGGAGTCCGCCCCTCCCGGTGAGCCCCGGCGCCTCCGCCCGGTCGCGGCCGGCCCGGTTGAGGACCACCCCGCGCACCGGCAGGCCGAGGCGGGCCAGCCGCACCGCCGTACGCTCCGCCGTCGCGCGCGAGGAGCCGAGCGGGACCACCACCACCGCGGAGGCGGTGTGCGGCGCGACGACCTCCGAGCTCTCCCCCGCGTCCAGCGGCGTGGTGTCGCAGAGCACGACATTCCACCGGCCGGAGGCGTGCCGCAGGAGGCCGGGCAGCCGGCGGTCGACCAGGTCGTCGCTGCCGCGCAGCGGCTGCGCGGGCAGGACGGCCACCTCGCCCTCGTGGTGGATCGCCGCCGCCAGCTCGGCCCGGCCGGCGAGAACGTCGCCGAGTCCCTGCCTGCGGGGCTGCCCCATCCGCGTGGTCAGGCCGGCCCCGTCGAGGTCCAGGTCGAGCACCAGCGTGGTCTCGCCGCGGCCGGCGAGCGTCTTGGCGAGCAGGAAGGTCACCGTCGTCGCGCCGGCCCCCGGCTCGGTGCCGACGACCAGCACCGGCCCTGGCGGTACGGCGCCCGCCGTGGCCGTCCACCCGCTGCGCAGCGACCGCGCGGAGGCGAGGATCTCGTCGTCCGGCGCGACCACGGAGCGCGGCCAGGAGCCGGTCAGGACGGGCAGGTTGCCGATCAGCGGTCCGCCGACCGCCTCGGCGGCGTCGCCCCCGGTGCGGATGCGCGGCCGGGTCAGCTCGAGGGCGTAGGCGACGGCGAGGGCGAGCAGCAGCGCGCCGAGCACGATCACCAGCTCCAGGACGCGCGGCGAGGCCAGCGGGCCGGGCGCCTCGATGCGCGCGGCGGAGAGCACGCTCGCGCTCGCCGACGCGTCGTCCTCGCTGAGGCCGACCGCCGCGTCCGCGACCGCCTGGGCCACCTGGAGCGCCTCGTCGCGAGTCGGCATCGTGGCCCGCACCGTGAGGCTGCCGGCGTCCTGGGAGACGGAGACGTCGACCGCGCTCTCCAGCGTCGAGACCTCGGCGCCGGTCGTGTCCGCGACGTCGCCCAGCACGGCCTCGGAGGTGACGGCGACGGCGAACCGGCCCAGCGCGAAGCGCACGGCGTCCGCGTTGGTCGTCTCCGGCGTCTCCGGTCCGACGCCCACCACCGCCACCGCGACCTCGGAGTCCGGGCGGTTCTCGACCGCGCCGACGCCGAGCACGACGGCGGGCGCCAGCACCGCGAGCACGACCGGCCAGCGGTGCCGCAGCGCCCGGCGCAGGATCCGGAGGACGGGGACCTGGTTCACGATCGTCCGTAGAGCCGGGCCAGCGTGCGCAGCACCGGTCGGGGCCGCAGGGACTCGTCGAGCAGGCCGTAGCCCTCCTGGTGCTCGTCGGTGCTCGAGGCGACGGCCGCGTCCTTGTACCAGAACGCCGCCTTCACGTAGGGGAAGTCGCGGCCCATGATCTCCAGCGCCTGCTGGGCGTACGCCGCCTGCTGCTGCTCGGTGACACCGCGGCGCCAGGGCTCGGTGTCGGGACTGTTCTCGTGCACGCTCCACCCGAACTCGGTCACCCAGACGGGCAGCCGGTCGCCGTTCTCCAGCATGGTCTTGCGCACCGCGTCGAGGTGGGCGAGGTTCCAGACCTCGCCGTCGTCCTCCGCGTCCGGGGGCGCGTCGGCCGGCGCCTGGTAGGAGTGCACCGCCAGCACGTCGAAGCAGCCGCCGACGCCCGCGTCGTAGGCGCGCTGGAGCCAGTCGTCGTCGTTGTACATCAGCCCCCCGAAGACGACCTTCGCGGACCGGTCGTTGCGGCGCACCGCCGGTGCCGCGCGGCAGAGGAGGTCGGCGTACGTCGCCGGATCGGTGCCGACGTAGAACGCCTCGAGGTTCGGCTCGTTCCAGATCTCCCACGCGTCGACGACGTCGCCCCACCGCTTCGCGGCCCACCCGATCGCGCGGGCGTAGTCGCCCGGGCGGTCGGGCGAGGTGTACTGCGCGAGCACCGGGTCGGTCTCCTCGGTCGCCCACCCGGGCGTCAGCCAGAACATCACCAGCACCTTGAGGTCGCGCCGGCGCAACTGCTCCATGATCCGGTCGAGCCGCGGCACGGCCCAGCTGCGGTCGTACCTCCCGCGCTGGGGCTGCAGCATCGCCCAGCCGACGTCGACCCGCACCCACGTCGCGCCGGACTGCTCGATGCGGTCGAGGACCCGGGCGCGCTTGCGCTGCGTGTAGTGGGTCCAGGTGGCGTGGAACTGCACGCCGAGCGCCGGCAGCCGGTCTGCGCCACCCTGGCCGGTGCTCACCGGGGCAGCACCGACCCGGCCGGCGTCCGCGGCCGACCCCGGTCCGTCGTCCCGCTGCTGCTGCACCAGAGCGAGAACGCCGAGGACCATCACGGTCGCGACGACACCGGCCGACAGGACAGACAGTCGGCCCCCCACGCGCGCACCGTACCCGCCGTTCGTTGCCCGAAACCCCGGCGTCGTGGGCTAGGACGACCCGTCGGTGCAGGGAGCTCAGCGACGTCCCTCGGGGGCAGGATCGCCCGCCGAGCGCTCAACTCTCGTCATCGAGTGCCGCCCCGTGGTGGTGCTGCTCACGAAGGTCCCCCGGTTCTCCGGCGAGGGTCGTCGCTGCTCGGGTCGCGCGATACGCCGGGTGCTCGTCGAGCTGCGTGACGAGGAGCAGCGTGTCCTTCACGGCCTTCTCGCGGTGCGTGTCCCCGGGTTCCAGCACGTAGCAGCCTCCGGCGACAACTCGCACGGGCTCGCCGCCCGTGGGTTCGACCTGCATCTCGCCGTCGACGACCATGACCTGCACCCACTCCTCATGGCGGTGTTCGTTGATGAGCATCCCGGCCGGCATGCGGTACAGAGCGGACCGGATGTCGAAGCCGCCTTCCCACAAGACCCTCTTGCCCATCACCGTGCCCCTCACGTCGAAGGGGATCCAGGTCTGCTCCTCGGCCAGGAAGTACTGCGCCATCGGTCCTTCTCCTCGTCGTCACCGCCATGAGGTGCACACCCAGGTGATCGCACCGCGGCTCTGCCCGCGTTCGGCAGCGCTCGGCAAGACAAGCAGGACGGCTGCCACCGACACATCGGGAGCCCTTCCCCATCTTCGGCCCCCATCTTCGGCCGCCCCCGGCGTACAGCGCGCGGCGACACAGAGCCGTGGAGGCCCCGTGGAGCTGGCGGTGTTCTGGTTCAGGACATCCCGGACCCCTGTCTCACGTCATCCCGGACAGGTGTCGCGAGTCATC
>NZ_BAAGRO010000047.1:0-78768 GCF_054782915.1 Nocardioides hungaricus | reverse complement strand
AGGATGCGCCGCAGCAACCCACCCAGGCCAGCCCGATCCTCGGCGGTCAGAGGCGGAGCCTCACTGGAAGACGATCGCGGTGGCGATCGCGGCGACGCCCTCGCCGCGACCGGTGAGGCCCAGGCCGTCGGTCGTCGTCGCGGAGACGGCGACCGGGGCGCCGACGGCCGCGGTCAGGGCGGCCTCGGCCTCGGCGCGGCGCGGCCCGAGCCTCGGGCGGTCGCCGATCACCTGGACGGCGACGTTGCCGATCTCGTGGCCGGCGGCGCGGACCCGCGCCGCGGTCTCGGCCAGCAGCGCCGCGCCCGACGCGCCGGCCCACTCCGGGGCGGAGGTGCCGAAGTTCGACCCGAGGTCGCCCAGGCCGGCCGCCGAGAGCAGCGCGTCGCAGGCGGCGTGTGCGGCGACGTCCGCGTCGGAGTGGCCCGCGAGGCCCCGCGGCTCGTCGGGCCAGTGCAGGCCCGCCAGGTGCATCGGTACGCCGTCGGCGTACCGGTGCACGTCGGTGCCGATGCCGATCCGGGGAGTGCCTTCCACACGGCACATCATCCCTGAAGACGTGGTGGGCCAAGATGGGATCGTGAGCAGCCCTCGCGCGTGGTCGGTGGCCGGCCTGGTCGCCGGGTTCGCCGGCGTCGCCGCGAGCTACTGCGGCGCCCAGCTGATGGCCGTCCGCGCCGACCCCGTGGCCGCGGTGGCCGAGCTGGTGGTCCGGCTGACGCCCGGCCCCGTGGCCGAGCGCGCCATCGAGCTGCTCGGCTACCGGGACAAGCCGGCGCTGGTCGTCGGGATCCTGGTGGTGCTGGGCGTGCTGTTCGCGTGGGCCGGCCGGCTGGCGCGGCGGAGCTGGTGGGCGCCGACGATCGTGTTCGCGGTGCTGGTCGCGGTCGGCGGCGTCGCGGTCGTGGCCCAGCGCGGGCAGACCGCGCTGGACGCGCTGCCGCTGGCGCTGGGGTTCGCGACCTGGCTGGTCTGCCTGTCCCTGTTGACCGAGCCGCTGGGACGCCACGAGAAGGCGGTCGCCGCCGAGGAGACCGTCGACGAGGCGCACCCGGCACACCCCGACCACACCCGGCGCACGTTCCTGATCCGGGTGGGCCTGATCGGCGCGGCCGGCGCCACCCTCGGGGTGGTCGGCCGGGTGGTCAGCACCAGTCGCCGCCGGGTCGAGGAGGCCCGCCGGCTCGTGCGGCTGCCGGGCGTCACGCCGCCGAAGGTGCCCAGGGGCGTGCTGGTCGACGTACCGGACGTCGCGCCGTGGATGACCCCGAACGACGCGTTCTACCGGATCGACACCGCATTCACCGTGCCCGCGGTCGAGCCGGCGAACTGGCAGCTGCGCATCCACGGCATGGTCGAGCGCGAGCTCGTGCTGACCTACCAGGACCTGGTCGGCCGCGAGCTCAGCGAAGCCTGGATCACGCTCAACTGCGTCTCGAACGAGGTGGGCGGCGACCTGATCGGCAACGCCTGGTGGAGCGGCGTGCGCGTCGCCGACCTGCTCGCGGCCGCCGGCGTCCGGGCGGGAGCGGACGCCGTGCTCCAGACCTCCGAGGACGGCTGGACCTGCGGCACCCCGCTCACCGCGCTGACCGACGACCGCAACGCGATGCTCGCGGTCGCGATGAACGGCCGCCCGCTGCCGATCGAGCACGGCTTCCCGGTGCGCACGATCGTCCCCGGCCTCTACGGCTACGTCTCCGCGTGCAAGTGGGTCGTCGACCTGAAGGTGACGAGGTTCGCCGACATCGAGGCCTACTGGACCGAGCGCGGCTGGTCCGAGCTCGGCCCGGTGAAGATCGCCTCGCGCATCGACGTCGCCGACGGCACGCAGATCGCCGGCGTCGCCTGGGCGCAGCACACCGGGATCTCGGCGGTCGAGGTCAGCGTCGACGCAGGCGACTGGCGGCCGGCCCGGCTGGCCCGGGTCCCGAACGTCGACACCTGGGTGCAGTGGGCGACGATCGTCGCCCTCGAGCCCGGCGACCACGAGGCGCGGGTGCGCGCCGTCGACAGCACCGGCGTCGTGCAGACCGGCGAGGAACAGGACCCGGTGCCCGACGGTGCGACCGGGTGGCACACGGTGACGTTCACGGTCGACGCCCCGGACGACGAGGGCTGACTCACCAGCTGCCGGGCGACCTCGGCAGCGGGCGCGCGTCGTCGGCGATGATGTAGACCGTGCCGCCGGAGGCGGGGATCCAGGCGTTCTCGAACTCGCCGCGGTCGTAGGTGCGCCGCACGCCGCCGCGCCGTGCGGCGGCCGAGTCGTTGACCACGACGTCGCCGGACTCGGTGAAGCCGACGATCACGATCAGGTGGCCGTTGGTCGACGAGATCGGGGAGCCGGTCAGCTCGCCGGCACCGAACGCGACCGACGCGATCACGGGGATGCCCGCCTTGATGAACCGCTCCGCCTCGCGCAGCGAGCGCAGCCGGGTCACGAACGCCGTGTCGGTCAGCGTGCTGGCGTAGGCGGTGTTGAAGGGCCAGTTGCCGGTGCCGTCGTACTCGTAGTCGTAGGTCTGCCGCGCCGCCTGCTCGACCCAGGGGTCGACCGAGCCCTGCGGGACCCAGCGGTAGGTCCGCGGCCTCGGCAGCGCGTCGTAGTAGCCCAGCACCATCGACGTCGCCGTCGGCGAGCACCAGGCGCGCCCGCCGCCGCCGTACTCCGGGAAGTGGCCGCGGTGGACCATCTGGGAGTAGCGCGGCACGCCCGGCAGCACGATCCCGCGCGCGACGCCCGGCTTCGAGGCCGCCACCCGCCCGACGTCCGGGAGCCGCGACGCCATCGCGCCGACCAGGTCCACACGCGGCGACGCCCGCTGGCCGGCGCGGCGGATCATCGTGACCCGGAGCTGGTAGGACGTGACGCCGTCCGGCGCCACCCAGGTGTCGACGTTGACCGAGCCGAGGTCGTCGGACTGCCCGGAGACCGTCGTACGCCGGACGTACCGGTCGCCCGCGGCCCAGATCGCCAGCGTGTCCCAGGTCGAGGTCGTCGCGCCGGTCCGGCCGCGGACCTCGACGCGCACCCGGCTGTCGCCGGGCGTCCGCGCCGACCACGACGCCACCAGCTCGGTGAGCGCGAAGCCGGGCTCGACCCACGGCGAGGTCCAGGCGCGCCGGGCGACGCCGGCGGGCAGCCCCTCGAGCCCGGCCGGGGACTCCCACCGGGTGAAGGCGATCTGCCGCGCGGGCGTCGCCTCGGCCGGCGCGGCCGCGAAGACCGTGGTGAGCAGGGTCGCGGCGAGGATCGCGGATGTCAGGCGGCGCACCCGCAAACCCTAGACTCGTCGGGTGACCTTCCGGCTGTACGACACCGCGACCCGCGAAGTCCGCGACTTCGTGCCCCTCGAGGAGGGGAGGGCGGGCCTCTACGTCTGCGGCCTCACCGTGCAGTCGGAGCCGCACGTCGGCCACGTCCGCTCGGGCGTGAGCTTCGACGTGCTCCAGCGCTGGCTGCGCCACCTCGGCTACGACGTGACCTTCATCCGCAACGTGACCGACATCGACGACAAGATCCTCGCGAAGTCCGCCGACCAGGGCCTGCGCTGGTACGAGCTGGCCTACCGGATGAGGCGCGAGCTGGACCGGGCCTACGACGCCCTCAACGTCGCGCCGCCGACCTACGAGCCCGCCGCCACCGGCCATGTGCCCGAGATGATCGAGCTGATCGGCGAGCTGATCGCCAAGGATCACGCGTACGCCGCCGAGGACGGCTCGGGCGACGTCTACTTCGACGTCCGCTCCTGGCCGCGGTACGGCGAGCTCACCCACCAGCGCATCGACGACATGGAGGCGGCCGCGGACGCCGATCCGCGCGGGAAGCGCGACCCGCGCGACTTCGCGCTCTGGAAGGGGTGGAAAAAGGAGACGGAGCCGGAGACCGCGGCGTGGCCGAGCCCCTGGGGCCCGGGCCGTCCCGGGTGGCACATCGAGTGCTCGGCGATGGCCGGCAAGTACCTCGGCCCCGCCTTCGACATCCACGGCGGCGGCGTCGACCTGCGCTTCCCGCACCACGAGAACGAGCAGGCCCAGTCGCGCGCGGCCGGCCGGCCGTTCGCGTCGTACTGGATGCACAACGCCTGGATCACCACCGCCGGCGAGAAGATGAGCAAGTCGCTCGGCAACTCGCTGACGATCCCGGCCGTGCTGCAGCGCTACCGCGGCATCGAGCTGCGCTACTACCTCGTCGCCGCGCACTACCGCAGCCACGTCGAGTTCTCCTTCGAGGCGCTGGACGAGGCCGCAGCCGGCCTCCGCCGGATCGAGGGCTTCCTCGAGCGCGCGGGGAGGGTCGAGCGCGGCGAGCTGCCGGAGGCGTTCGTCGACGCGATGAACGACGACCTCGGTACCCCGGCCGCGCTGGCGGTGCTCTTCGACGCCGTGCGCGAGGGCAACACCGCGCTCAAGAGGGGCGACGACCCCGCGCCGTACGCCGCGCAGGTGCTGGCCATGCTCGACGTGCTCGGGCTCGACCCGGACGACCCGGCCTGGGGCGTCTCGTCGCGCGGCGAGGCTAGGGCGATGGGGGCCCTCGGCATGCTCATCAGGGCTCGGATGGACGAGCGACGTGACGCGCGCGAGGCGCGCGACTTCACCCGTGCCGACGCGATACGCGACGAGCTGAAGAACGCCGGGATCAGCGTCCAGGACGGCCCCGATCGCGACTACAAGTGGAGTCTTGACTGATGGCCGGCAACTCACAGCGCAAGGGCGCGATCCGCAAGAGCAGCAAGGGCAACCCGACCGCGGGGTCGGGCGGCCGGGTGCGCCGCGGGCTGGAGGGCAAGGGGCCGACGCCGAAGGCCAAGGACCGCCCGTACCACCGGGCCCACCAGGCCGCGAAGCGCGCCGAGCGGGAGGCCGCGCGCAAGCCCAGGCGGAAGGCGACCGGCGACGCCGAGTGGATCGCCGGGCGCAACTCCGTCGTCGAGTCGCTGCGCGAGGGCGTGCCGGTCAACGCCCTCTACGTCGCCGAGGGCGCGGAGCGCGACGGCCGGCTGCGCGAGGCGTTCCAGCTCGCGGCCGACCGCGGCATCAGGCTGCTGGAGGTCACCAGGAGCGAGATGGACCGGATGACCGGCGGCATCGTCCACCAGGGCCTGGCCGCGCGCGTCCCGGCCTACGAGTACGCCCACGCCGACGACCTGCTCGACGCCGCCGCGGCCAACGCCGAGCAGCCGCTGATCGTCGCGCTCGACCACGTCACCGACCCGCGCAACCTCGGGGCGATCATCCGCAGCGCCGCCGGGTTCGGCGCCCACGGGGTCGTGATCCCCGAGCGCCGGGCCGCCGGCATGACCGCGGCCGCCTGGAAGACCAGCGCCGGCGCCGCCGCCCGCATCCCGGTCGCCCAGACCGTCAACCTGACCCGGCAGCTCAAGGCCTACCAGGACGCCGGCTGCATGGTGGTCGGCCTGGCCGCCGACGGCGACGTCCGCCTGCCCGACCTCGACCTGGCCGGCGGCCCGCTCGTGCTCGTCGTCGGGGCGGAGGGCGACGGCCTGAGCCGGCTGGTCGGCGAGACCTGCGACCAGCTCGTCTCGATCCCCATGGCGAACCGGCTCGAGTCGCTGAACGCCGGCGTCGCGGCCTCGGTCGCCCTCTACGCGATCGCCGAGGCGCGCACGCGCCGTTGACCGTGCGAGTGACGCGGCGGCGTACGGCGCAGGTCCTGGCCCTGGCCGGGACCTGGCTGGCCTGCGCGCTCGTGGCGGGGCTGCTGCTGTTCCTCACCGGCAGCCGGACCATCGTGCTGGCCAGCCACGAGGCCGAGGTGCGGCCCGACCTCAGCGGCTGGGCGGTGCTGCGCACCGGGCCGGTGCTGCCCGACGTGCGCGTCGACACCGGCAGCGCCGTCGGCGTCGAGATCCAGCTCGGCAAGACCGAGGTCGGCTCGACCGCCGAGCTCGCGCAGCGCTACGCCGTGCTCGCCAGCCAGCCCGAGAGCCAGGTCAACCTGGTCGCCGAGGCGGTGCGGGGCATGCTCGTGGATGCCGCGCTCCGCGGCGCGGTGATCGGCCTGGTGCCGGTCGGGATCTGGCTGCTGGTCGGCGCCCGGCGGCGCCGCGAGCTGCGCGGCCGGGTGCGGCTGCCGCAGGCACTGCTCGCGGTCGTGCTCGTCACCGCTCTCGGGATCGCGCTCTGGCAGCCGTGGCGGAGCGGGCCTCTGGGCGACGACGAGGGCGAGTGGGTCTCGCTCGGCGAGTTCCTCGGGCCCGGCGTGCCCCTGCCCGACGAGCTCGACGTGGTCCAGGTCAGCGGCGACGTCACCACCAGCCAGACCCGGCGCCTGGTCGAGAGCGCGGTCGACACCTACGACACCAGCAAGGCGTTCTACGCCGACGCGGCCGAGCGGGCCGCCGACCTCCCGCTGCGGACCCCGGAGGAGGGCGAGACCGTGGTGGTCCTCGTGTCCGACCGGCACGACAACATCGGGATGGACCCGGTCGCCCGGGCGATCGGCGACGCCGCCGGCGCGACCGCCGTGTTCGACGGCGGCGACGACACCTCGACGGGCAACACGTGGGAGGCGTTCTCGCTCGACTCGGTCACCGCGGCGTTCGACGGACTCGACCGCTGGGCGGTCGCGGGCAACCACGACAACGGCCCGTTCGTGCGCGACTACCTCGCCGGTCGCGGCTGGACCATGCTCGACGGGGAGGTCGTCGACGGGCCCGGCGGCACCACCCTGCTCGGCGTCGACGACCCGCGGTCCAGCGGCCTCGGCAACTGGCGCGACGAGACCGGCCTGAGCTTCGCCGAGGTCGAGGGCCGGCTGGCCGACGCCGCGTGCGCGGCCGAGCCGCGGCTCACCACGATGCTGGTCCACGACCCGAACCTCGGCCGCACCGCGCTCGAGCGTGGCTGCGTGGACCTCGTGCTCGGCGGTCACAACCACGTGCGCTCCGCCCCGCGGCGGGTCGTCGGGCCCGACGGCGAGATCGGGTACCGGTACACGACCGGGACGGCCGGCGGCGCGGCGTACGCGATCGCGCTCGGCAGCAAGCCACGCCGCCCCGCCGACATCAGCCTGGTGACCTACGCCGACGGGAGGCCGGCCGGCATCCAGTGGGTCACCCTCCAGACCGACGGCACCTTCGAGACCGGCCCCTGGGTCGAGCTCGCCTTCGCGACGGACTGAGCAACCACTACCCACGACGGGGGAGCGGCCCGACTGCGACCCTCGACGCGTGGCGCGTGGTGAGCAACAAAGCGCGCGAAGCGCGCTCACTCCGGCGGAGCCGCCTCCTGAGTTGCCAGGACTCTCGGCTTCGCGAGCATCAGCGACGTCCGCCCACCGAATCTGTCTAGGCCGATCGACTGATCTCCCACCACCGCTTGACGGAACGGGTGGCTGACCCTCAGCCTTCCACCAAAACTGGAGATCTCGGGCATTGTTCACGTCTTGAACAGGAGCAGTCAGCTGTACCGACAACAGACCCATCTCCGTCGACCGATCCAGCGACAGAGAGGTGTCAATCGTGAACCATCGCAGACTCGACAAGCGTTCGGGCGCCATCCTGATGGCAATCTGCGCCACCGTAACGGTGATCGCATTCTCGTCCGCACAGGCTCAAGGTGCCGGCTCAACCGCGATGGCGCCACCATCGAACGTGGTTGTCTCCCCGCTCACCCCACCGGATCCGGCCGATGCCATTCCGGAGGAGTTGGTCGCAGAAGCGGCCCGCGTTGCAGGCCTGGCCGACTTCAATCCCTCCGACTACTCGGGATCGTGGTACGACCCCGAGACGGAAACCATCATGCTTGGCGCAACGGCTGAGGCGATGCAGCAATGGGCCGGCACAGCTCGCAGACTGGCCGCCGACGAGGACATTCAGATCGTCGAGGCGGAGTACAGCTCCACGGAAGGCCAGGAAGTTCTGGATCGCTTTTTCGCGGAGTCGCCGCTGATCGAGAAGGCTGTCATGTGGGGCCTGGCTCCCGACGGGAACACCTTTGAGATCGCGATCATCGGGGAACCTACCGACGCCGATCTCGTAGAGCTTGCGAAGCTTCCCGGCGAGGTCCGCGTTCAGACCGGACTCACGGAGATGATCACGACCGTCGACGCCCTCGAGGACACGGCTCCGCTCGCCGGTGGCGCTCGCTATGGCACTGGCTACTGGTCCGGACCCACAGGAACCGTGATTGGAGGTCGATGCACAGGAGGGTTCCCGTACACGGAGGGTGGAACGAACTTCATCCTGACCGCGGGACACTGCTACAAGCGGACCACCATCTACGATCGCATGTACCGACTGGTTGGCCCGAACTCGAACTACACGCCCTCCACCCAATTCGGCACCTTCAACGGCCGCAGCACCCTGGGAAGCGGCGCCACCGGGACGGTAAAAACCAACGGCGGAGACCACGGGGACCTTGCTCTCGTCAACACCAGCTCGACCGGTACAGGGATCGGGGACATGATCTGGGCAACGTACTCAGACAGGCGCTACGTCAACTCGCGACAAGCCCCCGCGATGAACGACAACGTCTGCCGTTTCGGTACTACCTCCGGCGCGCTGTGCGGACTCAACATCGGCACCCTCAACACGACCGTCAATTCAGACAGCGGCCCGTTCAAGCAGGTCGACATTGCCTATCTGCAGGGCCAGTCGGTTTGCGTGTCGGGCGGAGACTCGGGTGGACCAGTGTTCCGCAAGGACGGGGCCAACGGGGCTGTCGCGATCGGGGTCATCTCCGGGACTGCCCCCGTCCCGAGCTACGGCTGCATGCTCGTCTTCACCGGCGTGGAGGAGGCAATCCAGGCCTGGGGCGGAGGCCCGAAGCTACGCTAACCGCATCTAGCGGGGCCTCGCGAACTTTCAATGAGGGAGTGCGAGGCCTCGCCGTGTGGGAGCTACCAGTCCTCGTCGTCGGCTGAGCTACGCACGGACGAGACGATGGTCTCCGCCGTCTCCCGATCGGGTGCGACGACGGTGAGCATCCATCCGTTCGGGGCCTCAACTCGCGTGACCCATGCCCCAGCCGGGAAGTCGGGCTGGTTGTCCCCAGGCGCCGGCTCATATTTCACCACTGCACTCGAGATGCTCGAGATCTCAGTCACCTCGGAGTCCGCCGGCGCCAGAGTCGCGCCGTACCAATAGACCGGCGAGGCGCACGCTACTTGTGTCTGGGCCATCTCGCCGGCGATGAACACCAGCGGCGGTGGCGAGGCCACACCTCTGATACACCACTGGGACTGATCGCCGACCACCCACTCGGGTGGTACGAAGAAGGTCACACCCGCGCCTGCCTCGGCACGCCAGTCACCGGGTACCTTCGGGTCGGCAGCGGCGACAGGCACAGACTCACCTTCGCCGATGCGATCGGCAATGGCTACCGCCGCGATCGGGCCCGCTACCGCCACGATGGAGAATCCCGCAACTATCGCCGATCGGGTTCGTCGCATTCGACGGCGTCCGGCCTGCTCGTAGGAGGATGCGGGCGGCATCGAGGGCTCCCCGTCGAATGCCCGCTCCAACTGATCCCGAAAGACGTCGGTTCGCATCTCAGCGCCCGTCATCTCCGATCCCCCTTCACTTCATGTTCTGCGTGGGTCAACAGCTGATTGAGCCGAGCCAACGCTCGAGACGTCTGACTTTTCACGGTTCCCTGCGGGATTCCGAGAGTCTCTGCGGTCTCCTCGACCGAGAGATCCATCCAGTGACGCAGCACCACCACCTGCCGCTGCCTCGGCGGCAACGCCTGAAGTGCAGCGACGATGTCGTGAGGAGACTCGAACTTGGTCGGCGCACGGTCGTCATCGCCATCGAGGTCCATCGACACTTCCCGACGCCAAGGTCGCCGACTCTCGTCGACCGCGACCCGCGCCACGATCTTTCGGGTGTAGGCGTCCTCGCGGCCCGAGCGATGAACCCGTGGCCATGCTTGGTAGAGCTTGGACAGAGCGATCTGCACAACGTCCTCAGCCTGATGCCAGTCCCCGCACATCGAGTACGCAAAGCGACGGAGTTGCGCGCGTCGCGCCTCCGCGAACTCGACGAAGTCTTCTCGGCGATCTGCCACCGCTCCTCCTGAATATGCCAGCACCCTCAATACGTAGGTACGACGGCGCCAGGTTCCATCGGTATCAGAATTCCGCGAGCGGCCCGGCACGTCGTCGCTGAGTACAGCCCGGGTCGACGCGCTGATTGGTCCGCCAGCGACACGGCCGAGCACGGTGACTGCTGGGACGGTGTCGGCGCGATCATCGCCGTCTTCGTCGCCGGCGTCGCCCCGCCGAGACTCGGACTCGTCGCCGCGGTCGGATCGCTGGGCGCGCTCGCGCGCAGTTACTCCTGACCGGTGCGCACGGCGTGGCCTGCGTCACCTCTCGCCTCCCGGGTCGTTGAACAGAACTGATACGTGTTCTAGATCCGTGGAGGGGCCGTGCTCCGCTTCCGTCGTGCCGTGCCGGCGCCCCTGTGTGTCCTGATGGGCGTCCTGATGGTCCTGACCCTCGCCGCCTGCGGCTCCCGGCTCGACCCCGAGACCGTGGCCCAGGCCAACGGCGGGACCGTCGGGGCGAACGGCGAGGTGGTCGCCGGCGACGGCAGCAGTACGGCGCCGGACGGCTCGCTCCCCGACGCCGGCACGGGCGCCGGCGCCGGCGCCGGCGGCGCGACCGGCGGCAGCACCGGGGGCGGCTCGACCACCACCGGTGGCGGCGACAGCGGCACCGAGGGCACCGGCGACAACGCCGCGACCGGCGGCCAGAAGGCCGGGTCGTGCGCCGGCTTCAAGAACCAGACCGGCATCACCGACCAGACCATCGCGATCGGCAACGCCTCCGACATCTCCGGCCCGGTCCCCGGGCTGTTCGAGGCCAGCCGGGACGCGGTCCGCGCCTACGTCGCCTACTTCAACGCCACCAGCGACATCTGCGGCCGCAAGCTCGAGCTCAAGGCCTACGACAGCCGCACCGACGCCGCCGCCGACCAGCAGGCCTACACCAAGGGCTGCGAGGAGACCTTCGCGATGGTCGGGTCGATGTCGGCGTTCGACTCCGGCGGCGCGAGCACCGCCGAGAAGTGCGGGCTTCCCGACCTCCGCTCCGCGTCGGTGACCTTCGACCGCCAGGCCTGCAGCACCTGCTACGGCGCGCAGTCGACGGTGGCGACCGAGTTCCAGAACGCCGTACCCGACTATGTGAAGAAGAACTACCCCCAGGCCGCCGCCAGTGCCGCGATGCTCTACATCAACGCGGGCGCCGCCGCCGAGAACGCCAAGACGCAGGCCGCCGCGATGGAGAACCGCGGCATGAGCTTCGACTACGTCCAGGGCATCGACATCTCGGAGTTCAACTACTCGCCCTACGTGCAGCAGATGAAGGACAAGGGCATCGAGTACGTCCAGATGATCGGCGCCACCGCGCAGTTCGTCCGGCTGGCGCAGGCCATGCAGCAGCAGGGCTTCAAGCCGCAGGTGTTCATGCTCGACCCGACGGCGTACAACCGCGACTTCGTGCAGAGCGGCGGCGACGCGGTCGAGGGCACCACGGTCTTCGTGAACTTCACGCCGTTCGAGGAGGCCTCGGGCAACAAGGAGCTCCAGCTCTACGTCAGCTGGCTCCAGCAGGTGAGGCCGGGCGCGGAGCCCAGCTTCTTCGGGCTGTTCTCGTGGTCGGCCGCGCGGCTGTTCGTCGAGCGCGCGACCGCGCTCGGCGGCCGGCTCAGCCGGCAGACCCTGCTCGCCGACGTCGCGAAGGTCGACAACTGGACGGCCAACGGCATGCACTCCCCGCAGCACGTCGGCCCGCGCCGCACCGGCGAGTGCTGGCGGTTCATCCGGCTCAAGGCCGGCAAGTGGGTCCCGGTCGGCGGCACCAAGTACACCTGCAGCGGCACCACCAGGAGCTGAGGTGTCCGTACCAGCCCGTGACCTGCGTCACCTCGCCTCCACCCGGTCGTTGACCGGGTGGACGGAGGGACGAGCCGATGCGTAGACCGCTCACGACGCTGGCGACCGCGGTGCTGTGCCTGCAGAACGGCGCCTAGACGATGTCGACGATCCTCTCCTTCACCATCCTCGGCCTCTTCACCGGCGCCGCCTACGCGATCGCCGCCAGCGGCCTGGTGCTGACCTACACGACCACCCGGGTCTTCAACATCGCCCACGGCGCCTTCGGCATGGTCCTGGCCTTCACGTTCTGGGACCTCAGCCAGCGGCAGGGCATGCCGCTGTGGCTGTCGCTTCCCCTCGTGCTGTTCGTGATCGCGCCCGGCATCGGCTGGTTCGTGCAGCGGTTCGTCACCCGCGGCCTCGGCGAGGGGCCGGTGTCGGTGTCGCTGGTCGTCACCGTCGGCCTGTTCGTCGGGCTGATCGGCGTCGCGCAGTACGTCTGGCCGCCCGAGCCGCGCACCCTCCCGCCGTTCCTCCCCGACCGGGGCGTCGAGGTCGGCGGCACCTACGTCACCGCCCACCAGATCATCACGATCGTGCTGTCCGCGGTGGTCGCCGCGATGCTCTACCTGCTGCTCAACCGCACCCGCATCGGCACGGCGATGCGCGCCTCGGTCGACAACCCGGCGCTCCTCCGGCTCTTCGGCGGCAAGCCCGACCGGGTCGCGTCGCTGTCGTGGGCGATCGGCATCTCGCTGGCCGCGCTCGCCGGCATCCTGCTCACGCCGGTCATCGGCCTGTCCTACTTCGACCTGACGCTGCTGGTCATCAACGCCTACGCCGCCGCGATGCTCGGCCGGCTCAAGAGCCTGCCGCTGACCTTCGTCGGCGCGATGGGGCTCGGCGTGCTCCAGTCGTTCGCGGTCGCCTACCTGCCCTCGGAGGGCAACCTGGCCGGCCTGCGCGCGGTCGTGCCCGCGCTGTTCCTCTTCGTCGTGATCGTCTTGATGCCCCAGGCCCAGCTGCGGATCGGCCAGGTCAAGGGCATCGTCTCGGCGCCGCTGCCCTCGCTCAGCAAGTCACTCGGCTGGGGCGCCGCGCTGCTGATGCTCGTCGCCGTGCTGACGGTCGCCCTGTCCGACGCCAACCTCCTGCTGGCGGGCACCGCGGCGACGTACGCGATGGTGATGCTCTCGCTGGTGCTGCTGACGGGGTACGGCGGCCACGTCTCGCTCGCGCAGTTCACCTTCGCGGGCGTCGGCGCGCTCGCCTACGCCAAGCTCGATGAGCCCAACCTCTACGGGCTGCTGCTCTCGGCGCTCATCGCGGCGCTGGTCGGCGCGGTCGTCGCGCTGCCGGTGCTGCGGCTGACCGGGCTCTACCTCGCGCTGTCGACGCTGGCCTTCGGCGTGCTCATGGACAAGCTGGTCTTCCAGGCCGACTTCGCGTTCGGCTACAACGGCACCCTCGCCGCCGACCGGCTCTCGATCCTCGGCCGGTCCTTCGAGTCCACCGGCGGCTACGTGCTGGTGATGGCGGTGTTCTTCGTGCTCATGGGGATCGGGCTGCTGCTGCTCCGCCGGGGCGTGCTCGGCCGGATGCTCATCGCGATGCGCGACAGCCCGGCCGCGTGCGGCACGCTCGGCCTGGACATGCGGTGGTTCCGGGTCGCGCTCTTCGGGCTGTCCGCGGGCATGGCCGGCCTCGCCGGCGGCCTGTTCGCCGGGCTGCGCGGCACCATCGGCGCGGCCGACTTCCAGCTGTTCAACAGCCTGCCGCTGCTGCTGCTCGCGGTCGTCTGCGGCGTCACCTCGGTGACCGGCGCGGCGATGGGCGGCGTCGGCCTGATGCTGCTGCCGGTGCTGCAGAGCAGCCGGCCGGAGCTGGCCGGGCTGGTGTTCGTGGTCCTCGGCTTCGGCGCGGTCGCGCTCGGCCGCGACCCGAACGGCCTGGCCAACCAGCTCTTCCGCGTCGGCCGCCGGCTCGACGGCAGGCTCGGCGACCGGGTGCGCTCGGCGGTCCCGGTGCTGCCGCTGCCGCGCGACCGGGTCGACGAGGACGAGGAGTCGAACGTCCCGCTGGCGGAGGTCCTGACGGCTCCCATCGGCGAGGAGGGGGGCGCACATGTCGCTGCTCGAGGTTGACGATGTCGTCGTCCGGTTCGGCGGGGTGACCGCGGTCGACCACGCCGGCTTCGTCGCCGAGGACGGTCGGATCACCGGCCTGATCGGCCCCAACGGCGCCGGCAAGACCACCTGCTTCAACGTGATCAGCGGGCTCCAGCGGCCCGACCACGGCACGGTCCGCTTCGCCGGCCGCGCCATCACCCGGCTGCCGGTGCACCGCCGCTCGCGGCGCGGCATCGGCCGCACGTTCCAGCGGCTGGAGGCGTTCGGGTCGCTGACCGTGCGCGACAACGTCCGGGTCGCGCGCGACATCCACCGCGGCCTCGGCGGCCTGCTCCGCCCGGCCGCCGGCGACGTGGACGGCCTGCTCGAGCAGGTCGGCATCGCGGCGTACGCCGACGAGCGCGCCGACTCCATCCCGACCGGCACCGCGCGGCTGCTCGAGCTGGCCCGCTGCCTGGCGGCGCATCCCAAGCTGCTGCTGCTCGACGAGCCCTCCTCGGGCCTCGACGAGGCCGAGACCGACGCGTTCGGCGAGCTGCTCGCGCAGCTGGCCGCCGAGGGCAGGGCGATCCTCATGGTCGAGCACGACATGGACCTGGTGATGTCGGTCTGCGACGACATCCACGTCCTCGACTTCGGCCGCGTGATCGCCTCCGGGCCGCCGGCCGAGGTCCGGGCGAACCCGGACGTGCAGCGGGCCTACCTCGGCTACTCCGACGCCGACGACACCCAGGTGATGGAGGCAGTGCGATGAGCGTCCCGATCCTCGAGGTGGTCGACCTGCACGCGGCCTACGGCCGGATCGAGGTCCTGCGCGGCGTCGACCTGCGGGTGCCCAAGGGCGCGGTGATGGCGCTGCTCGGACCCAACGGCGCCGGCAAGAGCACGCTGGTGAAGGTCATCGGCGGCCAGAAGCGGCCGACCTCGGGCGACATCCACCTCGGCGGCGTACACGTGCAGGGCGCCGCGCCGGAGGAGCTCGCGCGGCTCGGGCTGTGCACGATCCCCGAGGGCCGGTCGGTGTTCCCGAACCTCACCGTCGAGGAGAACCTCACGCTGATGTCGTACGCCGGCGTCGGGATCGACGCGGTCCTCGAGACGGCCTACGGCTACTTCCCGCGGCTGCACCAGCGCCGCCACCAGCTCGCCGGCACCATGTCCGGCGGCGAGCAGCAGATGCTCGCGATGTCGCGGGCGCTCGCCTCCGACCCGGCGCTGCTGCTGCTCGACGAGCTGTCGATGGGCCTCGCGCCGCTGATCGTCGACGAGCTCTACGACACCGTCGCGCAGATCGCGGCCAGCGGCGTGTCGATCCTCTGCATCGAGCAGTTCGCCCGGACGGCGCTGCGGGTGTCGGACTACGCCGCGGTGATGACCGGTGGCCGGGTCGTCGCGACCGGCGAGCCTGCGGAGGTGCTCAAGACGATGGACGACGTGATCCTCGGAGGCGCGGCATGAAGCGGATCCTGCTCCCACTCTCGGCGGCAGCGCTCGCCGGCACGGTTCTTCCCTTGTCGGCGAGCGCCCCGCCGGCCAGCGGCGCTCCCGAGCCGGGCTTCGGCGGCTACAGCGCCGTGGCCACGGCCGCGCCGGTGAAGATCGAGCTCTACGAGCCGACCATCCCGATCCCGGCCACGCCCCAGTTCGAGGTCGAGATGGGCTACACCACGGTCGAGGCCGACTCCGGCAGCTCGCTCGGTCGCGCCAGCTGGCTCTGGCCGGGCGACCCGGTCGGCGAGGGCATGAAGACCTTCGTCGAGCAGCTCGGCCTGCCGCCGCAGCTCGGCGAGGACGGCTACCCGGTCCAGGTGAACTCCGGCCAGCCCTCGGGCGAGCCGGCGCAGGCCGACGAGCCGTTCCCCGGCATGGTGATGCGCACCAGCGCGACCGCGGACAAGACGGTCGCGCAGGCCGGGTTCTCGCCCGACGGCCAGGTGCAGGACGGCACTGCCAAGGACGGTGGGGACGAAGGTACGCCCGGCGTCCCCACCCTCCCCGGCGTGCCCGGTCTGCCCGAGTTGCCGGGTTTGCCCGGTGCCGACCTGCTCAGCTCCTTCGGCGACGCCATCACCGGCGGACTGAGCACCGCCGCCGAGCAGCCCGAGGAGCCGGCGCCCGGCGGCGCGCCGGGCATCCCGCCCGAGGTCGCCGCGCTCGTCGACTTCGAGGGCTACACGTCCTCGAGCCAGAGTGCCGTGGTCAAGGACGGCCGGGTCGTGACGACCGCGCGCTCGGCGCTCGGTGACGTCACCCTGCTCGGCGGCCTGATCACGATGGAAGGGATCGTCTCCACGAGCACCAGCAGCAGCGACGGTGCGAAGGGCACCGCCTCCGGCCGCGCCGTCCTCGGCGGCCTGACCATCGCCGGCCAGGAGTTCTCCGCCGGACCGGGCGGCTTCACGGCCGCCGGTCAGGAAGCCGGGCTCCCGGCCTTCCCCGACCAGCTCACGCAGGCCCTCGACCGGCTCGGCATCAAGCTGCTGCTGCCGAAGCCCGACCGCACCGTCAAGGGCGACCAGGCGACCAACCAGGTCGCCGGGCTCATCCTCGACATCGACGTCAAGGCGCTGCGCAAGCAGCTCGACGCGCTCCCGCTCGACGACCTGATCGGCGCGCTGCCGGACAACCCGCCCGAGCTGAAGAGCACGCTGCAGGCGCTCGCCGGCCTGGCCCCGCGCGTGGTGGTCACGCTGGGCGTCGCCGACACCGAGGTCGACACGGTCAAGGGGCTGACCATCCCCACCGACGTACCGGACAACAACCAGACCGGGCCCGGCGGCACCGGCGGTGGCGCCGGCACCGGCGGCGCCCCGGCCGGCGGCGCTCCGTCGTCCTCCGCACCGGGTGCGGCCGCCGGCGACGCCCCCGAGGCGACCGGCGACCTGCCGCCCGCCCAGTTGACCGGCTCCGGCCTGCCCCCGCTGTACTCGCTCCCGGGCGCCCTGCTCGTCGGCGGCATCGCGCTGGCCGCGCTCGGCGGCACCTGGCTCCGCCGGATCGGCGTGATCGCCCTCGGCGGCGCCGGCTCCTGCTCGCACGGCCTCGACAGCGGCCTGCCCGACCTGCGAAAGGCATCCTGATGACTGCCATCACCCCGGACACCACGACCGATCGCCTCTCGATCGGGCTGCCCCGGGCCGGCGGCCGGGCCTCCGGCGCCGCGCCGCTGAAGGACAACCACTACCAGCTCCTCCAGCTGGTGCTGTTCTGGGCGGGCGCGATCCTGCTCCCGCTCGGCCTCGTGGTGATCGTGCTCGGCTGGTACGGCGCCGCGAACACCCCCTACCAGTACGACCAGCTCTCCTTCCTGGTCTCCGGCGGCCTGCTCGGCCTCGGCCTGACGTTCACCGGGGGCTTCCTCTACTTCGGCGCCTGGCTGGCCCGCCTGGCCGCCGACGCGAAGGAGTCGCAGCGCCGGCTCGCCGACACCCTCCTCGTGCTCGCCGACGTCACCTCCCGCTCGGCCAGCATCCGCGACGACGGCGTCGACGTCTCGGCCCTCCCGGTCACCGCCGGCGACGGCAGCACCATCCACCGCCGCGACTGCCCGCTGGTCGCCCACCGCGACGACCTGCGCCCCGTCGGCGAGGACAACGGCCACCTCACCGCCTGCCGCGTCTGCCGCCCGTAGTTCCCGCCGAGTCGGCGCAGTCTCAGCCTGATCTCCCGCCGAGTCGGCGCAGTCTCAGCTGAGGTTGCGCCGACTCGGCATCAATCCTCGGTCGCCACCTGCTCCTCGGGCTTCTGGACGAGCACGGTGTCGATGTAGTCGCGCGCGGTGTCGAAGAGGTCGACCTCGTGGCCGGCGCGCTCGGAGAGGTACCACCGGTGCACCAGGATCTCGTGGAAGATCTCGGCCGGCTCGAGCTTGCCGCGCGCCTCGGGGGGGACGAGCGCGATGACCGGCTCGTAGATCCGGGTCAGCCAGCGGTTCGCGACGAGTGAGCGGTCCTCGCGGCCGAGGTCGAAGTGCGCGGTGAACGCCGCGATGTCGTTGAGCAGCCGCTGCGCCTGCGCGTCCTCGACGTTGAGGCCGGTCAGCGCCTGGAGCTCGCGGCGGTGGTGGCCCTCCTCGACGACCTTCGGCTGGATCCGGATCTGCTCGCCGTCCCAGTCGGTGACGATGTCGAGCTCGTCGACGTCGAACCCGAGCTCGTTGAGCCGCGCGACCCGCTGCTCGATCCGCCACATCTCGGCGGTGGAGAACTCCTCGACCGCAGTGAGCTCGTCCCACAGCGCGTGGTAACGCTCCTGAAGCATCTCGACGATCTCGTGCGCCTGCACTTCGTGGTCGAGGGAGTCGCTGGCCTGGAGGTCGAGCAGCTCGGCGAAGACGTTCTCGGTCGCGACGGTGAGGTCGTACTCGCGCATCTGGCGCGACAGCTGCGGCTTGAGCTCACCGGTCTCCGCGTCGACGAGGTACGCCGCGAACCCGCCGGCTGCGCGCCGGAACAGCACGTTCGACAGCGACACATCGCCCCAGTAGAAGTCCGCGAGGTGCAGCCGCACGAGCAGCACCACCATCGCGTCGACCAGCGACGGGAGGTTGTCGGCGGTCAGCCCGTGCGAGAACAGCGACCGATACGGCAGCGAGAACTGCAGGTGCTGGGTCAGCAGCGCCGCCGGCAGCTCCTCGCCGACCCCGTCGACCCGGCCCGTCACCACGCCCTGCGGGTGCACCGCCGGCAGCCCGATCCGCTGGAGGTCGCGCAGCAGCCGGTACTCCCGGAACGCCATCTCCTCGGTCGTCTCCTTGACGGCGTACGTCGCCTCGCCCAGTCGGACCATGCGCACGACGTGTCGAGACAGCCCGCGCGGCAGCGGCACGACGTGCTCGGTCCACTCCCCGAGCGGCAGCGCCCAGGGCAGCCGGAGCAGCGCGGGGTCCGGGCGGTTCGCGACGATCCGCAGCGCCATGTCGTCCAGGCTAGTCGCGCCGTGGCTCGAGGAACACGGCTCCGGCGCCCCGCCCGGCGGCCTCGTCGCCGGGGTTGCTCAACGCGCAGGTCCTGAGGCTCAGGCAGCCGCAGCCGATGCAGCTGTCCAGCCGGTCGCGGAGCCGCTCGATCCGCTCGATCTGCTCGTCGAGCCGCGGCCGCCAGGTCCTGCTGAGCCGGTGCCAGTCCGACTTCGTCGGGGTGCGCCCGTCCGGCAGCGTCGCCAGCGCCGCGCCGATCTCGTCGAGGGTCAGGCCGACCCGCTGCGCCGTACGGATGAAGGCGATCCGGCGCAGCGTCGACTGCTCGTAGCGTCGCTGGTTGCCGGTCGTGCGCGCCGAGGAGATCAGCCCCCTGGACTCGTAGAAGCGGATCGCCGAGGTCGCCACGCCCGCCCGCTCGGCGAGGTGCCCGATGGTCAGCTGGGTCATGCGACCAGCCTCGCCGGACTTCAAGTGCCGTTCAAGTCGACTATCCCGAATAGAACGCGTTCTAGTACGATCCGCTCGTGTACCTGGCCGCCATCGGGCGGTCCGGCACCTCGAGCACCACCTCGCCGTCACCCCTCTGAGAGGCTCCGCATGAACCAGCCCGGCAACCGCGTCGTCGTCATCACCGGGGCCGCGTCCGGCATCGGGTACGCGACCGCGGAGCTCTTCTGCGACCTCGGCGACACCGTGCTCGGCCTCGACATCCGCGGCACCGTCCCCGACGGCGTGACCTACGTCGAGTGCAACGTCGGCGACAAGGCCGCCGTCGACGCGGCCATCGAGGCGTGCGCGGCGCACGGCCGGATCGACGTGCTCGCGAACGTCGCCGGCATCGTGCAGTTCGGCCGGATCGAGACGGTGACCGAGGAGGAGTGGGACCGGGTGCACGCGGTCGACCTCAGGGGGCCGTTCTTCCTCATCCAGGCCGCGCTCCCGCACCTGCGCGCCTGCGGCGGCAACATCGTCAACGTCTCCTCGGTCGCCGGCAACGTCGCACAGCCCTATGCCACGGCGTACGCCGCCGCGAAGGGCGGCCTCACCCAGCTCACCAGGGCGCTGGCGCTCGAGCTCTCGCCGGAGGGCATCCGGGTGAACGCGATCTGCCCGGGCACCGTCGACACCCCGATCGTCGAGCAGGTCTTCCACAAGCTCACCGACGACCTCGACGCCCGGGTCGCGGACCGGCTGATGATGATGCTGCCCGGCGGCGCGATCAAGCCCGGCGAGATCGGCGAGACCATCGTCTGGCTCGCCTCCCCGGCCGCACGGATGATCACCGGCGCCGTCATCGCCCACGACGGCGGGATGAGCTGAGGCCCCGTACGATGTGGCCCCGTCGCCGCGTTAGCTCAGCTGGTAGAGCATTCGCCTTGTAAGCGAAGGGTCAGGAGTTCGATCCTCCTACGCGGCTCTCGTCTCGTCGAGTTGGGCCGGAATCGCGCTCGAGTTGGGCCTCCGTCACCGAGACCCGCGAACATCGCCCAACTCGCGCGCGAGCAAGGCCCAACTCAACGGTGATTCAAGCCCAACTCAACGGCGCCTAGCGCAGCCGGCGGACCTCGAACGTCGCCGGAGGATCGGCGATCGCGTCCTGGGCGGCGACCAGCCGGATCTCGCGGGTGCCGGCCGCGATGGTCTCCTCGAGGACTGCGAAGACCGAGCCGGCGACCCGGCCCAGGGCGGTCGCGGCCGAGCCGGTGCCGCGCAGGTGGGCGAGGTAGAGCGCGGCGGTGACGTCGCCGCAGCCGTTCGGCGTGATCGGCAGCAGCGGCGTCTCGACCGCCCAGGCACCCGCGTCGGAGACCGCGACCATGTCGAGCCGGCCCTCCGGCACGTCGCCGTGGAGGACGCTGGTCACCAGCACGTCGCGCGGTCCCTGGTCGCGCACGAGGTCCACCGCGTCGAGGATCTCCGCGAGGGTGGTGGTCGGGCGGCCGGCGAGGAAGTCGAGCTCGAAGTGGTTCGGCGTGACGATGTCGGCCCGCGGCACGACCGTGTCGCGCAGGAACTCCGGGATGCCCGGCCGCACGAACATGCCGCGGCCGACGTCGCCCATCACCGGGTCGCAGCAGTAGACCGCGTCCGGGTTCAGCGCCTTCACCCGCGCGACCGCGTCCAGGATGACCTGCCCGACCGCGGGGTCGCCCTGGTAGCCGGACAGCACCGCGTCCGCCTCGCCGAGCACGCCGCGGTCCTCGATCCCGGCGATCACCTCGCGCACGTCCTCGGCCGCGAGCAGCGGGCCGCGCCACGCGCCGTACCCCGTGTGGTTGGAGAAGTGCACGGTGAGGACCGGCCAGACCTCGTGGCCCAGGCGCTGGAGCGGGAAGACGGCGGCGGAGTTGCCGACGTGGCCGTAGGCGACCGAGGACTGGATGGACAGGATCTTCACGTCGCGCATCCTCTCGCGGCCACCGGTGGCCGAGCGAACTAGAACACGTTACAGTTGGCCGGGTTCACATTCTGTCGGTACGGCGAGGTGGCAGTGGCGAGGAAGCAGTACGCGAACGAGGCCGACTACGTCGTGGTGGGCTCGGGCAGCTCCGGCGCGACCATCGCGGGCCGGCTGGCGCAGTCCGGCGCGAGCGTGATCGTGCTCGAGGCCGGGAAGAGCGACGAGCAGTACCTGGTGAGGAAGCCTGGGATGATCGGGCCGATGCACGCCGAGCCGAAGCTCAAGCAGCGCGTCGACTGGGGTCTCTACTCCACCCCGCAGAAGCACCTGCTCGACCGGCGGATGCCCGTCCCGCGCGGCAAGGTGGTCGGCGGGTCGAGCTCGGTCAACGGCATGGTCTACGTGCGCGGCAACCGCGCCAACTACGACTCCTGGGCGGCCGAGGGCTGCACCGGCTGGTCGGCCGACGAGGTCAACGCCGCCTACAAGCGGATGGAGGACTTCGAGGACGGCGCCAACGACTACCGCGGCGCCGGCGGCCCGATCAGGGTCACCCGCAACGCGATGCCGCAGGAGGGCACGCTGCAGTTCCTCCAGGCCACGTCGGACAGGCTGGGCGTCCCGGTGCTCGACGACTACAACGCGGCCTCCCAGGAGGGCGTGAGCCGGATGCAGCAGAACGCCGCGCACGGGCTGCGCTACTCGGCGTCGCGCGGCTACCTCCACCACCTCGACGTACCGACCCTGGAGCTGCAGAGCGAGGTGCTCGTCCGCAGGGTCGTGGTCGAGAACGGTCGCGCGACCGGCGTCGAGGTCACGGACCTCGGCCGGGGAGGCGGCACCCGCACCGTCCGGGCCGGCAGGGAGGTCATCCTCTCGGCCGGGTTCGTCGGCTCGGCCCAGCTGCTGATGCTCTCGGGCGTCGGCCCGGCGCAGCACTTGCGCGATCACGGCATCGACGTGCTCGCGGACCTGCCGGTCGGCGACAACCTGCACGACCACCTCTTCCACGCGCTGACCTTCCACGTCACCTCGACGAGGATGCGCGGGACGCCGGCGTACTTCGCCAAGGGCGTGCTGATGGAGACGCTGCGCCCGGGGAGGACCTTCCTGGCGAACTCGGTCTTCGAGTCGGTCGCCTTCGTGCGTACGTCGCAGGCGACCGACGTGCCGGACCTGCAGCTGCACCTGCTCCCCTGGGCCTACGTCTCGCCGAACCAGGACGCGCCGATCCGCCACGACGTCGACAAGCGGACCGCGCTGACCGTGCTGGCGACGCTGATCTACCCGCGCAGCCGGGGCACGGTGCGGCTGGCGTCGGCGGACCCGACGGCGTCGCCGCTGATCGACTTCTCGTACCTCGCCGACCCGGCCGACCTCGACGTACTGGCCGAGGGATCGGAGATGACCCGCGAGATCTTCGCCTCGCCGGCCTTCCGGGGCGCGGTGAAGGAGGAGATCCACCCGGGTGCGGCCCTGCGCGGCCAGGAACTGCGCGACCAGATCCTCAACCGGGCGACGTCGGTCTACCACGGCGTCGGCACCTGCCGGATGGGCGTCGACGAGCTCGCGGTCGTCGCGCCGGACCTCAAGGTCCGCGGCGTCGAGGGGCTGCGGGTCTGCGACGCCTCGATCATGCCGTCGATCACCGGCGGCAACACCAACGCGCCCGCCATCATGATCGGCGAGCGCGGCGCCGACCTCGTGCTCGGAAAGGTGTAGCCCCTGCCGAGCTGATCCAGGCCGAGAGCGGCGAGGGTCCGGACGTCGAACCGACGCTGATCGACCAGGCCAGCTACGGGATGTTCACCGGCTCCACTGCGACCGGCCGGGTGATCGGCGAGCGCCGGCCGCACCCTGATCGGCTGCTGCCTCGAGCTCGGCGGCCGAACCCGATGATCGTGCCGGAGGACGCGAACCTCGGCGAGGTCGTCCCCGCGATCGTCGGCGTGTTCGGCAACACCGGCCAGATCTGCATACACATCGAGGGATGTACCTGCCTGAGTCGCAGTACCACGAGTCCCCGACATGGGCTCGCTCGTGTCACCCGACCACGGCGGCCGGAGTTGTCAGGGAACTCCTGACGTTGTCAGGGGTTGCAACGGCCGACAACGTCTGGAATCCCCGGCTGACCGGGGATCCATGCAGGCATCAGACGACCTCCAGCGACCGCTTCGACAGCCCCATCCAGAACCCGTCGATGACCTGCAGGCCGGGCTCGTCGGGGGTCGTGGCGGCGCCGAGGGTGACGAACAGCGGTGAGTAGTGCTCGACGGTCGGGTGCGCGTACGGCATCCCGGGGGCCTCGGTCCGGTAGCGAGCCAGGGCATCGACGTCGCCGCGGGCGAGCGCCTCGCCGGCCCAGGCGTCGAAGTCCGCGGACCAGCCGGGTGCCTCGGCGTCGATCCGCCACGAGGTGAGGAACGGCAGGCCGTGAGTCAGGAAGCCCGAGCCCACGACGAGCACGCCCTCGTCGCGCAGCGGCCGCAGCCGCTCGCCCAGGGCGAGCAGCCGCACCGGGTCGTGGGTGGGCAGCGACATCTGCAGCACCGGGATGTCCGCGTCGGGGTACATGATCCTCAGCGGCACCCACGCGCCGTGGTCGAGGCCGCGGCTGGTGTGCTGATGGACCGGCTCCGACGCCGGCATCATCGCCGCGACGCGGGCGGCGAGCGCGGTGGCGTCCGGCGTCTCGTAGGTCATCCGGTAGTACTTCGCGTCGAAGCCGCCGAAGTCGTAGACCAGCGGCGCGCCACTCGCGCTGAGGCTGACCGGCGCCGACTCCCAGTGCGCGCTGACGATGAGGATCGCCGTCGGCCGGGGCAGGTCGCCGGCCCAGGCGGCGAGCTGGCCGGACCACACGGGGTCGTCGAGCAGCGGCGGCGCTCCGTGGCCGAGATACAGGGCAGGCATCCGCGTCATGGCCGCTCCAATGGTTTCAGTTTCAACTTTATTCCATCGGGAGTCGCCAGTCGACCGGCTCCGCCCCCTGCTCCGCGAGCAGTGCGTTGGCCCGGCTGAACGGCCGCGAGCCGAAGAAGCCGCGGTACGCCGACAGCGGCGACGGGTGCGGCGACTCGACGACCGGGATCGCGCCGAGCATCGGCTTCAGGCCGCGCGCGTCGCTGCCCCACAGGATCGCCACGCACGGCCCGCCGCGCCGCGCGAGCGCCTCGATCGCGCACTGCGTGATCGGCTCCCACCCCTTGCCCCGGTGGCTGTTCGAGGCGCCCGGCCGCACCGTGAGGCTCCGGTTGAGCAGCATCACGCCGTGGTCCGCCCACGCGGTCAGGTCGCCGTGGCGCGGCGGCATGATCTCGAGGTCGTCGCGCAGCTCCTGGTAGATGTTGACCAGGCTCGGCGGCAACGGCCAGACGTCGCGGCGTACGGCGAAGCTCAAGCCGATCGGGTGGTCGGGGTTGGGGTAGGGGTCCTGGCCGACGATCAGCACGCGCACGTCGGCGAGCGGCCGCTGGAACGCCCGGAAGACCCGCTCGCCGGCGGGCTGGTAGCCGCGCCCGGCCGCGATCTCCTCGCGCAGGAACCGCCCCATCGCCGCGATCCGGTCGTCGACCGGCGCCAGCGCCTCGGCCCAGTCCGGTGCCATCAGCTGCTTGTCGACGAGTCCCGCGAGCGCGCCCATGGCGCGAGGGTAGCCGTGCCCGGCAGGTACGGCGCACGGCCGGTCTCGCCGACGTACGCCGAGAGGACCGCCGGGCTATCCTCGCCGGCCCGACGGACGGCTGGGCCGCTGCAGGCGGTCCAGGAACGCGACCAGCAGCGCCTCGCGCATCCGCGGGGAGGCCAGGTCGAGCATCGCGTTGACCTCGGCCATCCGGTCGGGGAGCGCGAGGTCGGTCCGCCCTTCGCTGGCGCCCATGAGACCGGCTGCGACGAGCAGGCCGTCGAAGTCCGCGTCGGTGAGTGCGGCCGGGTCGAGCGTCTCGATGAACGCGGCGACCTCGGGGTCGACACTCACCGGCCCCGCGGCCACGGCGGCGGCAACAGACTCCCTCAGCGCGGCGAGGAGCTCGTCGACGTGGGCGTTGGTCGCGGCGCTCACCGAGAGGTGGATGGTGGGCGGCTGACCGCCGTACGACATCTGCGGCTGGACGTACCAGCCGCGCGCGGCCATCTCGTCGCAGACGGTGAACGCGTCGCAGGTGTCGTCGGTCGCCAGCGCGATCAGCGTCGAGTCGGGGGCGGCGACCACGCGCAGCGCGGGGATGTCGGCGGTGCCTGCCACGATCGCGTCCACGGCTTCGAACACGTCTCGAGAGAGGAGCTCGTACCCCGTGTCACCCAGCGATCGCACCACGGCCCAGGCGCCGGCCAGGGGCCCGCCCGACTTCGTCGACTGCATCGTGGAGTTGAGCATGGTGTAGCCCGGCCAGCCCGCGTGCGCGAAGTACTGCGGGCGGCGGTGCTCCGGCGTGCGGTGCAGCAGCACGGAGGTGCCCTTGGGGGCGTAGCCGTACTTGTGCAGGTCCACGGAGATCGACGTGACGCCGTCGACCGCGAACGTCCAGGGCGGGACGGTGCGGCCGAGCCGGGCGGCGTACGGCAGCACCCAGCCGCCGATGCACGCGTCCACGTGGCAGCGGATCCCGTGGCCGGCGGCCGCTGCGGCGATCTCGGTGACCGGGTCGACGACGCCGTGGGCGTACGACGGCGCGGACACGACCACCAGCACGGTCCGGTCCGGGTCCTCGTCGACGGCTGCCGCCATGGCGGCCGGGTCGGCGCGGAAGTCGTCCCCGGCCGACACCACGACCGCCTCGACGCCGAAGTAGTGCGCGGCCTTGAGGAACGCCGCGTGCACGGTCGACGGCACCACCATCCGCGGACGCGCGACGTCCGGGCGGCTGTCGCGCGCCGACTGCACCGCGAGCAGGCAGGATTCGGTGCCGCCGGAGGTGACCGTGCCGACCGTGGTGTCGGGCGCGTCGAGCAGGTCCGCGGTGAAGCCGACCAGCTCGTTCTCCATCTGCAGCAGGCTGGGGAACGCCGTCGGGTCGAGCCCGTTCGAGCCGGCGTACGCCGCCACGGCCTCGCGGCCGATCCGGTCCACGTCGGGCAGGCCCGAGTCGTAGACGTAGGCCAGGGTGCGTCCGCCGCGCACGGGCAGGTCGATCTCCTGCATCTCGCGCAGCCGGTCGAGGGCGTCGCTCACTCCGTCAGGCTCCCATCCGGGGCGTCGTCGACGTCGGCCGCGGTCAGCGCGTACCTCCGCAGCCACCACAGACTGAGCACGACGAGGACCGCCGGCAGCACCGAGAAGCCGAGCGTGATCGCCGTCAGCGCCGAGTCCGGCTGGGCGGCGTCGCCGTCGGTCGAGGAGACGTAGCCGCCGAGTGCGAGCACGATCGCATAGACGCCAGGGCCGAGCGCCAGGCCGAGGGTCTCGCCCGCGGTCCAGACGCCGGTGTAGACGCCGGCCCGATTGGAGCCGGTGCGCCGAGCGTCGACGGCCGCCGCGTCGGGCAGCATCGCGAGCGGGAACACCTGGCAGCCGGCGTACCCGACGCCGACCAGCACCACGGCGGCGTACACGACCGCGACCGGCGCGGCCTGTGCGGTCGCGGTGAGCAGCGCTCCCGCGGCCAGGATCACCGAGGCGGCGAGGTAGCCGCGCTTCTTGCCGACGCGGGTGCCGATCGCCGACCAGAGTGGGGTCAGCAGCAGGGCCGGGCCGACGAAGCAGACGAACAGGATGGTCGCGGCGCCGTCCCTGCCGAGCACGTCGGAGGCGAGGTAGTCGACGCCGGCGAGCATGCAGCCGGTGGCGAGCGCCTGGATGACGAAGCAGGTGAGCAGCCAGCGGAAGTCGCGCGCGGTCGCGACGATGCGGAGCTGGTCGCGCAGGCTGCCCGCACCCGGCTGGGCGGCGCGGACCGGGGCGCTGCGGGTGCCGACGTACGCGCCGACGACGCCGACCAGGATGATCGCCGCCATGACCAGGCCCATGATCCGGTAGCCGTCGCGGCCGCCGACCGCGTCGCGGATCGCCGGGGCGGTGGCGCCGGCGAGCATGATCGTGAACGCGAGGATCGCGACCCGCCAGGTCATCAGGCGGGTGCGCTCGTCGTAGGAGTCGGTCATCTCGGCGGGCATGGCGACGTACGGCACCTGGAAGAACGCGTACGCCGTGGCGCAGCCCAGGAACAGCGCCAGCACCCACAGCGCCTCGAGGCCGACCGCCATGTCCGGCGCGGCGAAGAGCAGCGCGAAGCAGACGGCGAGCGCGATGCCGGCGCGGATCAGCCACGGCCGCCGCGGCCCGCGCAGGTCCTCGGTGCGGTCGCTGATCCGCCCGGCGATCGGGTTGAGGACCACGTCCCACGCCTTGGGCAGGAACACGATGAAGCCGGCCAGGATCGCGGCGATCCCGAGACTGTCGGTGAGGTAGGGCAGCAGCATCAGCCCCGGCACGGTCCCGAACGCCCCGGTGGCGACGGAGCCCGAGCCGTACCCCACCCGGATGCTGCGCGGCAGGCGCTCGGCGGCTGGCATGGCGTGAGGCTAGCGGGATGGATCCCCGGTCGGCCGGGGATCCCTGACGTTGTCAGCCGTTGCAACCCCTGACAACGTCAGGAAGAGGCCGACAACGTCAGCGGGAGAGGGCGCGCGAGGTGCCGGAGCCGTACCGGCGGGAGGGGTTCGAGCCGATCGTCTCGGTGGACGCGGCCGGCCTCTTCGCCGGGGCCGGCTTCTTCGGGGGCACGGCCTTCCTCGCCGAGGACTTCTTGGCATCGGGAGATGCCCTCTTCGCAGCAGCCTTCCGGGCCGGGGTCTTCCTCGCAGCCGCCGGCTTTCTCCGCGACGACGCCACCCTCGCCACGTCCGCACCCGACCACTGCTCGATCCACTCGTCGAGCACCCGCCAGGTGGTGTCGCGGGCGGCGCGGCCGGTGAGCATGCCGAGGTGGCCGCCCGGCACGATCTCGAACCGTACGTCGCGCGCGCCGGTCAGCAGCGGGACGACCGCCTTGACCGCGGCGACCGGGGCGATGCCGTCGGTGGCGCCGGCGAAGACGAGCACCGGGGCGGTGACCGAGGAGAGCGACACCGGGTCCGAGCCGACCTGGACCGTGCCCGACGCGAGCGCGTTGCCCTTGGCGAAGCGGTGGTAGAGCTGCCCGAAGCTGCGGCCGGGGTAGGCGGTCATCTTGGCCGTGAACCGGTCGACCGCCTCGATCTGCGCGAGGAAGTCGGTGTCGTCGAGGTGGGTGGCGATCGCGAGCGGCTTGGTGACCAGCTTCTGGAACGACGAGAGCTGGAACGCCCAGCGCACCAGCGGGGTCGGCGCACCGCCGGCGGCGCGGTAGGCGCGGGTGACCAGGCCGTGGCCGCGGGTCAGGTCGAGCAGCGGCCGCAGCGGCGCGACCAGCGGCACCTTCGTCACGTCGACCGGAGAGCCGAGGACGGAGAGCGACGCGATCGGCAGGTCCCGCTCATGGGCGGCGGCGAGCATCGCGAAGATGCCGCCGAGGCTCCAGCCGACGACGTGCACCGGCCGGTCGCCTGCGTGCGCCGACACCGCCCGCACCGCCGCGGGCACGACCTCCTCGACCCAGTGCTCGAGGCCGAGGTTGCGGTCCTTGAAGGAGACGTTGCCGTACTCGACGAGGTACGTCGGCCGCCCGCCCTCGACGAGGTGCTGCACCACCGAGCAGCCGCGGCGCAGGTCGAAGCAGAGCGAGGGCGCGGCGAGCGGGGTCACCAACAGGACGGGGTCGCCCTGCGAGCGCACGTCCGCCGCCGGGCGGTAGTGGTAGACCGCGCGGAGGCTGTCCTCGTCGATCAGCGTGCGCGGCATCGCGCGCAGGTCGGCGACCCCGCCGTAGAGGACGGCGTGGGCGACGTTGCCCGCCGCGGCGACCAGCTGGTCCGGCTTGGGCACCAGGTCCATGCCGGAACCCTACGACCGTCTCGCCGGATGCATCGTCTTGCCGTGGGCGGGCAGCACCGACGACAGCTCGACCAGGAAGCCCTGCGCCCAGGCGCCGACGTCGTGCTGGGTGACGGTCTTGCGCATTGCCCGCATCCGCCGCGCGGTCTCCTTCGGCTCGGCCCGGTAGGCCTCGAGCAGCGCGGACTTCATGCCGTTGATGTCGTAGGGGTTGATCAGCCAGGCTTGCCGCAGCTCGTTGGCGGCGCCGGCGAACTCCGAGAGCACGAGCGCGCCGTCGTCGTCGAAGCGGCAGGCGACGTACTCCTTGGCGACCAGGTTCATCCCGTCGCGCAGCGGCGTGACGACCATGATGTCGGCGGCGCGGAAGAACGCCGCCATCTCCTCGCGGGGGTACGACGCGTGCAGGTAGTGCACCGCCGGCCACCCGATCCGGCCGAGGTCGCCGTTGATCCGGCCGACCAGGCGCTCGATGTCGTCGCGGAGGATGCGGTACTGCTCGACCTGCTCGCGCGACGGCGTCGCGATCTGCACGAAGACGGCGTCCTCGACGTCGAAGTGCCCGTCGACGATGAGCTCGCCGAACGCGCGCAGCCGCGCGTAGATGCCCTTGGTGTAGTCGAGCCGGTCGACCCCGAGGAAGATCCGGTGGGGGTTGCCGAGCGCCTCGCGGATCTCCTTGGCGCGCTGGGTCACCTCGGGCGAGCGGGCGAGCTCCTCGTAGCTGGCGGCGTCGATGGAGATCGGGAACGCCGCGGCGCGGACGGTCCGGCCCTCGGGCAGGTAGACCAGGTCGCGGTGCGTCTTGTGCCCGACGCGCTGGCGGACGAGGCGGATGAAGTTCTGTGCGGCGCCGCTGAGCTGGAAGCCGACCAGGTCGGCGCCCAGCAGCCCCTCGAGCAGCTGCCGGCGCCACGGCAGCTGCGAGAACAGCTCCTGCGGCGGGAACGGGATGTGCAGGTAGAAGCCGATCCGCAGGTCGGGCCGCAGCTCGCGCACCATCGCCGGCACCAGCTGGAGCTGGTAGTCGTGCACCCACACGGTCGCGTTCTCGGCGGCGACCTCCGCGGCCCGCTCGGCGAAGCGGCGGTTGACGGCGACGTAGGAGTCCCACCACTCGCGGTGGAACTCCGGCTTCGCCACGACGTCGTGGTAGAGCGGCCAGAGGGTCGCGTTCGAGAAGCCCTCGTAGAACTCCTCGATCTCCTGGGCCGTCATCGTCATCGGCACCAGGTTCATGTCGTCGGACTCGAAGGGCTCCAAGCCCTGCTCCGTGCCGCCCGGCCAGCCGATCCAGGTGCCGTCGTTGGACCGCATCACCGGCTCGAGCGCGGAGACGAGGCCGCCGGGAGAGCGCCGCCAGCCTCCGTCGACGCGGTCCACCGGTAGCCGGTTCGCCACGATGACGAGGTCTGCCGAGCCAGCTGCACCCACGGGGCCACCCTAGCTAGGCGGAGAAGCTGACGCCCACCTGCGCGCGGACGCCGTCCATCTGGCGCAGCAGCGAGAGCGTCTGGGCGTGCGGCACCAGCGGGCTCTCCCGCAGCCCGGCGGCCAGGCAGCGACCGACCTCCGCGATCTCGTTGCCGTAGCCCTGGCCGATCACCGGCTCGGCCGGCGCGATCTCGACCGGGTCACCGGGCGCGTACGTCCAGTCGCCGGGCGCCTGGACGTACGGCGTGAAGGCGATCCGGGTCGGGTGGTGGAAGTCGTCGAGCTCGATCCGGCCGAGGTCGGTGGCGATCTCGGCCCGGCGCGAGGACCACGACGTCATCGACGCGGTCATGGTCGCGAGCGCGCCACCGGCGTACCGGCCCACCATGGCGACGTCGAGGTCGATGCCGCGCGCCAGGTCGCCGCTCGCGTGCAGCTCCTCGGGCTCGCCGAGCACCAGCTGGGCGAAGGTGAGGGGGTAGATGCCCATGTCGAGCAGGGCGGAGGCGCCGAGCCCGGGGTCGAGCATCCGGTCCTCCGGCGGGGCGTCGACGCGGAAACCGAGCTCGGCGTGCAGGTGCCGCGGCCGGCCGAGCTCGCCGGAGCGGAGCCGGTCGCGCAGTGCGAGGATGCCCGGGTGGCAGGCGGTCCACATCGCCTCCATCAGGAAGCGGTCGTGCTCCCCGGCCAGCCGCACCATCTCCTCCGCGTCGGCGGTGTCGAGGGTGAGCGGCTTCTCGCACAGCACGTGCTTGCCGGCCGCGAGGCACAGCCGGGCGTTCTCGAGGTGGAGCGCGTGCGGGGTCGCGATGTAGACGACGTCGACGGCCGGGTCGGCGACCAGCTCCTCGTAGGAGGAGTACGGCGTCCCTCCGAACTCGCCGGCGAACGCCTGCGCGCTCACGAGCCGCCGCGAGCCGACCGCCACGAGCTCGGCGTCCGGCGCCAGGGCCAGGTCGCGGGCGAAGGTGTGCGCGATCTTGCCGGTCGCGAGGATGCCCCAGCGGGTCGTCATGGCCCCGAGGGTAGCGACGCGCCCCGGAGGCGAATGACATCGTTGTGGTTCGTCACCTACCATGAACGGCATGGACGCCGTGAACGCACTCGGTGGCGAGGCTGTCGACGCCACCCCGGTGCTGAGCGACCGCGACCGCGAGATCCTCGACTTCGAGCGGCAGTGGTGGAAGTACGCCGGCGCCAAGGAGACCGCGGTCCGGGAGAAGTTCGACATGTCCTCGACGCGGTACTACCAGGTCCTCAACGCCCTCATCGACCGCCCGGAGGCCCTCGAGGCCGACCCGCTGCTGGTCCGCCGGCTGCGCCGGCTGCGGTCCGCCCGCCAGCGGCAGCGCTCGGCGCGCCGCCTCGGCTTCGAGGTCTGAGGGGGTCCGTGATGCGCGTGCGCAACCAGCGCGGCGTCGTGATGCCGTCCCCGGTCGTCATGCTGACGGTGATCGCCGTGGCCATGGCCGGGATCGCCTACGTCGCCACCCGCGGCGGCGAGCCCGCCGAGCGCGAGGTGACCACGGTGTCCGGCGACGGACCCAGCGAGTCGCCGTCCCCGACGTACACCCCGACGAGGAAGCCCAAGCCCGAGCCGCCGGCGGTGCAGCGCGGCAAGGTGTACGTCGAGGTCTACAACAACTCCGGCATCACCGGCCTGGCCGGGACCGTCGGCGAGAAGGCCACCGGCATGGGCTGGCAGGTCGTCGGCACCGACAACTGGTACGGCACCATTCCCGCCACCACGGTCTACTACCCGCCGAAGCTGAAGGCGGCCGGCAGGCAGCTGGCCCTCGACCTCGGCGTCAAGCGCACGGCGCCGGCCGTCGACCCGATGCGCCAGGATCGCCTCACCGTGATCCTCACCGGCCCGCTGGGCTGATCCCGCTGTCGTGACCCGCGCCCCGGGTGACAGGCTGGACCCATGGAGTTCGCCTCGCCCGAGGGAGAGCAGAGGTACGCCGCACTCGTGCGTGCCGCCGACCGGGCCGTGGTCGGCCTGGACTTCGACGGCACGCTCGCGCCGATCGTGGACGATCCCGAGCGGGCGCACATCCATCCCGAGGCGGCCGGCGTGCTGGTCGACCTCGCGGAGGTGGTCGCCGCCGTCGCGGTGATCACCGGCCGGCCGGCCCGCCAGGCGCTCGACCTGGGCGGGCTGGAGGAGGTCGGCAACACGATCGGCGACCACGGCAAGGAGCTCTACCTCTTCGGGCAGTACGGCAACGAGCGCTGGAGCTCCACCCGCCGGCGGATCGTCTCGCCGCGGCCGCCGCAGGGCCTGTCGCGCTTCCTGCGCGACCTGCCGCGCACGCTCCGCAACGCCGACGCCGCCGACGCCTGGGTCGAGGACAAGGGCCTCGCCCACGCCGTGCACACCCGCCGGATGGCCGACCCGGACGCGGCGTACCGGCGGCTGCTGCCGGCGCTGCGCGACCTCGCCGACCGCAACGGCCTCGTGCTCGAGCCCGGCCGGCAGGTGATCGAGGTGCGCGCGCCCGGCATGGACAAGGGCAACGTGGTGGAGACCCTGGTCGAGGAGATCGGCGCCGGCGCGTTCGTCTTCGCGGGCGACGACCTCGGCGACGTCGAGGCGTTCGAGGCGGTCGAGAAGCTCGCCAAGGACGGCCTGCCCACGCTGCTGGTCTGCTCGGCCTCCGACGAGGCCCCGGAGGAGGAGAGCGCGCTGACCCGGCTCGCGGACGTCGTCGTGCCCGGCCCCGAGGGCGTGCTGGAGCTCCTGCGGCGGCTGGCGGCCGACGCGCGGTCGGTCTGAGCCAAGGAGCCGTCCAGCATGCGGACCCGATGTGCGCATGCTGAGACGGCCCGCGTAGGGTGGCCACTGCTCATCCAGAGGGACTGAGGGAACGGCCCGATGAAGTCCCGGCAACCGCCGCACGCGTCCGCGTGCGGGCCCGGTGCCAAATCCGTCCGGCGCGAAGGTCGCGCCGGAGAGATGAGGAGGACTCCGTGAGCGCACCTGTCATCGAACGCGGCATCGAGAAGCCGGCCCTGCGCGAGGGCGCCTTCGGCAACGCCACGGCCCTGTCCTGCAGAGAGTGCGGCCACCTGGTCGAGCTCGGCCCGCACTACGCGTGTCCGGAGTGCTTCGGGCCGTTGGAGGTCGCCTACGACTTCGGCACGGTCACCCGCGAGCAGATCGAGGCCGGCCCGCGGAACATCTGGCGCTACCAGGCGCTGCTGCCCGTCCCGGCCGACATCGAGTCGAGCCCCAACACCGAGCCGGGCTTCACCCGGCTGCTCCGCGCCGACAATCTCGCCGCCGAGCTCGGCATCGCCGACCTGTGGGTGAAGGACGACTCGACCAACCCCACCAACTCCTTCAAGGACCGCGTCGTCGCCTGCGCCCTGAGCGCGGCCCGCGAGCTCGGCGCGCAGGTGTTCGCCTGCCCGAGCACCGGCAACCTCGCGAACGCCGTCGCCGCGGCCGGCGCCCGTGCCGGCATCAAGACCGTCGTCTTCATCCCGAGCAACCTCGAGCAGCCCAAGCAGGTCAACAGCGCGGTCTTCACCGACTCGCTGGTCGCCGTCGACGGCAACTACGACGACGTCAATAGGCTCGCCTCCGAGATCGCCGGCGAGGAGGACGGCTGGGCGTTCGTGAACGTCAACGTCCGCCCGTTCTACGCCGAGGGCTCCAAGACCCTGGGCTACGAGATCGCCGAGCAGCTCGGCTGGCGGCTGCCGGACCAAATCGTGATCCCGGTCGCGAGCGGCTCCCAGCTCACCAAGGTGCACAAGGCATTCCAGGAGCTGATCCGGCTCGGCCTGGTCGAGGACAAGCCCTACCGCGTCTTCGGCGCCCAGGCCGCGGGCTGCTCGCCGGTCTCGGTCGCCTACAAGGCCGGCGTCGACGCGATCCGCCCGGTCAAGCCGGACACCATCGCCAAGAGCCTCGCCATCGGCAACCCCGCCGACGGCATCTACGTGCTCGACATCTGCCGGGAGACCGGCGGCGCCGTCGAGGACGTCACCGACGACGAGGTCCGCGCCGGCATCGTGCTGCTGGCCCGCACCGAGGGCATCTTCACCGAGACCGCCGGCGGTACGACGGTCGCGGTGCTCAAGAAGCTCGTCGAGACCGGCCGGCTCGACCCGTCCCTCGAGACGGTCGTCCTCAACACCGGCCACGGCCTGAAGACCCTCGACGCGGTCTCCGGCTCGGTCGCGCCGGCCGCGACCATCGCGCCGACGTACGCCGCCTTCGCCGCCACCGGCCTCGCCTGAGAACCGAGAGGAAGCCCATGTCCGTCTCCGTCCGGATCCCCACCATCCTGCGCACCTACACCGGCGGCGAGTCCGAGGTGTCGGCCAGCGGCGCCACGCTCGCCGAGGTCCTCGACGACCTCGACGGCAACTACAGCGGCATCAAGGGCCGGATCCTCGACGAGTCCGGCGAGCTGCGCCGGTTCGTCAACGTCTACGTCGGCAACGACGACGTGCGCTTCCTCGACAACCTGGCCACGCCCACCCCCGACGGCACCCAGATCTCGGTCATCCCGGCGGTCGCCGGAGGCTGAGCCTCCGCTCGATCAGGTGCGCCCGCTCGGCCAGGTTGGCGCAGCGGCCGATCGCCTCGTCGTACGCCGTGGCCGCCTCGTCGTCCCGACCGGCCCGGGCGAGCAGCTCGGCGCGCGTGGCGGGCAGCCGGTGGCCCGACAGCACCAGGCCGTCGAGGACCGCGAGGCCGGCCTCGGGCCCGGACGCCTCGGCCACCGCGACGGCGCGATTGAGCCGCACCACCGGCGACCCCGTGAGCTCCTCGAGCTCCTCGTAGCGCAGGGCGATCCGCTCCCATGCGGTCGCCTCGGCGGACGGCGCGATCGCGTGCTCGGCGGCGACCAGCGCCTGGAGGAGGTACGGCGAGGGCGGCGCGTCCAGCCACGGCCGCAGCAGCTCCAGACCCTCGCCGATCTCGGCGCCGTGCCATCGGGTGCGGTCCTGGTCCGGCAGCAGCACCGGCCGGCCGCCGGCGACCCGGGCGTCGCGGCGGGAGTGCTGGAGCAGCATCAGCGCGAGCAGGGCGTCCAGCTCGACGTCGGCCTGCGGGACGACCGAGCGGAGCACCCGCGCCAGCCGGATCGCCTCCCCGGCCACCTCGGTCCGGACGACGTCCGGACCGGAGCCCGGCGCGTAGCCGGCCGTGAACGCCAGGTAGGCGACGTCCGCCACGAGCGCCACTCGCGACGCCAGATCGGAGGGCACCTCGAACGATGCGCCGGCCAGCCGCTTGCGCGCGCGGGTCAGCCGGGCCGCCATCGTGGGGGTCGGGACGAGGAACAGCCGGGCGACGTCCTCGGTCGGGACGCCGAGCACCAGCCGCAGCGTCAGCGCCGCGGCGGACTCCGGCGCCAGCGACGGGTGCGCGCACAGCAGCACGAGTCGCAGCCGCTCGTCGACCACGGGCTCGCCGGCGTCCGCCATGAAGGACTGCGCCTCCTCCTGCAGCGCCGCCTCGACCGCCAGCAGCGGCAGCTTCCGCGCCGCGACCGCCTCGGCCCGGAGCCGGTCCACGATCCGCCGTCGCGCCGCGGTCAGCAGCCACGCCGGCGGGTTGTCGGGGACGACGTCCCACGTGCGAGCGGCCGCCTCGAAGGCGTCGGCGAGCCCGTCCTCGGCCAGGTCGAGGCGTCGGTACTGCGCGACGAGCAGGGCCAGCAGCCGGCCCCACTCCTCGCGCAGCAGCCGCTCGAGCGCGGTCAGATCGGCGCCTCGGGGACTGGCCGGACCTCGACCGCGTACTCGCGCGGCAGCAGCGCCGCCAGCTCGACCGCGACGTCGATCGAGTCGACGTCGATCACGTAGAGGCCGCCGATCTGCTCGACGGTCTCCGCGAACGGCCCGTCGGTCACCGGTCGCCCATCGCCCGGATGCCCATTGCCGGGATGCACGGTGCGGGCGTCGGCCGGCCGGGCCAGCGCCTCGCCGCCGACGACCGAGCCTCGCTCGGCGACCGCGGCGCCGAACGCCTCGAAGTCGGCGACCACGCGCTCGCGCAGGGCCTCGTCGGCGGCGTCCCACTTCTCGAAGTGGGCCTCCTCGGCCATCAGCAGCACGAACCTCACGCCGGCGGCCCGTCCGCGCCGGGGACCGCGGCGCGCACCTCGATCGCACCCTCGGCGCCGGCGAGGATCCCGCAGACCTCCAGCAGGTCGTCGAGGTCGTCGGTCTCGACGACGTAGAAGCCGGTCAGCTGCTCGACGGTCTCGGCGTAGGGCCCGTCGGTGACGGCGATGCCGGAGTCCGTGCGCCGCACCACCTTGGCCGCGCGCGAGTGGGTCAGCTCGGCGCCGCCGGTGATCGTGTGGCCGCGCTCGCCGAGCATCCGGGCGAACTCGCCGTGCTTGGCATACATCGCGGCCCGGTGCTCCTCGCTCGCGCCCTCCCAGGCGGACTCGTCACCGGGCAGCAGGACGGCGTAGGTGGTCATGATCGGTTCCTCTCGACATGGTGGAGCGTGGTTGAGTCTGACACCGCGATGACGGACGAGCTCTCGCGAAATCGACAGGCCGGGCGCGTCCCCCGCCGGCAGCCTTGACACCGGGTCCGGCGGGGGCCAGAGTGATCTCGATGGGAACGCTCCCACTAGCCACGATCGACCGAGGGTGGACCGCGCGATGGCCCCGGCCGGACGGGTGGGGCGCCCGGCGCGAACGGCGGTTCCCGTCGCGTGGCGGGCCCGGGGACTCCTCGACCTCCCGGGCCCGCCGCTCGTCGGCATCCGAGGGGCAATACTGACGCCATGAGCCCCACGCCCAGCCGGCCGACCCTGGAGCAGGTCGCCGCCCGTGCCGGCGTCGGCCGGGGCACCGCCTCCCGCGTCATCAACGGCGGCGCCAAGGTCTCCGCCCGCTCCCGGCAGGCCGTCGAGGAGGCGATCGCCGAGCTCGGCTACGTCCCCAACCCGGCCGCCCGCGCGCTGGTCAAGCGCCGCACCGATGCCGTCGCGCTGGTCATCGCCGAGTCGGAGGAGCGGGTCTTCGGCGAGCCGTTCTTCGCGGGCGTCGTGCGCGGTATCGGGTCCGCGCTCGCCGCCGTCGACCGCCAGCTGGTGCTGATCCTCGCCCAGGCCTCCCAGCGCCGCGGCGGCCTCGACCAGTACCTCACCCGCCAGCACGTCGACGGCGTGCTCCTCCTGTCGCTGCACGACGACGACGAGCTGCCCGATCGGATCCGCGCGCACGGCCTCCCCGTCGTCGTCGGCGGTCGCGCCAGCGAGGACGTCGCGAGCGGGTTCGTCGACGTCGACAACGTCCAGGGCGCCGCCCTGGCCGTCACCCACCTCGTCGAGCGCGGCCGGCAGCGCATCGCGACCGTCGCCGGCCCGTCCGACATGGTCGCCGGCAGCTCCCGCCTGCAGGGCTACGCCGCCGCGCTGGCCGCCGCCGGCCGGCCCGTCGACGAGAGGCTCGTCGCGCAGGGAGACTTCGGCCAGGAGAGCGGTGCCGCCGCGATGCGTGCCCTCCTGGAGCGCGACCCCGCGGTCGACGCGGTGTTCTGCGCCAACGACCTGATGGCGGTCGGCGCCCTGCAGGCGCTGCGCGAGGCCGGCCGCCGGGTGCCCGAGGACGTCGCCGTCGTCGGCTTCGACGACGCCCCGATCGCCCGGTCGGCGCACCCGCCGCTCACCACGGTGCACCAGTCCCCGGAGGAGATGGGTCGCGAGATGGTGGCGCTCCTGCTCGCCACGATGGCCGACCCGGACGCTGACCACCCCGGGCGGATGCTGTCCACTCGTCTGGTCGTCCGCGACAGCACCTGAACGGCCGACTAGCATTTCGGCATGGAGCAGCGCGGCGAGTCGCAGGTCCCGCTCGTCCTGCTCGCGACGAGTCGCGAGTGGATCGAGGGCGAGCCGGGGCACGGCGCGCTCGATGCCGCCCTCGCCGCCCACGGGCTGGCCAGCCGCTGGGTCCTGTGGGACGACCTCGCCGTCGACTGGGGCACCGCCGAGGTCGTCGCCGTGCGGTCCACGTGGGACTACGACGGCCGGCTGGGCGAGTTCCTCGGCTGGGCGTCCGGCGTCGGGCCGACGCTGCTCAACGGCGCGGCCGTGTTCCGGTGGAACACCGACAAGCACTACCTCGTCGAGCTCCAGGACGCCGGCCTGCCCGTCGTACCGACCGTCTCCGCCGACACGATCTTCGAGGTACGGGCGGCCGCCGACGAGTTCGGCCTGGCCGTCGTGAAGCCCCGTGTCGGGACCGGCGGGCGCGGGCTCGAGGTCGTCTCCGACGGCCGGGTCTGGCTGCCGCAGAGCGGCCACCCGGGGCCCTGGATCGTGCAGCCGCTGGTCGAGTCGATCCACACCGAGGGCGAGATCTCGGTGTTCGTGATCGCCGGCCGCCCGGTCAGCCAGGTGCAGAAGCTCCCCAGTGTCAACGACATCCGCGTCCACGAGCAGTACGGCGGCACGTCGCGGTCGGTCGAGCTCGGCGAGCAGGCCGCGGCGCTGGCCGCGGAGGCGGTCGCCACCGTCGTCGACCTGCTCGGCGAGGAGATCGTCTACGGCCGGGTCGACATGATGCGCCACGAGGGCCGGCTGGTCGTGGGCGAGGTCGAGCTCACCGAGCCGGGCCTCTACCTGGACGTGCTGCCGCTCAACGCGCTGCCGTTCGCCGAGGCGATCGCCGCCCGGGCGTACCCCAAGACCTGGTAGCCGACCCGGTCTCGACCCGCGGTCGCGCCCTCGCGCTCGGAGTCGGGTGTCTTGCACTCGCAGGGGTCGAGTGCTAAACATGAGGCTGGCACTCTCCTAGGGAGAGTGACAATCCGGATCGGTGCCAGTTGAGGCCCGCCGCGCCGGCGAGAAAGGGTTCGCCGGGTCAGCGGGGCCGTCCGTCGCGGGCAACCCACCGAGCCGGCTCCCCGAACTCTAAGCGTGAGGAATCGCAGGAGTTATGCCCAAGCTGATTGCTTTCAACGAGGAGGCCCGGCGCGGTCTCGAGCGTGGCATGAACACGCTCGCCGACGCCGTCAAGGTCACCCTCGGCCCCAAGGGCCGCAACGTCGTGCTCGAGAAGAAGTGGGGCGCTCCCACCATCACCAACGACGGTGTGAGCATCGCCAAGGAGATCGAGCTCGAGGACCCGTACGAGAAGATCGGTGCCGAGCTGGTCAAGGAGGTCGCCAAGAAGACCGACGACGTCGCCGGCGACGGGACGACGACCGCCACGGTCCTCGCCCAGGCGATGGTCCGCGAGGGCCTGCGCAACGTCGCGGCCGGCGCGAACCCGATGGGCCTCAAGCGCGGCATCGAGTCGGCCGTCGAGGCCGTGTCGGAGCAGCTCTCCGCCATGGCGATCGACATCGAGACCAAGGAGCAGATCGCGGCCACGGCCTCGATCTCCGCCGCTGACGCCACCGTCGGCGAGATCATCGCCGAGGCGATGGACAAGGTCGGCAAGGAAGGTGTCATCACCGTCGAGGAGTCGAACACCTTCGGGCTCGACCTCGAGCTCACCGAGGGCATGCGCTTCGACAAGGGCTACATCTCGGCGTACTTCGTCACCGACCCCGAGCGGATGGAGACGGTCCTCGAGGACCCCTACGTCCTCATCGCGAACCAGAAGGTCTCGAACGTCAAGGACCTGCTGCCGCTGCTCGAGAAGGTCATGCAGTCCGGCAAGCCGCTGCTGATCCTGGCCGAGGACGTCGACGGCGAGGCGCTGTCCACGCTGGTCGTCAACAAGATCCGGGGCACCTTCAAGTCCGTCGCCGTCAAGGCCCCGGGCTTCGGTGACCGCCGCAAGGCCATGCTGCAGGACATCGCGATCCTGACCGGCGGCCAGGTGATCTCCGAGGAGGTCGGCCTCAAGCTCGAGTCGACCGGCATCGAGCTGCTCGGCCAGGCCCGCAAGGTCGTCATCACCAAGGACGAGACCACCATCGTCGAGGGTGCGGGCGACGCGGACCAGATCGCCGGCCGCGTCAACCAGATCCGTGCCGAGATCGAGAAGTCGGACTCCGACTACGACCGCGAGAAGCTCCAGGAGCGCCTCGCCAAGCTGGCCGGCGGCGTGGCCGTCATCAAGGTCGGCGCGGCCACCGAGGTCGAGCTCAAGGAGCGCAAGCACCGCATCGAGGACGCCGTCCGCAACGCGAAGGCGGCCGTCGAGGAGGGCATCGTCGCCGGCGGCGGCGTCGCCCTGGTGCAGGCGTCGGCGACGGCGTTCGACAAGCTGGACCTGTCGGGCGACGAGGCGACCGGTGCGCAGATCGTGCGCCTGGCCACCGAGGCCCCGCTCAAGCAGATCGCGATCAACGCCGGCCTCGAGGGCGGCGTCGTGGCGGAGAAGGTGCGCGGTCTGGCGGCGGGCCAGGGCCTCGACGCGGCCACCGGCGAGTACGTCGACATGATCGCCGCCGGCATCATCGACCCCGCCAAGGTGACCCGCAGCGCGCTGCAGAACGCCGCCTCGATCGCGGCGCTCTTCCTCACCACCGAGGCCGTCGTGGCCGACAAGCCGGAGAAGGCCGCCCCCATGGGCGGCGACCCGACCGGCGGCATGGGCGGCATGGACTTCTAGCCAGTCGCCCCGCAGCAACATCCGAACGGCTCCAGTCCTCCGGGACCGGGGCCGTTCGGCATATCTCGTTGAGTTGGGCCGGAGTCGCCGTTGAGTTGGGCCGCATTCCCGGCTCGGTGGGACGAAGGCCCAGTTCGCGTGCGAATGAGGCCCAACTCAACGAGGATCAGGACATGCGCCCGCTCGCCCATCCGCTCGGGCTGTAGCCACCGCGTACGGCGTCCGAGTACAGGTCGCCGAACCGCTCGGCCATGAAGTCCTCGATCGCGGCCTCCTGGGAGCGGAGCACCGGCAGGAACGCCGTGGGGTCCTCCTGCGCGGCGGAGAACACATGGGCGTTGATCTCGTCGAGCCGCTCGCCGATGCGCTGGCTGTAGGCGAGCAGGAACGCGGACCGGAAGCCCTGGCTGCGCGGTCGCGAGCCGGGTGGCGCGACCCGTCCCGCCTCGGCGAGGGCGTGCTGGGCCTGGACGAGCAGCGAGGTGAACAGGATCTCGACCGCGGTCAGGTCGTCGGCGAACCCCACCACCGTGCTCATCGCCACCCGCGGACTGAACGCCGTCCGGCAGCGGCTGGCGGCGGCGACGGTCTGGAGCAGCAGCGACTTCGCGTCGGCGTACGGCGCATCGATCGGGATCCGGATCATCGACGGCCCCGCGTCCCGCTCGGCCGTGCCGGTGAGGACGGCGGCGTCGATGGCGTGCCGCGTGATCAGTTCCTGGGCCTTCGCGGTCAGCGCCGTGGCCTCGGCCTCGAACTCGGTCGACTCGGCCTTGGCCAGCAGGGCGCGCACCCGGTCGAGCATCGGGTCGGAGGTGGCACGACGCTCGCCCTCGGGCGCGCCTTCGTGTCCGGGCTGCGGGAGGAGGACCTCGAGCGGTGGGAGGTCGAAGATCACCCGCATCGCCTCCGCGATCACCCGGTAGGCCGACTCGGCGGCGGTCGGTCGGGCGTCGAGCTCCCAGCGGTCGAGCCACCCGGCCGCGGGACCGGCGTCGCCGGCGGTGACGGCCTCGGCCTGCGCGTGCCACCGCGGATCCACCGTCGTGGTCCCGGCGAGGACGCGGTCGAGATCGCGGACGAGATCGCGGACGACCGCGAGCTCGACCAGCGCGGCCACCTGCCCCCGGGCGGCCACCCGTCCCTGGCGGTGGAGCTCGCGCGGCTGCCAGCCGTGCTCCCACAGCAGCGCCACTTGATCGTGCAGCAGCCGCTCCGCCGCCGCGAGCGCGACCCTCCGCGGCAGGCCGTGGAGCCGAGGCCAGCCTCCCTCGGGATCGCCCATCCGCCGGCCGATGCCGATCTCGGCGACCCGGCACCAGGCCACCTCGGCGAGCTCCGCCTCGCTGAAGACCGGGTCGCGGGGGCTCGGGTGCTCGAAATCGCGCCAGGAGTCCGGTCCGCGTCGCGCCCCGCCGGCGTTCTGAGCCTGCTGCCGGGCCTGCTGCTGGGCCCGTTGCCTGGCTCGTTGCTTCGCCTTCGCCGCCCGGCGCGCCTGATTGTTCCTCCCCATGGCGGCACACGATAGGAGCACGCACCCCTGGCCATGCCGCCAGCACGCCCGCCTGTGGATGGGCGGTCGCGTCCGGCCCGCGATCCGGCCACTCTTGAGGGCATGGACCCGAGGAGGCACGATGACAGCCATGACCACCGGCACCGCCGCGACCTGGCTTCCGTGGAGCCGTCCGTTGACGGCAGCGGACCTGGAGACGATGCCCGATGACGGGCACCGCTACGAGCTCATCGACGGGGCGCTGATCGTGACGCCCTCGCCGGCGGTGCCGCACCAACGGGTGGTCGGCAACCTGCATGTGCTGCTGCGTGCGGCATGCACCGACGACTTCGAGGTGATGCTCGCGCCGCTGGACATCACCGTCTCCGAGATCACCGTGCTCCAGCCCGACCTGCTGGTCGCGCCGCGGTCGACGCTCACGGGTCGGAAGATGGTCGGCCTGCCGGTGCTCGCGGTCGAGGTGCTCTCGCCGAGCACCCGGCTCATCGACCTCAACCTCAAGAAGGCCGCCTTCGAGCGGGCGGAGGTCGCGTCGTACTGGGTGGTCGACCCCGAGCTCTCGTCGGTCACCGCCTGGCGCGTCGAGGGCGAGGGGTACGTCGAGGACGCGGTCGCCCGGGGCGAGCAGCTGTTCCACGGCGAGCTGCCGTTCCCGATGGAGTTCCGGCCGGCGCAGCTGGTGCGGTGAGCCGGCCCGGTTCGGGGGCTTGTGACGGGGCTTGTGACACCGTGGGGTCGTGGACGAGAGCCGACGGGACCGCTTCGAGGAGGTCGCGCCGGGGCTGATCGAGCCGGTGCGGCGCTTCCTGGCCCGCCGTACCGATCCCGAGACCGCGGAGGACGTGCTCGCCGAGACGCTCCTGGTCTGCTGGCGCCGGGCGGCGGAGCTGCCCGACGCGCCGCTGCCGTGGGTGTACGCCGTCGCCCGCAACTCCCTGCGCAACGCCGAGCGCTCGGCCCGTCGCCAGGAGCGGGTCGCCGCGCGGATCATGGCCGAGCCGGCCGACCCCGGTCCGCCCGACGACCCCGCGCTGCACGAGGCGCTGGCCACGCTGCGGCCCGAGGAGGCCGAGTTGCTCCGCCTGTGGGCGTGGGAGCAGCTCACGCCCGCCGAGATCGCCGTGGTCCTCGAGATCACGCCGAACGCCGCGAGCACCCGGCTGCACCGGGCGAAGCAGAAGCTGGCGCAGCGGCTGCGAAAGAGTGGGGCCGGTGCCGGACATGAGGAGTCGAGAGAGGGGAGAAGGTCATGACCGACGAGCTGCGCGACCGGATGCGCGCTGCCGACCCGGCCGGCTCCCTCCCGCCGGCCGACCCGTCCCGGGTGGCCCGACTCCTGGAGGACGTCATGAGCACCGAGCTCACCACCGAGAACCGCGAGACCGGCACGCGCGACCGCAGCCCGCTCACCTGGCTGGTGGCCGCCGCCGCGGTGCTGATCATCGCCGGCGTCGGGCTGTTCGCCCTCCTCAACGTCGGCGACGACCCCGCCGCTCCGCCGCCCGCGGCCGACGACACGACGGTCACCGAGCTCACGGCGCCCGGCGCCGACGCGTACGCCGCGAGGTGCATGGTGCCGAGCGCCGAGGTCCTCTCCGGGCAGGGCGTCGCCTTCGACGGCACCGTCACCACGATCGCCGACGGCGTCGTCACCCTCGACGTCGGCAAGTGGTACGCCGGCGGCCCGACCGACCTGGTCCGGGTGCGGGCGCCGTCGGAGGACATGCAGAAGCTCCTCGCGGCCGTCAGCTTCCGGGAGGGCAAGCGCTACCTGGTGTCCGCGAGCGACGGCCGGGTCACGGTGTGCGGCTTCAGCGCGCCGTACTCCGACGACCTCGTGGCGCTGTACCAGCAGGCGTTCGGGTGACCGACGGCCTGCTGCTCGCCGCCGGCGCCGGCCGGCGGATGGGTCGGCCGAAGGCGCTCGTGCGTGCCGAGGACGGCGAGCCCTGGCTGGTGCGCGCCGTCTGCGCGCTGGCCGACGGCGGGTGCGCCCGGGTGAGCGTCGTGCTCGGCGCGAGCGCCGAGGAGGCGCTGCCGCTGCTCGCGGGCACCGGCGCGACCGCGGTCGTCGTGGCCGACTGGGCCGACGGCATGTCCGCGTCGCTGCGGGCCGGGCTGGCCGCGCTCGACGGCACCGACGCCGACGCCGCGCTCGTCACGCTGGTCGACCTGCCGGACGTCTCGGCGGCGGTGGTCGCACGGGTGCTGCGCGGCGGAGCCGGCGCGGGCACGCTCCGCCGGGCGGCGTACGGCGGGGAGCCCGGTCACCCGGTGCTGATCGGCCGCGACCACTGGGCCGGCGTCGCGGGCGAGACCGCGGGCGACCGGGGTGCGCGCGGCTACCTCGCCACGCACGACGTCGAGCTCGTCGAGTGCGGCGACCTCGCCAGCGGGCGGGACGTCGACCGGCCAACCTCCGGCCAACACCCGTCCGCGTAGCCTTGCGGGCATGGCCCCCGAGTCGCTCGCCGCGTCCCCGTCAGCCGTGGCGTCCCGCCTCGGCGAGACCGGCTACCTCGCCGACGACGCCCTCGCGACGGTGACCTTCCTCGCGCTGCAGATGCGGCGCCCGCTGCTGCTCGAGGGCGAGCCCGGCACCGGCAAGACCGCGCTGGCGGAGGCGATCGCGGAGAGCCTCGACCTGCCGCTGATCCGGCTGCAGTGCTACGAGGGCATCGACGCCACGCAGGCGCTCTACGACTGGGACTTCCCGCGGCAGATCCTCCACCTCCGCGCCCTCGAGGCGGTCGGTGGCACCACGGGTGAGCAGGGCGTGGAGGAGGCCGAGAAGAGCCTGTACGACGCCCGCTTCCTGCTCGCCCGGCCGGTGCTCCAGGCGCTCCAGGAGAGCCCGGCGGTGCTGCTCGTCGACGAGGTCGACCGGGCCGACGACGAGTTCGAGGCGTTCCTGCTCGAGGTGCTGTCGACCTACCAGGTCTCCATCCCCGAGCTGGGCACCGTGCGCGCGAGCACCCCGCCGATCGTGGTGCTGACCTCCAACCGCACCCGCGAGCTGCACGACGCGCTCAAGCGGCGCTGCCTCTACCACTGGATCGACCACCCTGGCCTGGAGCGCGAGGTGGAGATCCTGCGCAGCCGGGCACCTGCCATTACGGCGCAATTGCGCCGTCAGGTCGTCGAGCTCGTGCAGCAATTGCGCCGTCGCGACGACCTGCAGAAGCCGCCCGGCGTCGCCGAGACGCTCGACTGGGCGCGGGCTCTGCATCACCTGGGCACCGCCGAGGTCGACCTGGCCGCGGCGTCGGCGACGCTCGGCGCGCTGGTGAAGTACCGCGAGGACGCCGACCGGGTCCGGCACGCCCTGGACCAGATGCTGCGGCCGTGAGCCCGGCCATGAGCCCGACTGTGAGCCCGACTGTGAGAGACCCGGACGAGATCCTGCTCGGCCTCACCCGCGCCCTCCGTGCGGCCGGGGTGCCGGTCACCCACGACCGCGCCCAGGGGTTCCTCGCCGCGACGGCCGTGCTCGGCATGGACGACCGGCGGGCGACCTACCTCGCCGGCCGCGCGACGCTCTGCGCCGGGCCGGACGACCTCGAGCGCTACGACCAGGTCTTCCACGCGTTCTTCGGATCCCGCGACGGGCTGCCCCGGCCCCGACCCGCGCAGACGCCGCTGGCGCCGAGCCTCTCCGGGCTGCCCGAGGACGAGGGCCGTGGCGAGGCGGGCGACGACGCCGTCGAGGAGACCGTCCGCGCGCGGGCCAGCGCCACCGAGGTGCTGCGGCACCGCGACGTGGCCGCGCTGTCGAACGCCGAGAAGCACCGGCTCGCCGGCATGTTCGCCACCCTGCGGCCGCGGCCGCCCGTGCGGCGTACCGCCCGCCACCAGCGGTGGCGCCGCGGCCGGGTCGACGCGTCGCGCACGCTCCGCGACTCGCTGCGCCGGATGGGCGAGCCGGCCGAGATCGCGTGGCGGCGCCGCGGGCTGCGGCCGCGCCGGGTGGTGCTGCTCGTCGACGTGTCCGGCTCGATGAGCGGGTACGCCGATGCGCTGCTGCGGCTCGCGCACCGGTTCACCCAGGTGAGCCCGTCGGTGGAGACGTTCACGGTCGGCACCCGGGTCACCCACGTCACCCGCGCGATGCGGCTGCGCGACCCCGAGCGGGCGCTGGTCGCCGCGGGCGAGACGGTGCCGGACTGGTCGGGCGGCACCCGCCTGGGCGAGACGCTGCGCTTCTTCCTCGACCGCTGGGGCCAGCGCGGGATGGCGCGCGGCGCCGTCGTCGTGGTGTTCAGCGACGGCTGGGAGCGTGGCGACCCGGCGCTGCTCGGCGAGCAGATGGAGCGCCTCCGCCGGCTGGCCCACCGCGTCGTGTGGGTCAACCCGCACCGCGGCAAGACCGGGTACGAGCCGGTCCAGCAGGGCGTCGTCGCCGCCCTCCCGCACTGCGACGACTTCGTCGCCGGGCACTCGCTCGCGACGTTCGCCGAGCTGACGGAGGTGATCTCGCGTGCGTGAGGTGCTGCCCGAGCTGCTGGAGTGGTGGCGCTCCGGCAAGACGGTGGGGGTCGGGACCGTGGTCGCGACGTTCCGGTCCGCCCCGCGCCCGCCGGGTGCCTCGATGCTGGTCGGGCCGGACGGGACGGCGGTCGGGTCGGTGTCCGGGGGCTGTGTCGAGGGCGCGGTCTACTCGCTCGCCGAGGACGTCGTGGCGTCGGGCACGCCGGTGCTGGAGCGGTACGGCGTCTCCGACGACGACGCGTTCGCGGTCGGGCTGACCTGCGGCGGCATCCTCGACGTGTACGTCGAGCGGGTGGACCGGCAGACGTTCCCCGAGCTCGGGGAGATCGCCGAGGACGTCGAGGCGGGCCGGCCGGTGGCGCTGGCGACGGTGATCGAGCACCCGGACCCGGCCTGGCTGGGCCGGCGGCTGGTGGTGCGCCCGGATCTCGCGGCCATCGGGTCGCTGGGGTCGGCGCGTGCCGACGACGCCGTGCACGACGACGCGCTCGGGCTGCTCGCCGCCGGCACCAACGCGACGCTGACCTACGGTCCCGACGGTGAGCGCCGCGGCGAGGGGATGCGGGTGTTCGTGTGGGCGTTCGCGCCGAAGCCGCGGATGCTGGTCTTCGGCGCGATCGACTTCGCGGCCGCGGTGGCGAAGGTCGGCAGCTTCCTGGGCTACCACGTGACGGTGTGCGACGCCCGGCCGGTGTTCGCGACGGCGACCCGCTTCCCCGAGGCCGACGAGGTCGTCGTCGACTGGCCGCACCGCTACCTGACTGCCGAGGCGGAGGCCGGGCGGATCGACGGTCGCACGGTGATCACGGTGCTCACGCACGACCCGAAGTTCGACGTACCCCTGCTCGAGGTGGCGCTGCGCCTGCCCGAGGTCGCCTACGTCGGGGCGATGGGCTCGCGGCGCACCCACGAGGACCGGCTCGCGCGGCTGCGCGAGGCCGGTGTGGACGAGAAGGAGATCGCGCGGCTCTCCAGCCCGATCGGGCTCGACCTCGGCGCCCGGACGCCGGAGGAGACCGCGGTCAGCATCGCCGCCGAGATCGTCGCCGGCCGCTGGGGCGGCACCGGCGAGCGGCTAGGCTCGCTCGACGGACGCATCCACAAGGAGCTCGCATGATGGACGGACTCTCCCTCGACCGGCTGGCCGACGAGCACCTCGCCGCGGCGCACGAGCACTCCGCGGGGCGCAGCGCGGTCACCGTGCACGGCGGCCGGGAGCACCACCTGCGGCAGACCCTGATCGCGCTCGCCGGCGGGCGCTCGCTCGGCGAGCACGAGAGCCCCGGCGAGGCGACGCTGCAGGTGCTGCGCGGGCGGGTGCGGCTGCACGCCGGCGAGGAGACCTGGGAGGGCGGCGCCGGCGACTACGCGCTGATCCCGCCGCGGCGCCACGACCTCGAGGCGGTCGAGGACTCCGCCGTCCTGCTGACGGTCGCCAACCCGCTCTGAGCCGCGTCGAGCATGTGACCCGCGTCACGGGGGCGGTGCTACCTTCGTCCGCATGGCTCGCAGCGAGCTGCAGACCCGACGGCTGGACGCGTTCCGCGCGTGGAACGCTTTCGTCGAGCACGGCGACGACGCCGAGCAGCTCGTGCGTCCGGAGATCCTGAGCAGCTGGACCCGATCCGAGGCCGCGATCTCCACCGACGTCCGCGAGGCGCCGCTGGCCGACGAGTCCGACACGGCGGCGTACTGGCAGGACTCCCCGCTGCAGACCGCGGTCGAGCGGGTCGAGGCCGAGCTGCGGCGTACCGCCGAGGACGGCGACCTCGTCGTCGCGGTCACCGACCCAGAGACCCGCATCCTCTGGACGTACGGCGGTCGCGTGATGCGCCGCCGGGCCGAGACCGTGAACTTCGTGGCCGGGGGGCGGTGGGACGACGAGTCGGTGGGCACCAACGCGCTCGACCTCGCGAACCGGCTGGCGGCGCCCGCGATGGTCTTCAGCGCCGAGCACTACGCGCCGATCGTGCACAACTGGGTCTGCTGGGCCGCGCCCGTGCACGACCCGGTCACCGGCGCCCAGCTCGGCGTCATCGACCTGTCCACCACGTGGGACCGCACGCACCCGATCGGACTCGCGACCGCGCGGGTGATGGCGCGGCTGATCGAGTCCGCGATGCCGGCCTCGCACCACCCGACCGCGGCGATGTTCGAGGAACGCCGCGAGCCGGGCCTGGTGCTGCGGCTGCTCGGCACCGCCGAGACCTGGCTCGACGGCCAGCGGCTGCTGCTCAACCGCCGCCAGACCGAGGTGCTCGCGCTGCTCGCCATGCACCCCGAGGGCCTCTCGCTCGAGCACCTGCACGCGCTCGTCTACGGCGACCAGGCGGTCACGCTCTCCACGCTCAAGGCCGAGGTCTCCCACCTCCGCTCGGCGCTCGGCGGCCAGCTCTCCTCGCGCCCCTACGCCCTGCCGATGCCGGTCGCCACCGACGTGGACCTCGTCCTGTCGCTGCTGCGCTCGGGCCGGGTCGGCGCGGCCGTCGAGGCGTACGGCGGCGACCTGCTGCCCGGCACCAACTCCCCGGCGCTCAACGAGCTCGCCGAGTACGTCGCCGTCGCGGTCCGCGAGGCGCTGCTCGCCGACCCCCAGCCCGATGCCGTGGTGCGCTACGGCGAGCTGGCGCCGTACGACACCGAGGTCGTCGAGGCCTGCCTGGCCCGGCTGGCCGGCCGGCCCCACCCCGCCGTACCCCTGTTGAAGGGGCGGCTGGCCGCGGCCGACCGCTGATCGATGCCGAGTCGGCGCGTCTTGCCCACGCAGGAGTGTCGAGTCGGCGCGTCTTGCCCGCAGCCCGGGCAACTTGCGCCGAGTCGACGTGTCCTGGCGGGCAACTTGCGCCGACTCGCGGGTTCTCGGCGGACAAGTTGTGCCGAGTCGGCCAACCATCGGCCAACCCCGGCGTGCCTAGCGTGCCCGGCATGACCCGGATCAGCCTCACGGTCGACGGAGCCCAGGTCTCCGACGACGTCGAACCGCGCATGCTGCTCGTGCAGTACCTGCGCGAGAAGCTCGGCAAGACCGGCACCGTCGTCGGTTGCGACACCAGCAACTGCGGCGCGTGCACGGTCCACCTCGACGGCACCAGCGTGAAGTCGTGCAACGTCCTCGCGGTCCAGGCCGACGGGGGCGAGGTCACCACCATCGAGGGCCTCGCCCGGGACGGGCGGCTGCACCCCGTGCAGGAGGCGTTCCGCGAGTGCCACGGCCTGCAGTGCGGGTTCTGCACCCCCGGCATGATCATGCAGAGCGTCGACCTGCTGAACACCAACCCGGATCCCTCCGAGGAGGAGATCCGGCTCGGCCTCGAGGGCAACCTGTGCCGCTGCACGGGCTACCACAACATCGTGCGCGCGGTGCAGCACGCGGCGTCGTCGGCGGGAGGCGCGTCGTGACCGCCACCGAGCTCGAGCGCGAGATCGGCCGCGACCGACGGCGCAAGGAGGACCAGCGCCTCATCACCGGCCGCACCCGCTGGACCGACAACCTGACCCTGCCCGGGATGCTGCACCTGGCGATGGTGCGCAGCCCCTTCGCCCACGCGAACATCGCCAGCATCGACACCACCGCGGCGGAGGCCGCGCCCAACGTCGTCACCGTGCTCACCGGCGCGGACTTCGGCGAGGAGCTCGGTGTCTGCATCAACGCCTGGCCGATCACGCCCGACCAGGTCACGCCGGGGCACTCGCCGATGCCGGCCGACCGGGTCGCGTTCGCCGGCGAGATCGTCGCGGTCGTGGTGGCCCGCTCCGCCGCGGAGGCCCGCGACGCGGCCGAGCTCGTCGACGTCGAGTACGACGAGCTGCCCGCCGCCCTCGACCTGAAGAGGGCCGCGGCCGCCAGCAGTGAGCAGGGCGTGCTCGCCCACCCCGACCTCGGCACCAACAAGTCGGCACTCTGGGTCTTCGACTCGGGCGAGGCCGGCACCGGCGGCAGCGTCGAGGACGCGATCGCCAAGGCGCGCGGCGACGGCATCGTGATCGAGCGGGAGTACCGCCAGCAGCGGCTCATCCCGGCCTTCATGGAGCCGCGGTCGGTCGTGGTCGACCCGACCGGCGAGCAGTACGTCATGTACTCCGCCACCCAGATCCCGCACATCCTGCGGTTCGCGCTCGCCGCGACCACCGGCGTACCGGAGTCGAAGATCCGCGTCATCGCCCCCGACGTCGGCGGCGGCTTCGGCGGCAAGCTCCAGGTGACGCCGGAGGAGTGGATCGCCTGGGCGGTCGGCCGCCGGCTCGGCAAGCCGGTGAAGTACACCGAGACCCGCTCGGAGTCGCTGCTCTCCGGCCACCACGGCCGCGACCAGTGGCAGAAGCTGACGCTGTCGGCGGAGCAGGACGGCACCGTCACCGGCCTCAAGGTCGAGCTGCTCGCCGACCTCGGCGCCTACGTCGCGATCGTCGGCGGCGGCGTGCCGGTGCTCGGCGCGTTCATGTTCAACGCGATCTACAAGTTCCCGGCCTACCACTTCGCGGTCCAGACCGTGCTCACCAACAAGACGTGGACCGACGCCTACCGCGGCGCCGGCCGGCCCGAGGCGACGTACGCCATCGAGCGCCTGATGGACGAGCTCGCCGCCGAGGTCGGGGTGGATCCGATCGAGATCCGCGAGCGGAACTGGATCCGGCACGAGGAGTTCCCGTTCACCACGGTCGCCGGGCTGGAGTACGACTCCGGCAACTACGAGGCCGCGACCGCGCGGGCCAAGGAGATGCTCGGGTACGACGAACTGCGGGCCGAGCAGCGACGGCGCCGCGAGTCGGGCGACCGAGTGCAGCTCGGCATCGGCGTCTCGACGTTCACCGAGATGTGCGGCCTGGCGCCCTCGCGGGTGCTCGGCCAGCTCGACTACGGCGCGGGCGGCTGGGAGCACGCGAGCGTGCGGATGCTGGCCACCGGCAAGGTCGAGGTGGTGACCGGCGCCTCCGCGCACGGGCAGGGCCACGAGACCGCGTTCAGCCAGATCGTCGCCGACCGGCTCGGCGTCGCGTTCGAGGACGTCGAGATCCTGCACGGCGACACCCAGGTGGCCCCGAAGGGCCTGGACACCTACGGCTCCCGGTCGCTGGTCGTCGGCGGCGAGGCGCTGGTGCGCGCCGCCGACAAGGTGGTCGAGAAGGCCAGGCCGATCGCGGCGCACCTGCTGGAGGCGTCCGTCGACGACCTGGAGTTCGCAAACGGCCGGTTCTCGGTGCGCGGCACCGATCAGGGCATGGCGATCGCGGAGGTCGCGCTGGCGACGTTCGCGGCGCACAACCTGCCCGACGGGGTCGAGCCCTCGCTCGACTCGGACGCGACGTACGACCCGGTGAACTTCAACTTCCCGCACGGCACCCACCTGTGCGCGATGGAGGTCGACACCGAGACCGGCGCGCTGCGGATGCGCAAGTACGTCTGCTGCGACGACATCGGCACCATCATCAACCCGCTGATCGTGAGCGGTCAGGTGCACGGCGGCCTGGTGCAGGGCATCGCGCAGGCGCTGTGGGAGGAGGCGGTGTACGACGACAGCGGGACGCTCGTGTCCGGGTCGTTCGTCGACTACCTGCTGCCGACGGCCGCCGACACGATCAGCTTCGACATCGACCACACCACGTCGCCGAGCCTCACCAACACCCTCGGCACCAAGGGGGTCGGCGAGGCCGGCACCATCGCGTCCACCCCGGCGGTCGTGAACGCGGTCGTCGACGCGGTGCGGCACCTCGGCGTGCACGACATCCAGATGCCGTGCACGCCCGAGCGGGTGTGGCGGGCGATCAACGAGCCCGGCTCGGGGGGCTCGACGACCGGGGATGCCATGCCCCACTTCGATGCCGAAGGAGGCCAGGCATGATCCCCGCAGCGTTCGACTACCTGGCGCCGACCTCGGTCGAGGACGCGCTCGCCGCGCTCTCCGAGCACGGCGACGACGCCAAGATCATGGCCGGCGGGCAGAGCCTGCTGCCGGTCCTCCGGATGCGGCTCAACGCGCCCGAGATGATCATCGACCTCGGGAGGATCGAGTCGCTGCGCGGCGTACGCGACGAGGGCGACGCGATCGTGATCGGCGCGATGACCCCGCACTCGGTGGTCGGGTCCGACCTGCTGGTCGCCGAGCACGCGGCGCTGGTCGCGAAGGCGGTCGAGCACCTCGCCGATGCGCAGGTGCGCCATCGCGGCACGTTCGGCGGCGCGCTCGCGCACGCCGACCCTGCGGGCGACCTCGGCGGCCCGGCGCTGGCGCTGGGCGCGTCGTTCGCGATCGCCGGGCCGGGAGGGACGCGCACGGTCGCGGCGGACGACTTCTTCGTCGACCTCTTCGAGACCGCGATCGGCGAGGACGAGATCCTCACCGAGGTGCGCATCCCGAAGCGCACCGGCTGGGGAGCGCACTACGAGAAGTTCGTGCGCGTCGCCCACCAGTGGCCGATCGTCGCCGTGGCCGCGACCGTCCGGGTCGAGGGGGGCGTCATCGCCGAGGCGCGGGTCGGGCTGACCAACATGGGCGCCACGCCCGTCCGGGCGCGGGCGGTCGAGGACGCGCTGGCCGGCGCCTCCCTCGACGGCGTGGCCGCCGCGGCCGAGCGCGCCGACGAGGGCACCAGCCCTCCGTCGGACCTCAACGGCGACGCCGACTACCGCCGCCACCTCGCCCGGGTCCTCACCCGCCGGGCCGTGCTCGCGGCCGCGGGAGGCTGAGCGTGGACCTGACCCATCGGTTCACCGTCCCGACGTCGATCGAGGAGACCTGGGCGCACTTCAACGACATCGCGTCGGTCGCGGAGTGCTTCCCGGGCGCGACGGTTGCGTCGGTCGACGGGGACAGCTTCTCGGGGTCGGTGAAGGTCAAGCTCGGCCCGATCGCGCTGGTCTACAACGGCTCGGGCACGTTCCGGGAGAAGGACGAGGCCGCGCACCGCTTCGTGGTCGACGCGAAGGGCAAGGACAAGCGCGGCAACGGCACCGCGGGGGCGACGGTCACGCTGACCATGGCGCCGGCGGGCTCCTCGACGGACGTCGAGGTCGTCACCGATCTGGCGATCACCGGCAAGCCGGCCCAGTTCGGCCGGGGCGTCATGCAGGACGTGTCCGACAAGCTCCTCGGCCAGTTCGTGGACTGCCTCGAGCGGCGACTGTCGGCCGAGGCACCTGATGAAGGGGCACCTGACGAAACTGTCGTCGAACCGCCGGAAGTGGCGCAGGAACGTCGGGTGCGTGCGGAGACACCCGCACCCGAGCACCTGGCGGTGAACTCGGCACCGGCGGCGCAGGACGACTCCCTGGACCTGGGTACGGCGGTGCTGCCGGTCCTCGCGAGGACGTACTGGAAGCCGGCGGCCGGCGCGCTCGGCGTACTCCTCCTGCTGTGGTGGGTGGTCAGTCGGTCGCGGCGCTGATCGTCTTCGCGGACGTCGACGACAGCTCGGCCGGGTCGTCGGTCCGGCGCGCGCGCACGCCGTTGACCTCCGGCGACAGCTGCGGCTCGAGCCGGGCCACCGCGATCACCGCGCAGAGCAGGCAGCCGGCGACGAGCGAGGCGATATAGAGCGCGCCGAGGCCGCGGTCGACCAGCAGGCCCGCGATCGGCGGGGCGATGATCGCGGCGAGTTGGAAGGTGCCCGAGCTCAGCGCGTTGTAGCGTCCGCGCAGGTGGTCGGGCGCGAGCTCGTTGACCAGCGCCGGGATGGTCGGCTGGAGCAGCGTCTCGCCGAACGCGAACACCGAGGCGCAGGCAGCCACCAGCAGGGTCGCGCCGACGGTGCCGGACACGAAGCCGGTCATGCCGAGGAAGAGCCACGAGAGCGCCCAGACGACGCCCATCACCGCGATCACGCGGGTACGCCGCCGGCCCTCGATGCGCTGGAGCACGAAGAGCTGGAGCACCACGATCACGAACGTGTTCGCCGCGAACGCCAGGCCCAGGCCGCGGGTCGACACCTCGCCGACGGCGCGGGCGAAGGCGGGCATGCCCGCGTTGAGCTGGGAGTAGCCGACGTAGGAGGACACGAAGCTCAGCAGCATCAGCGTCGCGACCGCGGGCCGGCGCGCGACCTCGAGGTAGGAGACCTTCTCCGGCGGCCCGTCCTCGTGGTGCTCGGGGCGGCCGGCGACGCGGCGCAGCGGGACGGCGAGCAGGAGCAGCGCCGGGAGGTAGCTCGCCGCGTCGGCCAGGTAGATCGCCTGGAAGGTCGCCAGCCGCTCGACGTCGACGAACATCCCGCCGGCGATGCCGCCGATCCCGATGCCGAGATTGAGCAGCGTGAAGTTCACGCCGAAGTAGCGCTGCCGCAGCTCGGTCGGCACGACGGTCGCGATCAGCGCCTGGAAGCCCGGCCAGGTGACGCCGAACGCCGCCCCGGACAGCACCAGCGCGATCGCCGCCGTCCAGACGGTCGTGGAGAACGCGAGCAGCACGTTGGCGACCACCTGCAGCACCAGCGCGCCGATCAGGATCCGGCGCGCTCCCAGGCGGTCGATCGCCGAGCCGCCCGGCCCCACGACGAGGAAGCCGATCAGCGGCGAGAGCCCGAGCAGCAGGCCCACCTGGCCGAGCGGGATGCCGCGGACCTCGTTGAGGTAGACGACGTGGAACGGCAGCACCAGGCCGGTGCCGACGAACTCGAACACCACCACCGACAGGAGCAGCTTGCCCTCGCGGGGGAGGTCGTGCCAGAAGGAGGCGAGGGTCGGCCGGGCGGTCTCGGGAGTCGTCATCGGGAGCAGTGTCGCAAGGCCCGCCGACAGCCGGCACGCGGTTTTCCGACGTGGCCTCCGCCCCCGGGCCGTCGCCCCATCACCACCGCTCAGAACACGTTCAGCGGCCGGAACTGCACCGAGATCCGCGGGCCGGCACGGGCGACCTTGGGGACGGCGTGCTCCCAGGTGCGCTGGCCGTGCTTTGTGTACGACTGAACACTGCCCACGGTCACTGACCACTTTCGTGATCGTCGCCGTCATGGCTCGACGAAGGACCTGCCCGGCCCCGCTGTCGGTTCGTGGGCCGCATGTGCGCGACCAGCACCTGCGCGTCCTCGTCGTACTCGACCCGCTCGATCACGGTCTTCTCGACCGCGAGCAGACCCCGCCATAGTTGACACCTCCCACGCCGCTCTCCTGTGCACCTGGTTCCTGTTCCTAGACAGCGCAGAAACCTAGGCCGGAGCCGGCGCGCGGCGTGTTGAGGCTCGCGCAACAACCCGCAGGTACGTCAGGAGAGCTACAGATCGGGCGTGTTACACCGTCCGCCGCCACCTGAGTTGGCGTCGCGTCTCGCGACCGCAGCGACCACCAAGGCGGCGAGAAGCCGGGTGCCTCCTCCGTCGAGCTCAGGGTGCCACTGCACGCCGGCCACGAAGGGCCCGTCGCGAGGGCCCTCGATCGCTTCGACGAGACCGTCGGCGGCGAAGGCCGTCGCGCGGAGCGTCGGGGCCACCTCGTCGACGGCTTGATGATGGTGGCAGCTGACCACCGCCCTGTCCCCTATCGCCCCGGCCAGTCGCGAGCCGCGGACGGTCCTCACCTCGACATCGCAGAACTCCCCGGGGACGTCGTGGTGACGTGGTGCGGGCCCTGTCGCCTCCAGGTGCTGCTGGAGCGTGCCCCCGGCGACGACATTGAGCAGCTGGTCCCCCGGCAGATGGTGACGACGGGCAGCCCGCTGGCCAGTGCCTCCTGGAGGAGCGCCGCCTCGAAGGCATCGCGCTGCAGGTCAGGCGGATCCGCGGCGGGGTGCGGGTTCGCGTCGTAGCGTCGCGCGTCGACATCCGGGCCCCCGGTGACGACCAGCGCATCGAGACGGCTGACGAGCTGCCCCGCCGCATCGGCGGAGATGCCGAGGCTCAGCAGCACGGGTAGACCCCCGGCCGCTAGGACGCAGTCGACATAGCGCGCGTCGGCGACGTCGGCGACGAGGTCCCACGGACCGAACGACGCCCGCCGGCGGCCGACGCTCAGGCCGACCAGCGGCGGCTGCGCCGGCGTCACGGCAGCGGGCGCCGGGTCGCGTAGAGGAACTTCATGTAATAGAGGTCCTCGGGACTCCACGTCGAGGTGTCCGCGATGGCCCGACGGCGCTCCGGGGTCAGCGGGATGAGGCGCCCTCGCGTGCGCCGGAAGCCGCGCAGTTCGTAGATCTCCATGCCCGAGGCCGCCACCAGGTCGACGACTTCCTCCAGCGTGCAGTCGACCAGGTAGTCCGGCGTGTGCAGCTCGAGGAAGAGGTGGTCGGCGCGCCGGAGTGTCTCGGGCATGCCGCGCAACGCCGGCCCCTCGCCACCGTGCACGTCCATCTTGAGGATCGACGGCCAGAAGTCGTGCTCGGCCGTCCAGGCGTCGAGGGTCGTCGCCGGTACCTCGTGTGAGGCGTCGGCTGCCCCCGGCGGGCGACGACGGTCGGCGAGGGTCTCCTTCACGATCGTCCACGCCGAGTAGGTCGGTGCGTCGCCCTCGCTCGAGAGCAGGATGTGGTCGGCATCGTCGTTCCCGGATGACACACGCTGGTGGGCACTGCGCAGCGTGGCCCGGAGGTAGTCGCGCCGCCACAGCTCGAACCCGGCATCCGGCTCGACCGTGCGGCCGTGGAAGTTGAGCGTCCCGATTGTGTCGCTGAGCGCGACTGGGGCGATCTCGAAATCGGTCCCGGTGAGCTCCCGATTGCGCTTCATGACCTCGATGTACGTAGGCTCGGGCTCGAACGCGACGACGCGGGTCTCGGGCCGGTGTCGCGCGACCCAGCACGAGAAGAATCCGTAGAGGGCCCCGATGTCGGCGAAGGTGGCGGCTCCGCTCCGCAGCGCCTCGTCGATCAGGGCGGCTACGAGCGGCTCGTAGGGCTGGCCGGGTACGGCGTCGCGTGCGACGCTGGCCCGCGGGTCGTCGAACGGGAACGCGGTTCCCCGCACCCGGTAGTGCGTGATGGCGCGGTGAGGCGCGGTTGAGATGGTCATACGATTGCCATGATCCCTTCGAAGCAGAGGTACTTCTGCAGCGTGACGACGCTCGAGAATCCGGCGTCGAGCAGGTCGGACTTCGTCCGCTCGCTACTCACCGGGGACATCACCGAGCGCAAGCTCCGTGCCTTGTTGTAGATCTCGTTGGCGTTGAAGCCGTTAAGCGTCTTGTACTCCTGGTAGAGCTGGCCGACGATGTCCTGCACCCGCGCATCGGGAGCGAGCACCTTCTCGAAGAGGAAGAGCGCACCTCCCTCGTCCAGGCCGTCTGCGATCCGTCGCAGGATCGCCTGACGCCGGCCGGGCGCCGCGAACTGCAGGGTGTAGTACATGATCACCGCCCCTGCACCGCTGTAGTCGATGCCCTCGGCGTCGCCGATCGAGATCTGTACGTTGTCGAGGTGGGCGCACCGTTCGCGCGCCGCGCGGACCATGTCCGCCTCGATGTCGTAGCCGATCAGGCTGATGTCGCGGCTGCTGGGCTTCACCGCGAGGCGCTCGAGAAGCGTTCCGGTCGAGCAGCCCACGTCGATGATGCGCGACCCCGGGCGGGAGAAGAACTCGATCGCCTGGTCGATGAGGAGGTGGCCCTCCTGGTACAGCGGGACCGAGCGGTTGACGTGCGAGTCGAAGTGCTCGTGGGTGGCTCCGCCGAAGCTCCAACGCGTGTCGGTGGCGACGATGCCGTCGCCGACGACGATGTCGCTCGTCTCGGGCACGACGGCCTCGGGCACGAGGGTCTCTCCGGGGTCGTTCACGACGGTCTCACTGGGATGCAGGGATGTCACGGGGCGATTCCTTTCACTGTGATCGTGCGGCGGTGGATCAGGGAGGACAGGGTGATCGCCGAGGCGACGCCAAGAGCGGACAGGAGGGCCATGAGCGCCGTGAAGGAGCCGGGCGAGGTGAGGACTACGCTCACCCCGACGAGGGATCCGAGCGTCTCTCCCACGCCCATCGCGACGGCGGAGAGCGTGAAGGCGACCGCTAGGCCGTCCTGCGCGAGCCGATCGGCGAGATAGCGCTCGACGAACGGCAGGACCACGCATTCGGCAAGGCTGATAGCCACGACGCTGACTACTACCCCGACGATGCCCGAGCTCACGGCGAGGGTGGCGAAGCCCACCACGAAGAGCACCAGCCCGACGGGGCCGGCCTGGCGGTCGAGCGACGGGACGCTGTCGATGAGCCGGGTCACCGGTATCTGCGCTGCCATGACCACCACGGCGTTCACGACGAACACGAGGCCGACGAAGCGCACGCCCAAGGCGGAGTTGACCACCAGGGGGAGCACGCTGGCGAGTTGCGCGTAGAACGCGAAGGCGACTACAACGGATGCCAGAGCGATCGCGACATCGAGGTCGGCAACGCGCCGTAGCGCGCTGAACTGGAACTTCTCGGTACGCGTGACGTTGCCGCTCGGCATCCGAGACGCCAGCACCGCACTTGTGAGCGCGATCACCGCCGCGCCAAAGAATGTCCGGGAGGAGCCGACCTCACTGAGCGCGAGGCCGGCCAGAACGGGGCCGACCGCGGCTCCGAGGTTGAGGGCGATCGCGAGCCTCGACAGCGCGCTCAGCCGCTCGCCGGCGTCAGTCTGATCACCAACCAGCTGAACCTTGATGGCGAGGACGATGGCGCCATACCCGACACCGAGGGCGATCACGCCGGCCCATGCCATCACCTCCACCGTCGGGCCGACGGCAAGCCCCGCCAGCCCGGCCGCGCTGAGCAGGAATCCGGCGACAACGGCACCGCGGACGCTGGCCTGGGCGAACGGCGCTACGAAGAGCCGGCCGAACCGCATCGACAGCACCCCGCAAGACACCAGAGCCGCCGCACCCGCAGGGGGCAGCTCCAGCCCGTCCGCCGCGAAGATGCCGAGGACCGCGACCACGCCGCGCATCAGCACGTTGGTCACTAGGTAGAGCCCCAGAGCGTCGCGGGACCTCGTCCGGCTCACGGGTCCACCTCGACGCGTACGTCGGACCGGACGTGTCGTACCGCGGCATCGAGATCCAGATCGCTCTCGGCCCCGACGACAATCAGGCCAGCCCGGCCGAATGAGTCGCTGGGGCCGGCGATCGAGTCACCCACTCCCACCGACCAGTCCTCGGCGAGGACCTGCGCACTGGCGACAGCGGCCGGTCGGCGGAGGGACGCCACGCGCCCCGCGTGCGGTGCGACGATCGCCACGACGGCCGCGGCGCGGGGCTCCAGCAAGGGCGCGAGCTCGGCACCTGGATCGCCGAGGACGTCGTCGATCACCGGCCCGAAGAGACTCAGTCCTGGTCGTCGGTGCATGAGGAGACGGTGGATCCAGTCACCACCCAGGCGCGCGTGCACCTCGCCGCACACGACGTCGCCGTCCGCGGTGATCCAGACCTCCACGTGGAACAGGCTGTGCGTCAGCCCGACAGCCCGGACGGCGCGGCACACGACGTCGCGCACAGCGGCGTCGTGTGGCGCGGGGAGCCTGGAAGGCTGCCGGTGACCGAGCTCGACGAAAACGGGCGGCGCCGTCGTCGTCTTGCGGGTGACATCGAGAATGTGCGGCTCCCCGCGCAGCAGGATCCCCTCGACGCTGAACTCCTCACCGCGGACGAAATCCTCGACCAGGATCGCACTGCTGAACTGGAACGCGGCCGCGACGGCAGCCGCGATGGCACTCGGCGACTCCACGAGGCGAACGCCCTGCGATCCGAACGCGTCGCGAGGCTTCACGATGACGGGAAGCCTCGCAGTACCCAGGAATGCCAGAGCGGGCTCGATGCTCTCGAAGACACGCACGCTCGGCTGCGAGATCCCTGCCGCACGAAGCGCAGCGCGCGTGCGGTCCTTGGCCCGGCACAGCGCGATCTGATCGGGACCGTTCCACGCGGTGCCCGCATCGGCGGCGAGCTGCGCGGCCGTCTGAAGACTGAACTCACGGAACCCGATGACCGCATCCGGCGCGGGCCGACCGGCGAGCGCCGCCCGGACACCGGCCAGATCGGCGTAGTCCGCCGCAACGACCTCGTGCCGACTGTCGTCGGCAATCGACGCACCGACAAGGTTCTCGGGGCGATCCACGACGACGAGCCGGTGCCCGCGCTCGTGCGCCTGGTCGGCGAGCAGTCGTGACCAGTCGGCGACGTGCCCCGACGCCCCACCTGCGCCCAGGGCGACGATCGTGCTCACCGCACGTCCACCTCGATGGTCGCGTCGGCCTCGAGCAGGATGGCGTCAACCTCTGCGCGCGACCCCGCGGCCGCGAGGACCGAGCAGATCACCGAGCCGGTGAAGTCGACGGGCGGCTGGCCCACGGACTGCCCGATCCGTCCGTCCATGAAGACGTTGGCGACGCCGGGGATGCCCAGGACCGAATCGAGCCCCCTGACGGCGCGGAGCGTGCCGACCCCGTCGGCGAGGTGCTGGCGGGAACCGGCGTGGATCGTGGCCGGTGGCGCCGGCTGGATCGACCGGAGACCGCAGACCGCTGCGAGCGTCTCCGCGAGTATGTCCACCCCACGACTGAGGGCAATGATGTGCGTGGTGATGTAGCCGCCGGCCGTGCGGGCGTTGAGTTCGATGACACGCACCTGGTCCCCGTCCACCTTAAGCTCCAGGTGGATCGCACCGGTGCCGAGCCCCATCGCATCGGCGACGGCCTGGGCGGCATCGAGGCACGCTGCTTCGCGTCCGGGCGACAGCGCGGTCGGCTGAACCTGCTGCAGCTCCAAATTGAATGCCGGGTCGACGATCTTGTCGGTCACAGTCGCGAAGACGAGCTTCCCGTCGACGACAATTCCGTCGACACTGTGTTCGCCGCCGGTCAAGAACTCCTCGACGACCAGCTGGCCACGGCGCCGGCGGAAAATCGGGTCATTCTTGGGGTCCGTGTAGTCGAGGAGCAAAGCCGCTGCGGAGCGCAGCTCGGCTTCATCGCGCACCGCGAAGATCCCCTTGCTCGCAGACGCACCGGCCGGCTTCACCACGGCCGGAAAGCCCACCGCTTCCATCGCCCCAGGCACGTCGTCGATCGACCGGATCGCCGCGAATCGGGGAGCCAGGTGCGGGGCGACGGCCGCAAGCGCCCGCCGTGCCGCAGCCTTGTCGCGTGCCAAGCCGGCAGCATGGACCGGATGGCCGCGGAGCCCGAGCTCCTCGGCGACCTGTGCGACCCCTTCGACGTCCCGGTCGCCCCAGCACACGACACCCACCACTTCGTGACGCGCGGCAAGGTCCCGGGCCGCCGCCCGCAGAGCATCGAAGTCGTAGGTGTCGACCTCGACGATGTCGTGGATGAGGGATGCCGGCACCGGCGGAGGGACGTCGGCCAGGACGACCACGTCGAGCCCGAGGCGCGCGGCCGCCCAGAACGGCGGCTCGGCCTCGGAGCGCGTAGGCCGAGTGTTGACGAAGATGACAGCGCTCATGGCAGGGGGAACTCCTGTGTTCGGGCGGGCAGGAGCCCCGCGCAAATGAATGCGTCGCTGACGCCGGGCAGGTCGAATACGTCCAACTGTGCGAGATAGCGCAGGAGAGGCGTTGCGGCCGCTCTCGTCTCGGCGGCGATCGTCTCCGGGTTGTAGGCGCGCTCAAGCACTTCGTGCACCTCGTGTCGTGAGATGTTGTGCGACAACAGCTCCTCACGGACGTCGTCGACCTCAGGAGCAAGGAACGTCGAGATCATCGCCGGGATCTGCTCCGCTACCACGGTCCGCTCCTCGCGGGTCAGAGCGCCCCACAGGTGCCGCAGGTAGCCCGCAAAGAAGGCGTGGTGCCTGCCCTCGTCCCGAGCGTGGTCGTCTAGCGCCGCTGCGACGCCGCTGTCGATTCCCGGCGTTCGCGAGACGTCACGGAGATTTCCGGAGATGAGAGTCTCCGAAACGATCACGAACATCAGGCGGAACAGAGCCGCCAGCTGCGAGCGGGCGGCTTCGGACTCAATCCGGTGGATTCCGGTCGCCAGCATGGTCTGGGGAAGAGCGACTGTCCGGTCGACGATCCCTGTACGTCGTTCAATCTGAAGCTTCAGGTCGAACGCTACCTGGGCATGATGGCCCTCGTCGGTGTACATCCGCAGGACGTCCAGGCGGGCGGCGTCACTGAGCGGCGCCCCGATGGAGCCCGAGAAGATACCCATGAGTACCGGATTGACGACGAGCGTCTCCAGGTGGCAGGTGAAGCTGAGGTAGCGGTAGAGGTGCTGCACCGCGATGCTGCGGCGGATGGCCGGGGCCCAGCCCCCTGCTGGCCCACCGGCAGCCAGGACGGGCACCATCGCCGGCGGGAAGATGGTGTCGCTCTCGATCAGGCGGCGCGGAGCGGTGCGCACCGATGCCCGCTCGTCCCAGGCATCGAAGACCGACGTCGCTGCAAGGGGCTCGGTGCCCTGTCCATCAAGAGCCGCGGCCCGGCTATCGATGAGGCTCGCCAGTGGGCAGTTCGCCTGGATTCCACATCCGACGCTCAAGCCCGCGACGCCGCACACGAGTTCCCCCTTGGATGCCTCCCGCCCCGATGCCGTGAGACAGCGGCAGACAATAGCCCGGTGTAACCGGTCGTAGCAAAGTGACGCCTCCTCCGCGAGTAGCCGCCCGAATGCCTCGCGCGGTGCGAGGTAGTCAAGCCCGGCACGGGGCCGCTCGTTGAGTTCCTCAGCGACCGCATCCAGGTACGCCCGGTTCCCTCTGATGGCCTCGCCCTTCGGCAGGTACTCCCGTGTGAGGCCGTTGGAGTTCTCGTTCAGCCCAGCTCCCACGGTCCGCGCGGGTGAGCGACGAAGCACCGCCAACGTGAGCGCCGCGTGCGTGGCCATCTCGTTGGCCTGATCCCAGGTCAGCGACTTGTGCATCATCGCGCGGGAGCTCGTTGAAGTTCTCGATTAGCGCGTCCTCGTCCAAGATCGCTGTCGTCCAGCACCCAGTTTCCGGTGTGCCGATCGAGATGGCACCCTCCCGCTCGAGGTCGGCCGAGACGACGGTGTGGGCGGCCGCGTTGATCGTGGTCTCGCCGGTCGGGCGGTAGAAGTCCATGCCGCCACTCTACGCCGGCATCGAACACGTGTTCGACTACTCGGTCGCGATCGCCTCCAGCACGTCGAGCCGCGAGGCGCGGACGGCGGGGAGGACCGCGGCGAGGACGCCGACCACGACGGCGATGCCGAGGAAGACGACCAGCTGGCCCAGGGGGAGCCCCAGGCTGGTCAGGTCGTCCTCCAGGGACTGGCGCAGCAGCACGCCGATCACCAGCCCGAGCGCCATGCCCAGGACCGCGCCGAGGACGGCGATCGCCACCGACTCCAGGGTGATCATCCGCCGCAGCCGCGGCCGGCTCATGCCGATCGCCCGGAGCAGGCCGATCTCGCGGGTGCGCTCGATGACGGAGAGGCCGAGTGTGTTCACGATGCCGATGACCGCGATCACGATCGCCAGCGCCAGCAGGCCGTAGATGAGGTACAGCAGCTGGTTGACCTGGTCGCGGATCGACTCGGCGAACTCCTGCTTGTCGTAGACGGCGACGATCGGGGTCGACGCCGCCGCCTCGTCCAGCGCCGCGCCGACCGCCGCGGGATCGGCGCCCGGCTCGATGTCGATGCTGAGCGAGGTGTCCTGGCGGGGCACCCCGGCCTCGGCGAGGAGGTCGATCGGGACGCTCACCTCCCCGGTGGTCTCGGTCGGCTCGACGATGCCGACCACCTGGAGGTCGAGGCTCTGGCCGGCGAGGAACGTCGCCGTCAGCGTCGAGCCGACCTCGAGGCCGCGGTCCGCGGCGAAGTCGGTGCTCACCAGGGCCTCCCGGCCGCGCAGCTCCTGGCGACCGTCGACGACGTCGAGGTTGTAGACGTCGGCGAACGCCGCGTCGTTGCCGGTCACGAAGACCGTCGCGTCGTCCACCTGGGCCGCGGTCCACTGCTGCCGGCTCACCACGGCCACGCCGTCGACCGCGGCGAGGTCGTCGCCGACGGCGGTCGAGAACGGGAGGAAGTTGGTGCTCTGCACCAGGAAGTCCGAGGTGAACTCCTCGTCCACGAGGTCGTCCACCGACGCGTTCAGCGACGCGGCGAGCACCCCGATCGTGGACACCAGTGCGAGCCCGATCATCAGCGCCGAGGCCGTCGCGCCGGTACGCCGCGGATCGCGCAGCGCGTTCTCGCCGGCGAGGCGGCCGGTGGTGCCGAAGAGCCGGCCGAACAGGCTCCGGCACAGGACCAGGACCGGCTGGCCGAGCACCGAGCTGATCGCCGCCGCCGTGAGGATCCAGATCACCGCGGCCACGCCGATCCACACCGCGTCCGGCCCCGGGCCGCCGACGACGCCGACGACCGCGAGCGCCGCGCCGACCGCCAGCAGCACCCCGCCGACGAGCGTGCGGCGCCGGAGCGAGCCGCGCGCCGGTGCCGCGTCGGCGCGCATCGCGGCGACCGGCGCGATCCTGCCGGCGCGCCGCGCCGGCAGGTAGGCGGCGACCAGCGTCACGCCGATCCCGACGGCGTAGCTGACGAGGATCGCGCGCAGGTCGAGGGTCAGGGCGTCGCCCGCGATGTCGAGGCCGACCGCACGGAAGAGCGCGGCGAGTCCGCGGGCGAGGAGCCAGCCCAGCGCGATGCCGGCGGTCGCGGCCACGGCCGCCATCACGACCGCCTCGAGCAGCACCGAGGAGGTGACCTGCCGGCGCCCGGCGCCCAGGGCCCGCAGCAGCGCCAGCTCCCGGCTGCGCTGGGCCACCAGGATCGTGAAGGTGTTGACGATGATGAAGCCGCCGACGATCACGGCGATGATCGCGAAGACCAGCAGGAAGGTGGAGATCACGTCGAGGAACTGGCCGATGGCGTCCTGGGACTCCTCCGCCACCTGGTCGCCGGTGACCGCCTCGAAGCCCGCCGGCGCGACCGTGTCGGCGGCCGCGACCAGCTCGTCCTGGGTGACGCCGCCGGCCGCGGTGAGCGAGACCTGGTGGAAGGCGTCGGCGCCGTCGAGGAAGATGTCCTGCGCGCCCTGCGTGCTGAACACCAGCAGCGTGGCGCCCGCCGTACCGCCGCCGTTGAACTCGGCGGTGCCGACCAGGGTGGCCGTGCGCTCGGCCTTGCCGAACGGCGCGAGCAGCTTGACCTCGTCGCCCAGCTCGTAGTCGCCGTTCTCGGCGGCCGCGTCGTCGAGGACGATCTCGTCGGCCGCGGTGGGCCAGCGCCCGCTGCTCAGCAGCATCGGCGGCTCGCCGGCCATGTTGGGGGCCTCGGTGTAGTTGAACGCGAGGGTCGGTGCGCCGGTGCCGCCGACCAGGGTGCCGTCGGAGGCGAGCAGGCTCATCCCGATGCCGATCACGTCGCCGTCGGCCCGGGCCACCTCCGGGAGCGCCGCGAGCTCGTCCACCAGCTCGGGGGAGAGGGTCCGGGTCGTCTGGGCCGGGCCGGCCTCGAAGGACCCCGACTGCTCGGCGCGCACCACGCCGTCGGGGGTGGAGCTGTAGATGATGCTGTCGAAGGTGGAGGACAGGCCGTTGCTGAAGACGAGGACGCCGGAGAGGAACGCCACGCCCAGCACGATCGCCAGGCCGCTCATCACCAGCCGCACCTTGCGGGCGAGCAGGTTGCGCAGGGTCAGCTTGAGCACGGGGTCCCCTCAGGCCCGGGTCGTGCGGGCCGCCGCCAGGTCCTGCAGGCGGGTCATGTGCTCGAGGATCTGGTCGCGCTGCGGGTCCTGGATCTCGTCGACCACCAGGCCGTCGGCCAGGAACACCACCCGGTCGCAGTACGACGCGGCGATCGCGTCGTGGGTCACCATCACCACCGTCTGGGCGAAGTCGTCCACGCTGCGCCGCAGGAAGGACAGCACCTCGGCCCCCGAGGTGCTGTCCAGGTTGCCGGTCGGCTCGTCCGCGAAGACGATCGCGGGCTTGCTGGCCAGCGCCCGGGCGCAGGCCACCCGCTGCTGCTGTCCGCCGGACAGCTCGGCGGGCCGATGGCCGAGCCGGTCGCGCAGCCCGACGGCGTCGACCACGGTGTCGAGCCACTGCTGGTCCGGCTTCCTCCCGGCCAGGTCGAGCGGGAGCAGGATGTTCTCGATCGCGGTCAGTGTCGGGATCAGGTTGAACGCCTGGAACACGAACCCGACCCGCTCCCGGCGCAGCGCCGTCAGCTCCCTGTCCTTGAGCCGGCCCAGGTCGGTCCCGCCGACCTCGACCGCGCCCGAGGACGGGGTGTCGAGGGCCGCCAGGCAGTGCATCAGCGTGGACTTGCCCGAGCCGGAGGGGCCCATGATGGCGGTGAACCGGCCGGCGTCGAGGTCGAGCGTCACTCCCGCCAGGGCGTGCACGGCGGAGTCGCCCGCGCCGTAGGTCTTGCGCAGATCCGTGGCGCGCGCGGCCGGAGCGGCGGGGGAGGTCGAGACGCTGGTCATGGCACCAGCCTGCCGGAGCCCGCCGGCGCCCGCCATCGGGGATGCCCCCGAGCGATCCGGGGCACCAAATCCGCCGAACCGAGGACGGAACCGGCCTAGCCCACCTACATTTCCACCTGTGGACGAGTTGCTGGTGACCGAGGGGCGTGCGCTCAAGCACGTCCAGGTGCGTGAGTACGTGCGCACGCTCGTCACGGGGGCGGCACCCGGCTCACCCGCACCGAGCGAGCGTGAGCTGGTGCATCGGTTCGGGGTCGCCCGGATGACGGTGAGACAGGCGATGGACGCGCTCGTGGTGGAGGGCCTCCTGGAGCGGATTCCCGGGCGGGGCACGTTCGTGGCCCGCCCGCGGCGGGCCGCGAGCAGGCTGACGAGCTACACCGAGGAGATGTCGCGCCGCGGCCTGCTGGCCGAGTCGCAGACCCTCCTCGCCCGTCGGGAGCAGGCGGGCCCGGGCGTCGCCCGGGCGCTGAACCTCACCGAGGGCGACGCCGTCATCCACTGGCGCCGGCTGCGCCGGGCGGACGGGGTGCCGATGTGCGTCGAGGACGCCTACCTCAACGAGGTGCTGCTGCCCGGCTTCCTGCAGAGCGGGATGCCGACGAGCCTGTACGACGCGCTCGAGTCGCGCGGCCTGCGTCCGAGCTGGGCGGAGGACTCGGTGAACGCCGACATCGCCTCCGACGAGGAGGGCCAGCTGCTCGAGATCGAGCCCGGCGCCTCGGTGCTCCGGCACTCACGCCGCGGCTTCGCGGGCGAGAAGGTCGTCGAGGTCTCGCGCACGGTCTACCGGGCCGACCGCTACACCCTGTGGACCCAGGTGGGCTCGGAGGGTTAGAGCCCTCCGAGCGGAGCCACCACGTCGCCGGACTCCTCGCAGACCCACACCGGGTCGGGGCCGCCGAGGTCGGGCTGGATGTAGAGCGCGTGCACGGGTGCGCGCTCGCCGCAGTCGAGGCACATCGGCCAGCGGCCGACGGTCTCGAAGAGCGCGTCCTGCACGTCCTGGGCGACCAGGCCGGCGACGTACTGCTCGCCCTCGGGCCACTGCTCGGCCCACCACTTGCGCTGGGACACGGCCTCCTCGAGCGCGGACACCGCGTCGGCCGTCGCCTGCCGGCGGGCCTGGAGGTCGGACAGCACCCGGGCGCGCGCCGAGAACAGGAGGGTGTCGTCCATGCTCCCCATCATGCCCCCGCGCACCAGCGCGGCTCCCCGTCCACGGGCGCGGCCGCGCCTACCATGCCCCCATGGGTACGGCGCTCCTCGAGGTCGCCGTCCTCGACCCGCGCGACGTCACCGGCGCGGAGGAGGGCGGTGCCGACCGGCTGCTCCTCGCGACCCCCGAGGGGCTCTCGCCGGAGCCCGCGCTCGTCTCGGGCGTCTGCCGCGACAGCGAGCTCCCGGTGTTCGTGCAGCTGCGCCTCAACGACACGTGGAGCACCACCGGGGGCGAGCTGTCCCGGCTGGTCGGGCTCGCGGAGGACTACCTCGGCTCGGGCGCCGCCGGCGTCTCCTTCGGCTTCCTCGACGCCGATCTCGAGGTCGACGCCGAGGTCTGCGGCTACCTCGCCGGCCAGCTCCCGAACGTGCCCTGGACCTTCGGCCGGGCGATCGACGACACCCTCGACCTGCGCCGCTCCTGGCGCCGGCTCGCGGGCCTGCCCGACCTGGTCGCGGTGTGCTCGGCGGGCTCGCCGCGCGGCCTCGAGGCGGGGTACGACGAGCTGCTGGCCCTCGCCGCCGACCCCGCGGTCGCCCGCGTCCTCATGCCCGGCGGCGGGCTGCTCGCCGAGCAGGTCCCGTGGCTCGTGCGCGCCGGCGTACGCCAGTTCCACCTCGACCGGCAGGCCCGCCCCGGTGGGTCCTGGAAGGCCTACGTCGACGCCGCCCACGTCCGGTCCTGGCGGCTCCTCCTCGACGACGCCGTCGAACGGGTCTCGCGCTCCGCTGGATGATGACGATCCTCATCGACCCGCCCAACGCGCCGGGCCACGGGCGGCTGTGGTCGCACCTGGCCAGCGACGCCTCCTACGACGAGCTGCACGCCTTCGCCGCCACCGTCGGCATCCCGCCCCGCGGCTTCGACCGCGACCACTACGACGTCCCGACCGAGTGGTACGACGAGGTGGTCGCCGCCGGCGCCCTCCCGGTCACCTCCCGTGAGCTGGTCGCCCGGCTGCGTGCGGCGGGGCTGCGGCGTCGGCGACGCAAGAGCGATAGTCCCTGACGTTTGGGCCCCTCGCCGATTCGATGTGGGACCCAAACGTCAGGGACTACCCCGCCAGCGACACCAGCTCACCCTCCACGTTGGCCCGCGCGGCCGCCTCCCAGGCGGAGCGGGCATGGGCGGTGTGGAAGAGGTGCGGCTTGGCGAGCAGGTCGCGGAGGATCGTGGCCCGCCCGGCCGCGAAGTCGCTGTCGGACAGGTGCGCCCACTCGCGGCGCACCGAGGCGACGTACTCCGCGTAGCGGGCGGGCGCCGCCGCCAGGATCGCGAGGTCGGCGTCGGAGAGCGCGCAGCCGTTCGGGTCGTCGTCGGCCGGCCGGTGGTGCTCGGTGAGCAGCACCAGCCGCACCACCTCGTCGACGACGGCGGGCTCGACCAGCGCCGGCAGCGCCTCCGCGGCCCAGGCGGCCGAGCGCCTCTCGGCATCCGGCTGGGCGTCGTACACGCTGTCGTGGAACCACGCCGCGAGCACCACCGCCATCAGGTCGAACTCCTCGCCCTGCGCCGACAGCTCGTGCAGGCGCTCGAGCACCTCGGTCAGGTGGCGGCCGTCGTGGTAGCCGCGGTCGGGATGGGCGTACGACGCCACGAGCTGGGCGCCGAGGTCCCGGTCCCCGGGCAGCGGCCAGTCGGCGAGCAGGTCCACGTCGGACATGGAAGCAGTCCCGGCCCGGGTGGCGCTACGGTGGACCAGTTAGCCGGGCCGCGGGTCGGAGCCCTCCGGAGGGACGTAGCACGGATTGGTGCTCTCGACGACGGCGCGGCCGACAGGGATCGGACCGACCGCCGACTCCTGCCCTTGGGTGACCGAGACGCTGCCCAGGTCGCTGCGGACGAACTGACACAGGCGCTCGCCGCGCATGTACCCGCCGCTGCTGTTGGCCGGATCGACCACGATCGTCATACCCGACTGCGTGGCCAGCTGTCCCTGCAGCCGGAACTCGCCGGTCGAGCTCGAGACCGTGCTGGCGACCTGCCTGCCGGCCTCGTCGAAGAGCAGGATCTGGGCGCCGGGCTGGGTGCCCTGCGGCAGGAGCGGGTAGCTGGGCGCCGCGCCGTCGACGAGGGAGCCGGTGATCCAGCCGCCGCGCTTGGTCAGCCGGAAGTCGCCGAACGCCATCCGGCCCGGCCGCACCGAGCCGCCGCGGACCGGCCCGCTCTGGGTGAACCAGATGCCCGCTCCGTCGTACTTGACGGTGTAGGACCCGGGGTAGAGGCCGCGCAGGACCGCCTTCCCGCCCCGGGTCCGGGCGGTCCACCACTGCCCCGTCCTCTTGCTGGTCACGGTCACCGTGGAGGCGGGAGCGGACGATCCGGCGGTGGTGTCGAGGAACACGGTGAGGTTCCCGGACTGCTTGGTCAGCCGCACCGGCCGGTTCTTGACCGCCCCGGGCCGGACCAGTCCGGCCCACGTGCACTTGTCGACGTACCTCTTGGACCTGTCGTAGGTGAACAGGCAGTACTGGCCCTTCGGGAGGCCGCCGATGGCGAACCGTCCGCGCTTGTCGGCCACGGTCGCGAAGGACTGCTCGCCCTTGTTGGCGGCCACGATGCGCGCGCCGCGCAGCGGCTTGCCGGCGGCCCGCGCGACACCGGTGATCGCCGCGCCCGGCCGCATCGTCACGTTCTTGGGGACGCTGCGGCCCGCCACGGTGACCTTGACGTCGGTCGGGGCGTACTTGCCGGTGTCCCATGCGGGCCGCTGGTCGACGAACTGCAGGTGGTACGTGCCGGGCGCCAGCCGGATGGAGTAGCCACCGCCGTTGGCCCGCTGCGACCCGAGGTAGCTCCAGTCGCGGTCGAACCACAGCATCTTCATGCCGGGACACTTCGAGAGCTTCGGGCAGTTGATGGCGCCGTACACGCGCTGCTTGGCGTCGGCCGCCCGGGCGGCCGGACCCGGGGTCGCCAGCAGCGCCGCGAGCAGGGCCGCGAGCAGCGCCGCGACGGCGAGCCGCACGGTGCGCAGGCGGGCGGGGGAGGCCATGGCGCCATCGTAGGCGGGGCGGTCCGGACCGCCGCTCAAGCGATTCTCTCGGTTTCCTCAAGACGCCGCGGAGCCATCGCCCACCGGATCGTCCCGGTCGCCAGGCCGCCGAGGGCCGGCACGACGGTCCGCTCGGAGACGGGCAGCCAGGGCAGCCGCAGCGGCCACCGGGTCCAGCGCGGCATCAGCCCGACCGCGGCCGCGACGAGCACCGCGTACGGCCCCTTCGCGAGGAGGGGCAGCGGCGGCCGGAGCAGCACGTAGCGGACCGCCTCGCGGGCCTCCGGCGTGCCGCGGAGCTCGGGGCGGTACGACGCCAGCACCTCGGCCAGCCCCGCCTCGGTGGCCGGCGGGTCGACCACGCCGAGCCGGTGCGCGACCTCGCCCGCCTGGGCGACGTAGGTGTCCCGGTCGGGGCCGACGAGCGGTTCGGCGCCGTACGCGTCGTGGGCGCGCAGGAAGCTGTCGACCTCGGCCGCGTGCACCCACGCGAGCAGGTGCGGGTCGCTGGCGGCGTACGGCGTGCCGTCCGGCATCGTCCCCGTGACGCGCTCGTGGATCGCCCGCACGACGGCGACGGCCTGCTCGGCGTCGTCGACGTGCCCGAACGTCGTGACCGCGATGAAGCGGCTGGTGCGGGCGAGCCGGCCCCACATGTCGCCGCGGTAGCCGCTGTGCTCGGCCACGCCGCGCATCGCCGCGGGGTGGAGGGTCTGGAGGAGCAGTGCCCGGATGCCGCCGACGAACATGGACGCGTCCCCGTGCACCCGCGCGATCGGGCTGCCGGCCTCGAACCAGCGCGGCCCCGGCCGGCGGTGGATCCGCTCCGCGTGGGTCGCGCCGTCCGGCCCGGCGACGCGCAGGAGGAGCTCGTGCCCGAGCCGGTCCCGCACGCCGCCGATCACGACGGGGTCACGCGTCCCAGGTGCGCAGCCAGATCGCCGGCTGCGACTCGGCGAGCTTCGCCAGCGCGTCCGACGGCAGCGGGTCGAGGGTGTCGGTGACGACGTACCCCTGCTCGGCCCGGGTGGAGAGGTACTGCCCGGTGACGTTGGCGCCGGCGTCGGCGAGGACGCCGTTCACGCTGGCCAGCACGCCGGGGATGTTGACGTGGAGGAAGCCGATCCGGTGCCCGGCCTCCAGCTGCGGGGCCTGTACGGCGGGCAGGTTGACGCTGAGCTCGGTGCGGCCCTCGAGGGAGAACCCCGCCAGCTTGCCGGCCACGAAGTAGCCGATCTCCTCCTGGGCCTCCTGGGTGGAGCCGCCGACGTGCGGGGTCAGGATCACGTTGTCGAGACCGCGCAGCGGCGACTCGAACGGGTCGCCCTGGGCCTTCGGCTCGACCGGGAACACGTCGAGCGCGGCGCCGGCGATGTGGCCGGAGAGGATGTGCTCGCGCAGCGACTCGGTGTCGACGACCATGCCGCGCGCGGCGTTGATGAACAGGCTGCGCGGCTTCATCCTGGCGAACTGCTCGGCACCGAAGAAGCCGGCGTTCCCGGGCCGGCCGTCGACGTGCAGACTCACCACGTCGGCCTCGGCGAGCAGGTCGTCGAGGCTCCGCATCCGCTGGGCGTTGCCGTGCGCGAGCCGGTCGGCGGTGTCGAAGAAGATCACCCGCAGGCCCATCGCCTCGGCGAGGTTGGAGAGCTGCGTGCCGATGTTGCCGTAGCCGACGATGCCGAGCGTGCGGCCGCGGATCTCGTGGCTGCCCTTGGCGGACTTGTCCCAGACTCCGGCATGCATCCGCTCGGTCTTCTCGGCCAGCCGCCGGGCCAGCACGATGATCTCGCCGATCACGAGCTCGACGACGCTGCGGGTGTTGGAGTACGGCGCGTTGAAGACGCCGATGCCGCGCTCGGCCGCCGCCACCAGGTCGACCTGGTTGGTGCCGATGCAGAAGCAGCCGATCGCCAGCAGGTCCGGGGCCGCGTCGAGCACGCGCTCGGTGAGGTGGGTGTTGGAGCGGATGCCCAGCAGGTGCACGCCCGCCAGGTCGGCGACCAGCTCCTCCTCGGACAGCGAGCCGGTCCGGAGCTCGACCTCGAAGCCGCGGGCCTCCAGGATCTCGACGGCGACCGGGTGGATGTTCTCGAGCAGCAGCACCTTCACGGTCCACCAGCCTAGGCCGGGCGGCGGCCGGCGCCGAAACGACGCCGACCGGTGGACCCCGCAACCTTCTCGCGCCGCCGGGCGTCGTACGGACGCGCCGCTGGGGCGAACCCGGGGCCAACACCGACTTACGAGGACGCGGAGACGCGGAGAGGGCATGATGCACGCCATGGGAGCACGCAGGCGCACGGGCGCCGTACTGGCCGCGTTCGCGGTGGCCACGACCACCGTCCTGACGGCCGGCCTCGCCGGGAGCACGACGAACGCCGCCGTACCGGCCACGGTGCCGGCCAGCGCTGTACCGGCCAGCGCCGTACCGGCCAAGGGGGACGTCGGCTCGTGGCAGGTCGTCACGCTGGGCGGCGGACGCTACGAGGTGTCCTGGCGCTCGCCCGGCCGCTTCCCGCTCACGTCCGACCGGCCGACCATCGTCGGCCCCTCCGCCCTGCGGATCGGCGCGCCCACGATCGCCGCGGACGGCCGCACCGTCCAGGCGCTGGTGACGTCGGAGCAGCCCCCGGACCCGGCCGATCTCGACGTCGTCCTGTCCGGCGACCGGCTCGACGAGGCCGGCGACGACCGGGCGCGGGTCGCGACCGCGCCGGGCCGGGCTCTCGACCTGCCCGGCACCGTCACGCTCGACGAGGACCCGGGCAAGCCGGGGCCGTACGACGTGGTGGAGAGCGACTACGAGCTCGAGCCGGTCAAGCTCCCCGGCATGCCGGAGCCGATCGAGATGGTCGGCCACGTCGACGAGCCCACCGCCGACGCCCCGACCGGCCCGCGTCCGCTGGTGCTGTTCATGCACGGCCGGCACAGCGTCTGCTACAACCCGAAGGACCCAGAGGCGCTCGACGGACAGTGGCCGTGCAAGCCGCCGATGAAGGAGATCCCGAGCCAGCTCGGCTACGACTACCTGCAGCAGGTGCTGGCGTCGCAGGGCTACACGACGGTCTCGATCCGGGTCAACGGCATCAACGCCCAGGACTACCGCCTCCCCGACGGCGGCGCCGACGCCCGCGCGGCCATGGTCGAGAAGCACCTCCAGTACTGGACCGGGCTGGCGGCCGACCGCCAGGTCGACATGCAGAACGTCGTGCTCGTCGGGCACAGCCGCGGCGGCGAGGGCGTCAACCGCGCGGCCATCCAGATCCCGCTGTCCGCGCCGTACCGGATCGCGGGCCAGGTCCTGATCGCGCCGACCGACTTCGGCAGCCAGACCGCGCCGTACGTCCCGACGGTCACCATGCTGCCGTTCTGCGACGGCGACGTGAGCGACCTCCAGGGACAGCGGTTCACCGACGTCTCCCGCGACCTCACCACCGGCGACACGTCGCTGAAGAGCTCGGTGCTGGTGATGGGCGCGAACCACAACTTCTTCAACACCGAGTGGACCCCGGGCCAGGCCGCCGCCCCCGCGTGGGACGACTGGGGCGGGGCGAAGGGGGCCGAGTGCGGGAAGAAGAACCCCGGCCGGCTCAGCGCCACCGAGCAGCAGGACGTCGGCACGGCGTACGTCGCCGGCGCGGTGCAGCTCTTCGCCAGCGACAACCAGGGCGTGCTGCCGCTCTTCGACGGGTCGCGCGCCCGGGTCGACTCGATCGGCGACGCGCAGGTGCTCAGCCACGCGATCGGCGGCGGCCGCGATGTCCGCGCCCCGGGCCGTGGTGTCGGCCGGGCGCTGCCCGACGGCGCGACCACGCGGATGTGCCAGGGCACCTACGACCCGAGCCGGGTGGCGTCGTGCGCCTACGGGATGGAGTACTCCGGGGTGCGGCCGCACTGGCCGGAGTCCTACGAGCGTCTCCGGGCCCGCGAGTTCCTCCAGATGTCGTGGACCGCGGCCGGGCAGTCCGGCGGCGTCCTCCTCGAGGACCCGCTCGACCTGAGCGGCCGCCGGCTGGAGCTGCGCACGATCGTGGACCCGACCGGTGGCGACGTCGCCCTGCGGGTCCGGATCACCGACGCCGACGGCGCCAGCGCGCTGCTGACGCCGACGGGCGGCGGCGGGCTGCCCGCCCTCGGCAGGCGGATGGACACCCAGAAGTACTGGGCCGAGACGCTCGTCGCCGACCCGTCCGGCGCCGAGGGCGTCGACCTGTCCCGCATCGTCCGCGTCGACCTGGTCGGCGCCAGCGACAGCGGGCGGGTCTGGGTGGCCGACCTCGCGTCCGCGCCGACCGAGCTGGCCGCCGTACCGGAGCGGCGGCTGCCCACCGTGAGCATCGGCCGCGTGCGGCTGCAGGAGGGCGACGGGAACCAGCCGGTCACCGCCGAGCTCCCGTTCACGGTGTCCGGCGAGCTCACCGCGCCGGCCCGCTTCTCCGTCACCACCACCGGCCAGGGGGTCGGCGACGTGCAGCGCTTCAACGTCGACCTCGCGCCCGGCCAGACCTCGGGGTCGATCCCGGTGACCTACCAGCCGGACCGCCGCGACGACTTCGCGAGGCTGGTCACGCAGGCGTCCGCATGGGCGACGACGAACGTGATGACCGACGCCTATCTCGGCGACCTCACCGTCCTCGACGACGACCCGACCCCGCCGATCCGGGTGCGGGTGTCCGACCGCAGGATCGACGAGGGCGACACCGCGCAGTGGGTGGTGAGGCTCGGTGCGCCGGTCGACTACGACATGTTCGTCTCCGCCCGGGTCGTGCGCAGCCCGGGCCGGGCCCTGGCCGCCGACGACGTGCCGGTGAAGTGGTTCCGCCGCAACGTCGGGACCGCTCCCGAGCCGGGACGTCCGATCTGGCGCTACCGCCCGGTGCTGTTCGACCAGCTCAGGACCGGCGACACGAGGGTGGTGTTGTCGGTGCCGACCGTGCGCGACCGGCGCCAGGAGGGCCGCGAGTCGATCACGCTGCAGATCAAGGTCAACCGCACCAAGATCGAGCGGACCGTCTACGTCAGGTGACGCCGGCGTACGTGCAGCCCCTCGGGGCCGCTTCCGGGCGGACCTGAGGGGCTCCGGTATCGACGATGCCAGCACCGCTGCGCGCTGCCGAGCAGGTGGCGGATCCGGGGCTCATCCCCGCCTACGTGGGGAGCACCGCACCGCCCGCGTGCGTGCCGGCAGACGAGGGGGCTCATCCCCGCCTACGCGGGGAGCACGCGGTCGTCACGGACCCGCCCTACGGCTTGGAGGGCTCATCCCCGCCTACGCGGGGAGCACTCCTGGAGGACGTAGGCGACTCGGTAGCCGAGGGGCTCATCCCCGCCTACGCGGGGAGCACCCAGGGGGTGCAGGGTGAGCCCGGGGTGGACCGGGCTCATCCCCGCCTACGCGGGGAGCACGGGCATCTTCGCCGACGAGGCCGGCGAGCCCTGGGGCTCATCCCCGCCTACGCGGGGAGCACTTCACCAGCAACGCCGACTTCTCCGACGCCACGGGCTCATCCCCGCCTACGCGGGGAGCACCGGATCTCGTACGTCGCGGTGAATCTGGCCCGGGGCTCATCCCCGCCTACGCGGGGAGCACCCGGTCGGGTTCCGCAGGCGGATCTTGACTGTGGGCTCATCCCCGCCTACGCGGGGAGCACGACGGCAGGCAGACCGTCGACGTTTGCGCACCGGGCTCATCCCCGCCTACGCGGGGAGCACGGAGCGGAAGAAGGATTCCAGGTGCCGCTGGAGGGCTCATCCCCGCCTACGCGGGGAGCACCAGTACTTGATGATGAGGCCGGGCAGGGTCCAGGGCTCATCCCCGCCTACGCGGGGAGCACGTGCCGGAGGTGTCGGGCGGGGTCCAGGGCCGGGGCTCATCCCCGCCTACGCGGGGAGCACGCCCGGCTCTCCCCGGCCGAGCAGGCCGCGGAGGGCTCATCCCCGCCTACGCGGGGAGCACTTCTCCCGCTGGACCAAGAGCCGCATCGCCGCGGGCTCATCCCCGCCTACGCGGGGAGCACCGCCAGCGGTCCATGCCTCGACGACGCCACCGGGGCTCATCCCCGCCTACGCGGGGAGCACAGCACCGCCGGGTGCCAGATGCGGTTCGCGTAGGGCTCATCCCCGCCTACGCGGGGAGCACAAGCCGGCCGGTAACGCGACAAGCGAGGACGTGGGCTCATCCCCGCCTACGCGGGGAGCACCTCCCGGCCCCGCCTCGTGCGGGGCCTTCGTCGGGCTCATCCCCGCCTACGCGGGGAGCACTACCGTGTCGAGAAGTACGGCCGGCAGCTCCCGGGCTCATCCCCGCCTACGCGGGGAGCACCTCCGGAACCACATCAGTCGCGGCCTTCCTGGGGGCTCATCCCCGCCTACGCGGGGAGCACTACTTGTCGTTGCCGGGGGTGTCGATCGTGACGGGCTCATCCCCGCCTACGCGGGGAGCACGGATGCAAGCCCGGTGGCGTCGTACTGGACCCGGGCTCATCCCCGCCTACGCGGGGAGCACCCAGGAGCACGATCGGTGGCGCATCTAGCCCGGGGCTCATCCCCGCCTACGCGGGGAGCACCCCGGTCAAGCAGCCATTGAAGGTGCTGCACCGGGCTCATCCCCGCCTACGCGGGGAGCACCGCAGCCTCCGGGGAATTACTCGGCGACCACGGGGCTCATCCCCGCCTACGCGGGGAGCACCGGTGAAGGCGGAGGCGGGGCGACCGAGGGCAGGGCTCATCCCCGCCTACGCGGGGAGCACGCGGCGCTCGCAATCGACGGAATCCACAGGTAGGGCTCATCCCCGCCTACGCGGGGAGCACGAGACGCGCCGCGTCGCTGGGCGCGAGGCTGAGGGCTCATCCCCGCCTACGCGGGGAGCACGCTGAGGCTCGCACGGCAGCGTGGCTGCGGCGGGGCTCATCCCCGCCTACGCGGGGAGCACCTTCCCCACTGGAACCCGGAGTGCCCTGGCTGTCCGTGGCCATGAAAAAGTCCCCACTGGTGGCCAGGTCGAGGTCCCCGCTGGTGGCCAGTTAGAG
>NZ_BAAGRO010000046.1:0-18487 GCF_054782915.1 Nocardioides hungaricus | reverse complement strand
TGCTCGGGAGGTGCGCCCGCTTCACGTCACCCCACCGAGAGCCATCCACAGGTTCTGATCATTCCTCAACCCCAGATGACGATCCTCGTTGTGCCCCTGAGCGGAGGAGGCTGACGAGACGGGCGCGGCGCTGGGCCGAAGGCCGTATCGTTGCCTGAGAAGGTCACCATCGCAGCGCCGAGGGAGCCGGGTCAAAGACGGGCCGGACGAGGACGTCCTGATCGACCGCGCCGCCACGTCTACATTGATGCCCGTTGCGCAGTTCGACGCCATGCTCGATGTGGTGGCTGACGCCATCGCGGTGCCGGAGATCGTCGAGTCGGCCGGGCGGCCCGCGTCGAGCCACTGGCTCGTAGTCGTTGGGGTCTTGCCGGGCGGTTCCATCGAGAACGCCATCGAACCGACCCGGATGTCTTGTTCCACTGCTTTCGGAGCAGGTCGATTGCGCTGCTCTGCGAATCGCTAGGAGAGCTTCGTCAGCCTGTCGATCCAGTAGCCGAGGCTCCGCTTTGCGCGTGCCACGGCGACGATTCAGAAGGTCTGGTCGACGACGGCTTAGATGGCGCCGTATTCGCCGAACCGCTGCAGTTGAACCTTGCGAACTTCGGACTCGGCAAGAAGCATCGGATCTTCGTAGACCTGGGTAGGAACGGACGGAGCACCGCCTCGTCAAGGACCGTGAAGACCTCGGCGGCCAGCCCCGGCCGAGACCCGGCTCGGGTTCGTCGTACCAGTCGTAGCCGGCCTGCAGGTTCTCGATAGCGCCCGGATCCCAGCGCGGCTCGCCCGTCACAGGTCGAAGCGTGTGCGAGCTTCAGAGTCGGGGACGCCGGCCGCGGTTCCGTCGACGATTCCCCGAAGCCGCAGGCCGATTTCGCTTGCCCAAGCGGCGGTTGGGTGGAGAGGGCGATGCCCGGACCAGGAGGACCGGGGCATCGCGCATCTCCGGGTCGGCCACAATGGCGCTATGCCGATCGAGATGGGTCGCGAGGAGTTCGACGTCCTCGTCGACCGCGCCCTCGACGACATCCCCGACGAGATCGCGCGGCTGGTGCGCAACGTCGTGGTGCTGGTCGAGGACGACGCGCCCGCGGACGACCCCGACCTGCTCGGGCTCTACGACGGGATTGCGCTCACCGAGCGCTGGGGTGAGCCGATGATGGAGCTGCCCGACCGGATCTTCGTGTTCCGCAACAACCTGCTCGACCTGTGCGCGTCGGTCGAGGAGCTCGAGGACGAGGTGCGGATCACCGTCGTGCACGAGATCGCCCACCACTTCGGGATCGACGACGACCGGCTGCACGACCTCGGCTACGCGTAGATGGCGAAGCCGAGCGCGCAGGCGGCGAGCGAGACGGCGATCGTCGCCACGGCGTACGCCGCACCCCGTCGTACGCCGAGCGTGTGGGTCTGCACGGCGAAGGCGGAGTAGGTCGTGAAGCCGCCGCAGAAGCCGACGCCGAGCAGCGCCATCCCGCCCGACGGCAGCGAGACCGCCGAGAGCACGCCGAGCAGGAACGAGCCGCTCACGTTCACCGCGAAGGTCCCCCAGGGGACGCGGTCGTCGAGCCGGCTGGCCAGCAGGAACCGCAGGGGCGCCCCGACCGCCGCGCCGAGCGCGACCAGCAGGGCGGTCACTCGTCACCGCCCTCGGCGGCGAACTCCCGCTGCGCGGCGGTGGGCGACCAGTGCGACGCCAGGGCCACGGCGAGCAGGCAGGCCGCCAGCGTGCTGGCCAGGTAGACGAGAGCGATGCCGACCCGGTCCGCGTCGAGGAGCGCCCGCGCCTGCTCGGAGTACGCCGACAGGGTGGTGAACCCGCCGAGGATCCCCGGGCCCAGCGCGACCGCGAGGGTCCGCGACCGCCGTACCGCCGCGAGGGCGGGCAGCAGCGCGAGCGCGAACGACCCGGCGACGTTGATCGCGAAGGTCGCCCACGGGAAGGCGTCGGCGTCGGAGGGGAGGGCCTCGGTGAGCCCCCACCGCGCGAGCGCGCCGAGCGCGCCGCCCACCGCGACCGCGGCGACCAGCCGCGGCGTGGGGCTCACGAGACGCTGCTCTGCCGCCTGGACACGGGCGCATCCTGCCACGCGAGCGGCGGCTGGCCCTTCTGCTGGCGCACGAACTCGGTGAGGAACCAGCGCTGGAACCGCTGCTGCTCGGGCGTCCGCGCCAGCGACAGCAGCCGCTCCTCCCGGCAGAACGCGTCAGCGAGGTCGAGCAGCTCGATGAACCGGCCGATCGTCGCCGCGGTCTCCCGCGGCATCGCGACGTGCAGGTCCGCGGTCGCTGCCCCGGACGCCAGCGCCCGCTCGATCTGCTCGGCGCCGATGCCCTCGCGCAGGTCGTGCTCGAGGGCGCCGAAGAGCGCGGAGAGATCCTTGGCGAGCGGGTAGTCCGCCTCGTGCGCCAGCGCGAGCAGCCGCACCTCCCGGCGCAGCTCGCGGTAGTGGCGCTGGAACTCGACGAAGGACCGCAGCGGTACGCCGAGGACCTCGATGCGCATCTCGTCCAGCACCGGCTCCCGGGCGGGTGCCGTGGGCTCGCCGGCGACCACGCCCTCGACCATCTCCTCGCGGCTGTGCGTCGCGGGGACGAACCACACCGTCTTGCCGTCCTCCTCGACCTCGACGCCCCACGCGGCCGAGCACCGGGCCACGATGCTCAGTCCGCGGCCGAAGGTGAGCAGCAGGTCGTCCTCCTCGCCGGGCTGGGTGCCGGGCAGGACCGGTAGCTCGGTCGAGCCGTCGTGCACCTCGACGCGGGGGTGCTCCCGGGTGCCCCGGACCCGCACCGTCAGCGGAGGCGTGGCGTGCAGGAGCGCGTTGGTGACGAGCTCGGAGACGCCCAGCTCGGCGCACTCGACCAGGTCGTGCCGGGCGATGTCATGGCAGGTGTCGACCACCCAGCGGCGCGCGTCTTGCACGCCGCGGGGCCCGGGGCCCAGGGAGAGGGCGGGCCTGGTCAGCGGCAGGGTGGTCTCCAGGAGTCACGAGGGTCGTCGATGGCGAGCCATCGACGGCTCGTGTACCCCCGGAATTTTGGCGCGAAACATGACGTGCGGCGACGGATCCCGGCGGTCCAGACGGGCTTGTCCGACGCGATCTCGTGTGGTGGGGCGACCCGACCGAGGATGCCCACGATTGCGCCGAGACGGGGTGCCGACGGAACAATGGCAGGAAGCGCGCACTCGGTTGGGAAGGTCCGGCATGGCAGAGCATCACCAGATGACCGGGCGTCATCAGATGGCAGAGCGTCACCAGGTGGTGGTGATCGGGTCGGGGTTCGGAGGGCTGTTCGGCACCAAGGCCCTCCGGCGGTCCGACGTCGACGTCACGATGATCGCCAAGACGACCCACCACCTCTTCCAGCCGCTGCTCTACCAGGTCGCGACCGGCATCCTCTCCCAGGGCGAGATCGCGCCGCCCACCCGCGAGATCCTGAGCGGCCAGCGCAACGCCAAGGTCCTGCTCGGCGAGGTCGGCGAGATCGACCTCGCCGCGCGCACGGTCACCTCGCACGTCCTCGGCCGCGAGACGGTGACGGCGTACGACTCCCTCGTCGTGGCCGCCGGCGCCGGCCAGTCCTACTTCGGCAACGACCACTTCGCCGAGTTCGCGCCCGGCATGAAGAACGTCGACGACGCGCTCGAGCTCCGCGGCCGGATCTTCGGCGCCTTCGAGCTCGCCGAGATCGGCGCCACGCGCGGCGAGAACGTCGACCACCTGCTGACCTTCGTGGTCGTCGGCGCCGGCCCGACCGGCGTGGAGATGGCCGGCCAGATCGCCGAGCTCGCGCACCGCACGCTCAAGAAGGACTTCCGCGCGATCAACTCCCGGCAGGCCCGGGTGATCCTGGTCGACGCCGCCGCGCAGGTGCTGCCGCCGTTCGGCCAGAAGCTGGGTGAGAAGGCCCGGGCCGAGCTCGAGGAGCTCGGCGTCGAGGTCGTCCTCGGCGCGATGGTGACCGACGTCGACGAGCGTGGCATCGAGATGGAGTTCAAGGACGGCCGCGTCGAGCGGATCCACAGCGTGACCAAGATCTGGGCCGCCGGCGTCGCCGCGAGCCCGCTCGGCCGCACGCTGTCGGAGCAGACCGGCGCCCCGCTCGACCGGGCCGGCCGGATCGCGGTCAACCCCGACCTGACCCTCCCGGGGTACCCCGAGGTCTTCGTGGTCGGCGACATGATCGCCCTCGACAACCTCCCGGGTGTCGCGCAGGTCGCGATCCAGGGCGCCAAGTACGCCGCCAAGGAGATCGACCGCCGGCTCGGCGCCAGGCCGGCGCAGGGCCCGTTCCACTACGTCGACAAGGGCTCGATGGCGATCATCAGCCGGTTCCGCGCGGTCGCGCTGATCGGCAGGCTGCGGGTCACCGGCGTCCTCGCCTGGCTGATGTGGCTCGCCCTGCACCTGATCTACATCACCGGCTTCAAGAACCGGGTCACCGCGCTGCTGCACTGGGCGGTCTCGTTCATCGGCCGCGGCCGGTCGGAGCGGACCACGACCGAGCAGCAGATCTTCGCCCGGAACGCCCTCAAGCGCCTCGAGCACGGCGCGGCCGACCTGGTCTCCGACCCGGGGGCCTACGACGCCGCCCGGGCGCTCGTGGAGACGACCCGGCGGGCCGAGCTCGAGGCGCAGGCCGCCGAGGAGGCCCGGCTCACCGACTCCGGCGAGCGCGGCGTCCCGGCCGAGCAGCGTGCGGGCTGAGCTACTCGAAGTACTTCGCGTCCACGAGGTCGCGGACCGCGTCGGTGAACGGGCCGTAGAGGAGCCGCTGCCGCTCGATCTCGTCGCGCACGTGGCCCGTCACGAGCCAGATGCCAGAACACGTTTCATCTACTGGTCATGTGCCGGCGTACTGGCCGACCGGGGAGCCGTCGGTGGGCGCGGCGCCCTCGGCGCCCACCGGCCCCCGTGCGTCCGACCGCTCGCCCTCCGGTGGCGAGACGGACTCGGCAGGATCCGACTGCCGGGACGGCTCGACGAGCTCGGGGAGCGCGGCCCGGACCAGGTCCTCGAGGACCGCGCGACCCAGGTCCGTGCTCTCCATGCCCGGTCAACGCGCCGCGTCGGACGGCGTTACCTCGGCGACGCCGTGGTCTGGTCCACCCGGGCCAGAACGTCCGGAAACGGCTCCGGAAATGGTGAAGAACCGCCGGCGTCTCGGGTCACCGACGGTTCGTCAGCCGTGAATCTAGGGGCTGCGAGGGCCGCCGTGCACGACCTTCCGGGTAAAGACCGCAGGTGGAGTAGACCGGTTGCATCCAACAGTCGGTGGGCCCCGTGGGACTCGAACCCACAACCCATGGATTAAAAGTCCACTGCTCTGCCGATTGAGCTAGAGGCCCGGGTGCTCAGCACACCCTAGACGGCCCGGGCGGTCCGCCCCGCCATGTCACGCGCGCGTAGCACAACCTTCACCGCCGACGGTGAGATTTCCGGGGCGAGACGGTTTTACTCCGGCGTGGGGTTGGTAACGTGTGCGCTGCAGAAGGTGCAAGTTCCACAGGTCTGACGCCCGCGGAGTTTGTGATCCAACGGCGTTTCTTCTTTCGTGGGCCTGCCACTCACGCAAGTCGGAGCGACGTGTCACCGCATCTGATGCGGACCGTCGAAGGGACGGTCCTCGCCCCGACTAAGGAGTATCGAGCACATGGCTCAGGGCACTGTTAAGTGGTTCAACGCGGAGAAGGGCTTCGGCTTCATCGCTCAGGAGGACGGCGGCGACGACGTCTTCGTTCACTACTCGGCGATCCAGAGCCAGGGCTACAAGTCCCTGGACGAGAACCAGAAGGTCGAGTTCGACGTCACCCAGGGTCCGAAGGGCCCGCAGGCGGAGAACGTTCGTCCGGTCTGATCGAGGAGAGCATCTCGGGTCTCCCGACCTGAGACTTCGACAGGAGGCCCCACCCGCACGGGTGGGGCCTCCTGTGCGTTCCTCCGTGGCCGCCCGGGCTCAGGGGCAGGGGGCGATGCCGCATGGTCCGGACGGACCAATTTCGGGTGGCGGGCGTTTGGTGCCCGTGACCCACGGGCACGGTCTCCGTTAGCGAGGGAGGTCTCAGCCGGAATGCGATCGAGGAGCGATGAGGTGAACGACCAGTTCGACGTCACCCTCGAGGACTCCGACCTCCTCGGCGAGGTGGAGCTCACTACCAACCTGATCATCGCGGCGAGCGAGTCCGACGAGCACCTCTCCGAGGCACAGATCGACCAGATCCTCGGGGTCGTCCCCGAGCCCCGCCGGGAGTCCTGACCGCGCATACCCCCTCCGGGTACCCTGAGGGCATGGCGGAGCACCAGCACGGCTACATCCACCGCAAGGACGACTACCTCAAGCGGCTCAAGCGCATCGAGGGGCAGGCCCGCGGGCTGCAGCGGATGGTCGAGGACGAGAAGTACTGCATCGACATCCTCACCCAGGTCTCCGCGATGACCAAGGCCCTCCAGGCCGTCTCGATCGGCCTGCTCGAGGAGCACATGAACCACTGCGTCGTCGACGCCGCCCGCGCCAGCGACGACGAGGCCCGCGCCAAGGTGGCCGAGGCCGTCGACGCGATCTCGCGCCTGGTGAAGTCGTGACGTCGGCGTAGTCCCTGACGTTTCGGCCCCGAATCGACCGTCCTGGGGACCCAAACGTCAGGGACTATCCCCCTGGGACGACCCGGGCTCAGCAGGTCGCGAACAGCACCGGCCCCGTCGAGAGGTCCGAGAGGACGTAGGTCCCCTCGACGGGGTCCAGCCCGAGCGTGACGACGGAGCCGTCGGCGGTGGCGGACTCGACCGAGAAGCGGTCCGCGAAGTCGCCGCCCTGGCCGGGTGCCGGTCCGGCGGCGAGTACGGCGCGGGTGTCGGCGTTCGTCCGCGCCTGGTCCTCGCCCTCGAAGGCCATCGCGACGCGTACGCCTCCGCCGGGCTGCGCGGCCATCGCGAACCCGGTCATCGGGTTCACCTCGCCGGCCGCGGCCACCAGCCGATCGCCCTCGCTCTCGTCCGCGCGGTCCGCCTGGCTCATCGCCAGCGCGGAGCAGGCGTACGGCCCGTCGTACACCGCCGCCGACAGCGCGTCGCCCGACGCCGCGACCACGTCCTGCATCCCCTCGGACAGCCGGCCGTCCGCGCCGTCGTCGAGCCCGTCGGCGACGGTCGCGAGGTAGTCCCTGCTGTCGCTGGTGAGCACGAGGCGCTCGTCGGCGTCCAGGGCGACGTACTGGAGCTCGGGCGTCAGGGAGGTGCCGATCTCGGCCAGCAGGTCGGCCCCGCCCGCCCAGACCGCGCCGGCGGTGGCGCCGTCGGCGGGCCGGTCGTAGCCGATCCGCTCGAGCCGGTCGCCGACGGCGGCGAGATCGGTGTCGGCGGGCAGCCGCAGGATCACCACGGCGCCCTGCCTCGACTGGGAGAACAGCTCCCAGTCGACGGTGGCGGGGGAGAAGCCGAACAGGTTCGCCAGCTCGGGGCCCGACTCGACCAGCGCGGACGTCGATGTCAGGTCGGCGGCGTACCCCTGGTCGAGCAGGTCCGGGAGGCCGGAGCTGCCGACGGCGTCGCGGACGGCGGCCCAGTCGGTCCACGACAGCCGCTCGGCGTCGGACGGCGCGTATCTCGCGGCCCGCTCCAGGTCGGTCCGGTCGCGATCGCGCCACCAGCGCACCGCGACCAGGGCCGCCGCGGCCAGCAGGGCCAGCACGAGCACCGCCAGGAGGGCGACCGTGAGGCGTCTGCGCACCTGCTGCTCCTGTTCCGGCTGGGGTGGTGTGAGACTAGTCGTATGCCCGCGAAGGACGTCCTCGCCGCCGGGGCCGTGGTCTTCCGTCCGGGGAAGCGGGTGCTCCTCGTGCACCGCCCGAGGTACGCCGACTGGTCCTTCCCCAAGGGCAAGCTGGACCGCGGCGAGCACGTCGCCGCGGCGGCGGTCCGCGAGGTCGCCGAGGAGACCGGCCTGCACGTGCGGCTGGGGCCGCCCCTGGCGGGCCAGCGCTACCCGGTCAGTGGCGGCCGGATGAAGTCGGTCGCCTACTGGACCGGGCGGGTGGTCGGCTCCGACGACGTCGGCGGCTACCGGCCCAACGCCGAGATCGACCAGGTCCGGTGGGTGCCGTACGACGAGGCGCAGGACCTGCTGAGCTACGGGCACGACCGGGACACGCTGCGCGCGGCGCACCGGCTCCGGCGGCGTACCCATGCCGTCGTGATCCTCCGCCACGGCGACGCCCGCTCGCGCAAGGCGTGGCGCCGCCAGGACGACCGCCTGCGGCCGCTGCTCCAGGCCGGGCGGCAGCAGGCGCAGCGGGTGATCCCCGTGCTCGCGGCGTACGGCGTGACGCGGATCGTCAGCTCCAGCAGCACGCGCTGCGTGGAGACCGTGGCGCCGTACGCCGACACGACCGGGTGGAAGCTCGAGCTCGAGGACTACCTGAGCGAGGAGGACGCCACGGCGGCCGGCGTGGTCGCCCTGGTCGACGAGCTCGTGAACGCCGACGAGGGTGCGGTGCTGTGCAGCCACCGCCCGGTGCTGCCGACGATCTTCGACGCGCTCGGGCTGCCGGACCCGGGGCTCGAGCCGGGCGGCCTCCTGGTCGCCCACGTCCGCAAGGGCAGGGTCGTCGCGGCCGAGGTCCACCGGGTCCGCTGAGCCCGGAGCGGGGCCGCGTCAAGACCTCGGGCGGTTGTTCACGTGATGTCCGTCTCGTGAGCGGCTGGCTGTCTCCGACTGGGTGGTTCGAGTTCACCCCTCGTTCACCGTCGCCCCCGGATCCGTCCACCTGCGCTCCCTAACTTCACAGCGACAGACAGAAGTGGTCGACGACGAAGACTCAGGAGCACCGAAGTGACTCGCACCTCCTTCCGCCGGGCCGTGGTCCCCGGCATCGCCGTGATCGCGGCGCTCTCCCTCACCGCCTGTGGCGCCAGCAACGAGGACACCGGCTCGGGTAGCAGCGGTAACAGCGAAGGCCCCAGCGGCCTCAGCGGCACCCTCGCCGGAGGCGGTGCCAGCTCGCAGGACGCCGCCCAGCAGGCATGGCGCGCGGCGTTCGGCAGCGACAACCCCGACCTCACCATCACCTACGACCCGGTGGGCTCGGGTGACGGCCGGAAGGGGTTCATCTCGAAGGCGTACTCGTTCGCGGGATCGGACTCCTACCTCAACGACGACGAGGGTGAGCTCAGCGCCGCCACGAAGCGCTGCGGCGGCGAGGCCCCGATCGAGATCCCGGCCTACGTGAGCCCGATCGCGATCGTGTTCAACCTGCCCGGCGTCGAGAGCCTCAACCTCGACGCCAAGACGCTGGCGATGATCTTCGACGGCAAGATCACCAAGTGGAACGACCCGGCCATCACCGCGCTCAACGACGGCGTGGACCTGCCGAGCACCGCGATCGCGCCGGTGCACCGCTCCGACGACTCGGGCACCACGGAGAACTTCACCGACTACCTGTCGCAGGCAGCCGGCGGCGCGTGGAGCTACGACCCCGACGGCGTGTGGCCGATCAAGGGCGGCGAGGCCGCCGAGGGCACCTCCGGCATGGTCGCCGCGGTCAAGGGCGGCGAGGGCACCATCGGGTACGCCGACGAGAGCCAGGCCCAGGGCCTCGGGCTCGTGTCGATCGGCGTCGGCAGCGAGTTCGTCGCACCGTCCGCCGAGGGCGCCGCCAAGGCGGTCGCCGTCTCGAAGCCCGTCGCGGGCCGCTCCGACGTCGACATGGCGATGGACATCGACCGCACCACGACCGAGTCCGGCGCCTACCCGGTGCTGCTGGCGTCGTACCTGATCGCCTGCCAGACCTACGACGACGCCGCCGAGGCCGACCTGGTCAAGGGGTTCCTGTCCTACATCGTCTCCGACGCGGGGCAGCAGGCCGCCGCCCAGCAGGCGGGCTCCGCTCCGCTCGACGCCGCGCTCGCCCCCAAGGCGCAGGAGATCGTCGGCGCGATCTCGGCCAAGTGACGGGACCCGCGTGACCCTCACCGCACCAACCGAAGCACCGCGAAAGCCGGTCGTCCGTCTGGGCGACCGGCTCTTCGCGGGCACCGCGCGCACGGCGGCGGTGCTCATCATGGCCGCACTCGCGGGCGTCTTCGTGTTCCTGGCGATCAAGGGCCTGCCCGGCCTCTCCGCGCCCTCGGACATCTACCAGCCCGCGGACGACTTCTGGTCCTACGTCGGCCCGCTGGTCTTCGGCACGATCCTGGCCGCCATCGTGGCGCTGATCATCGCGGTGCCGTTCTCGATCGGCGTCGCGCTGTTCATCTCGCACTATGCGCCGCCGCGGATCGCCGCGCCGATCGCCTACGTGATCGACCTGCTCGCCGCGATCCCGAGCGTCGTCTACGGCCTCTGGGGCGGACTCGCGCTGGCCGGTGCGATGAAGCCGACCATCACCTGGCTCTACGACAACCTGAGCTTCATCCCGTTCTTCGCCGGCCCGCCGTCGGTGACCGGGAGGACCATGCTCACCGCCGGCATCGTGCTGGCGATCATGGTCATCCCGATCACCACCGCGATCTCGCGCGAGGTGTTCGCGCAGACCCCGCGGCTGCACGAGGAGGCGGCGATGGCGCTGGGCGCCACCCGGTGGGAGGTGATCCGGCTGGCGGTGCTCCCCTACGCCCGCTCCGGCGTCATCTCCGGGGTGATGCTCGGGCTCGGGCGCGCACTCGGCGAGACGATGGCGGTCGCGATGGTCCTCTCGGCGACGCCGGTGGTCACGCTCAACCTGATCTCGAACAGCAACCCGGCCACGATCGCCTCGAACATCGCCTCCAACTACAAGGAGGCGACCCCGGACCGCCAGGCGGTGCTCATCGCCACCGGCCTGGTCCTGTTCGGCGTGACCTTCGCGGTCAACTTCCTGGCGCGGCTCATCGTCGCCCGCAGCGAGCGGAGGGTGACCCGATGAACCACCCCACGCCGTTCTCGGCCTCCCCCGCTGCGCTCCTCCGTCCGACAACGCCGAGGGGACCCCGGTGAGCACCACCACGCCGTTCGAGGCCGACTTCGCGGTCACCGCAGGTCTGGTCCAGCCGCGGCTGCCGCGCTGGGCGCCGGTGCTGGCCGCCGCCATCGCGCTCGGCATCGCCGGACTGCTGGTGCTGCTGCTGGGCTGGAGCCCGGCCGGCGGCGTCGTGCTCGCCGGGCTGCTGTTCGTCGTCGGCCTGCCGCTGTGGTCGACGGCCGTGGAGGGCCGCCGCGCCGCAGCCGACCGGCTCGCGACCGCGCTCGTCTGGGCGGCGTTCGGCGTCGTCATCGTCCCGCTGGTCTGGCTGATCTCGCTGGTGCTGAAGAACGGCGCGGGCATCCTCGGCACCGAGTTCCTGACCTACTCCATGCGCGGCATCGTCGGCGAGGGCGGCGGCATCTACCACGCGCTGATCGGCACCCTGCTGGTTACGCTCGCCGCCACCTTGATCTCCGTGCCGATCGGCCTGTTCACCGCGATCTACCTGGTCGAGTACGGCAAGGACCGGCGGCTCGCGCGGATCACCACGTTCCTGGTGGACGTGATGACCGGCATCCCGTCGATCGTCGCCGGCCTGTTCGCGCTGGCGCTGTTCGTGCTGCTGTTCGGCCCGGCGATCCGCATCGGCTTCGGCGGCTCGGTGGCGCTGTCGCTGCTGATGATCCCGACGGTGGTCCGCTCGGCCGAGGAGATGCTCCGGCTCGTCCCGAGCGATCTCCGCGAGGCGTCGTACGCGCTGGGGGTGCCGAAGTGGCGCACGATCGTCAAGGTGGTCATCCCGACCGCCTTCGGGGGCATCGTCACCGGCGTGGTGCTGGCGATCTCCCGCGTGATCGGCGAGACCGCCCCGCTGCTGGTGGTCGCGGGCGCCACCGACTCGGTGAACATGAACCTCTTCGACGGCCGGATGATGACGCTGCCCGTCTACATCTTCAGCCAGTACAGCTCACCCGGCGTGCCCGCCTTCGGCGAGGTCGGCGACCCGCCCGGCTACGCCCGGGCCTGGGGCGCGGCGCTCGTCCTGATCGCTATCGTGATGGTGCTCAACCTCGCCGCGCGGATCCTCCAGAAGATGTTCGCCCCCAAGACCGACCGGCGCCGCTGAGCGCGACTGTGTGAGAGAGAACCCATGGCCAAGAGCATCGACGTCTCCGACCTCGACATCTACTACGGCGACTTCAAGGCTGTCGAGGGCGTCAACATGACCATCCGCGCGAAGGCGGTCACCGCCTTCATCGGCCCGTCGGGCTGCGGCAAGTCGACCTTCCTCCGCGCGCTCAACCGGATGCACGAGGTGATCCCCGGCGCGTACGTCGAGGGCAAGGTGATGGTCTCCGGGCAGTCGCTGTACGACCCCTCGGTCGACCCGGTCGCCGTACGCCGCCAGATCGGCATGGTCTTCCAGCGGCCCAACCCGTTCCCGACCATGTCGATCTACGAGAACGTGCTCGCCGGCATGCGGTTGAACTCGAAGAAGCTGTCGCGCTCCGACGCCGACGCGGTCGTGGAGAAGTCGCTGCGCGGCGCGAACCTGTGGACCGAGGTCAAGGACCGACTGAGCAAGCCGGGCATGGGCCTCTCCGGTGGCCAGCAGCAGCGCCTCTGCATCGCCCGCGCGATCGCCGTCGAGCCGCAGGTGCTGCTCATGGACGAGCCCTGCTCGGCCCTCGACCCGATCTCGACCTCCGCGATCGAGGACCTGATCCACGAGCTCAAGTCCGAGTACACGATCGTGATCGTCACCCACAACATGCAGCAGGCCGCCCGCGTCTCCGACGACACCGGCTTCTTCAACCTCAAGGCCGCCGGCCAGCCCGGCCACCTGGTCGAGTTCAACCCGACCAACAAGATGTTCACCAACCCGGACGAGGAGTCCACCGAGGCCTACATCTCGGGCCGGTTCGGGTGATCTTCTTGGGGTAGTCCCTGACGTTTGGGCCCCCTCGCCTGCGGATCCGGGGCCCAAACGTCAGGGACTACCCCTCTTTCGGGGCCTGTGGATGACGAATCCACGAGCTCGGCATCCGGGGCAGAGTCCCGGGCATGGATCTCTCGGGTGTCACGCGACCGGTCGTCGTACCGGTCCGGGTCGACCACACGGGTCGCGCCGGGCCGACGAGGAAGGCGGCTCGTGGTCCGCGGTGGCGCCGGTCGAGCCGTGGTCTGTACGTGCCCGCGTGGGTCGACGGCTCCGTCGTCGATCAGCGCATCGTGGAGGCCGGTGCCGCGCTGCCCGCCGACTGGGGTGGCGTGACCGGTTGGGCCGACCTCGCCTGGCGGGGTGGACGCTGGTTCGACGGAACGCCGTGGGGTGGTGGTCCCTCATGTCCGATCACCCTGGCCGTAGGAGGCAACCGTTGGATGCGACCGCAGCCCATGTTCGCGACCTCGGAGGAGCGCCTGGCGCCGCACGACCTGGTCATCGTCGACGGGTTGCGGGTGACCACCGCCGTGCGGTCGGTGCTGTACGAGATGAGGTACGCGCGGCATGCGCGTGACGCCGCGATCTCACTGTCGATGGCGTGCTTCAACGACCTGGTCTCACTCGACGAGGCGGCCGAGTACGCCGCCACGATCCCAGGCTGGACCGGCATCCCGCAGGCACGGGAGGCGATCCCGCTGGCACGCGAGAACTGCTGGTCGCCCCGCGAGGTCGGGATGGTCCACGTCTGGGAGCTCGACGCCGCGCTGCCGCCACCGCTCTGCAACGCACCGGTCTTCGATCTGGACGGCAACCTGCTCGGTACGCCGGACCTGATCGATCCCGCCACCGGAGTCGTCGCCGAGTACAACGGTGCACCTCACCTCCTCGGCGCACAGATGGCGAAGGACGTGGTGAAGGAGGGTCGGCTCCGCGCGCACGGGTTGGAGTGCACGACGATGCTGGCCGCCGACGTACGTGATCCCAGCGGCTTCATCGCCCGCCTCGTCGCCGCCTACCAGCGAGCCGGGGATGTCCCGGCGCGCCGGCGGCTGTGGACGGTCGAGCAGCCGCCCTGGTGGAGGGACACGTCGACCGTGGCCGCCCGCCGGGCGCTGGACGACCACCACCGCCGCCGGCTGCTCGCGCATCGGGTGGCGTGACCCCTCGTGAACGGGTAGTCCCTGACGTTTCGGCCCCGGATCGTGCCGATCGAGGGCCCAAACGTCAGGGACTACCCCAGCGGAAGAGCTACTGACCGATGACCGCGTGGAGGACGAGGTAGCAGCCGGCGGCGACCAGGCCGGCCATGGGGAAGGTGAGGATCCAGGCGGCGACGATCGAGCGGGCGACGCCCCAGCGGACGGCCGAGAAGCGCTTGGTGGCGCCGGCGCCCATGATGGCCGAGGTGATGGTGTGGGTGGTCGAGATGGGGGCGTGGAAGACGAACGCCGTCGTGTAGAGGACACCCGCGCCGACCGACTCGGCGGCGAAGCCGCGGGCCGGGTCGAGGTGGATGATCCGGCGGCCGAGGGTGCGCATGATCCGCCAGCCGCCGGAGTAGGTGCCGAGCGAGATCGCGCCGGCGGCGGCGATCACGACCCAGAGGGGCAGGCCGTCTTGCGGGTTGCCGGCGGAGTCGACGTAGTAGCCCGCGGTGGTGAGCGCCAGGAAGATCACGCCCATCGTCTTCTGGGCGTCCTGGAGGCCGTGGCCGAGCGCGAGGGCGGCGGCCGAGACGGTCTGGGCGCCGCGGAAGCCGCGGAAGACCTTGTGTGGGTTCCGCCTCCGGAAGATCCACATGATCGCCAGCATCACCGCGAACGCCCCGGCGAAGCCGAACAGCGGCGACAGCACCATCGGGATGAGCACCTTGTCGACGATCGTCGCCCAGTGCACGAGGTCGACGCCGCCGGCCGCGATCGCCGCGCCGACCAGGCCGCCGATGAGCGCGTGGGAGGACGACGAGGGCAGGCCGAAGTACCAGGTGATCAGGTTCCACACGATCGCCCCGAGCAGGCCGCCGAGCACGACCACCAGCCCGTGGTTGCCCTCGGGCGGCGTGATCACCTCGCTGACGGTCTGCGCGACCTCCTGGCCGAGCAGCGCGCCGACGAAGTTCATCACCGCCGCCAGGACCAGCGCGATCCGCGGCGTCAGCGCCCGGGTGGACACCGAGGTGGCGATCGCGTTGGCCGCGTCGTGGAACCCGTTGGTGTAGTCGAAGGCGAGCGCGACGACGACCACCGCGATGACGATCGCAAGGTCCACTCAGGACTCCTTGACCGCGATCTGCTCCACGATGTTGGCGACCTTCTCGAACGCGTCGATCGCCTCCTCGAGGGATTCGACGATGTCCTTGAGCTTCAAGACCTCGATGGTCTTGAACTCGCCGCTGAAGAGCTTCGCGAGGGTACGGCGGTGGTTCTTGTCGCCGGCGTTCTCGAGGCGGTTGACCTCGATCCAGTACTCGTCGAGCGACTCCATCGACTGGAGGTTCGGCATCGCGGCCGCGGTGAGCTCGGCGCAGCGCTGGAGCACCTCGACCTGGGTCGACAGCTCCGGCGGCAGCACCTTCACCTCGTAGAGCAGGATCAGGTCGACGGCCTCGTCCATCATGTCCATGACGTCGTCGAGGCCCGAGCCGAGGGCGTAGATGTCCTCGCGGTCGAACGGCGTCACGAAGGTCGAGTTCACCTTGCGGATCAGCTCGTGGGTGGTCTCGTCGGCGCTGTGCTCGGCCTCCCGCATCCGGCGGGCGACGTCGGCGTGGTCGGCGTCCTCGCTCAGCATCTCCGCGAGCAGGGCGGCGCCGGTCACGAGGTGCTCGGCTGACCTCGTGAACAGGTCGTAGAAGGACGTGTCGACGGGCCGGAATCGCAAACCCACGGATAACTCCTGAGGAGGAGGAGGAGAACGCCGAACAGCCTAGAGGCAGCGCGCCAGGATCACGCAAGTCAGGGTCGGCTACCGCCGGCGGCGCTGCTGTTCGATCAGCCGCTCCTGCAGGTGGACGGTCCCGTCGTTGCGCGTCCACGCACCCTCGCTGTCGAGCTCCCAGGCGAACGTGTCGGCGTCGAAGGCCAGGTCGAGCAGCTCCCCGATCGCGGCCGTCTCGTCGGCGCCGGGCAGCCGCACGAGCACCTCGACCCGACGGTCCAGATTGCGGTGCATCATGTCGGCGGAGCCGATCCACGCCTCGGCCTCGCCGCCGTTGTCGAACCAGAACACCCGGCTGTGCTCGAGGAACCGGCCCAGCACCGACCGTACGGCGACGCTCTCGGAGAGGCCGGGTACGCCGGGGCGCAGCGCGCAGATGCCGCGCACGAGGAGCTCGACGGGTACTCCCGCCTGAGACGCGAGGTAGAGCGCGTCGATGACGGCCTCGTCGACCACGGAGTTGGCCTTGAGCCGGATCCGTGCCGGCCGGCCGGCCTGGCAGTGCGCGATCTCGCGGTGGATCCGCTCGACCAGCCCGGTGCGGATCGAGTCCGGGGCGACCAGCAGCTCGTCGTACGTCGCGTTGCGCGAGTAGCCGGACAGGTTGTTGAACAGGTGGGCGACGTCCTCGCCGATGCGCTCGTCGACCGTGATCAGCCCGAGGTCCTCGTAGAGGCGCGACGTCTTCGGGTTGTAGTTGCCGGTGCCGAGGTGGGTGTAGCGGCGGATGCCGGCCCCGTGTCCCGCCTCGTCGCGCACGACCATCGAGAGCTTGCAGTGCGTCTTGAGCCCGACTTGGCCGTAGACGACGTGGCAGCCGGCCTGCTCCAGCTTCCGCGCCCAGCGGATGTTGGCCTCCTCGTCGAAGCGCGCCTTGATCTCCACGATCACCAGCACCTGCTTGCCGGCCTCGGCGGCGTCGATGAGCGCGTCGATGATCGGGGAGTCGCCGGAGGTGCGGTAGAGCGTCTGCTTGATCGCGAGCACGTGCGGGTCGGCGGCCGCCTGCTCGATGAAGCGCTGCACGGAGGTGGCGAACGAGTCGTACGGGTGGTGCAGGAGTACGTCGTGGCGCCGGGCCGCCTTGAACACGTCGACGGGTGCGGCCGACTCGACCTCGGCCAGCCGCACGTGGGTGGTGGGCAGGAACGCGGGGTACTTCAGCTCCTGCCGCGGCAGGTCGGCGATGTCGTGCAGGCCGCGCAGGTCGAGGGGTCCGCGGAGCTTGAACACCTCCTTCTGGGAGATGCCCAGCTCGGAGATGAGCAGCTCGAGCACCTGCGGCGCGATCGACTCCTCGACCTCGAGCCGGACCGGCGGCCCGAAGCGGCGCCGCAGCAGCTCCTTCTCCAGGGCGGCGAGGAGGTTCTCGGCGTCGTCCTCCTCGACCTCGAGGTCCTCGTTGCGGGTGACCCGGAAGGTGTGCACCTCGAGCACTTCCATGCCGGGGAACAGCCGCTTGAGGTGCTCGCCGATGACGTCCTCCAGCGGCACGAAGCGCTGGTTCCCGACCGGGACGAACCGGGCGAAGATCGGCGGCACCTTCACGCGCGCGAAGTGCTCCTTGCCGGTCTTCGGGTTGCGCAGCAGGACGGCGAGGTTGAGCGAGAGCCCGGAGATGTAGGGGAACGGGTGCGCCGGGTCGACGGCCAGCGGCGTGAGGACGGGGAACACCCGGTCCTTGAACAGCCGCTTGCAGTGCTTCTGCTCCTCGCGATCGAGCTCGTCCCACCGCACCAGTTCGATGCCGGCGTCGGCGAGCGCCGGGACGACCTCGTCGCGGAACACGCGCGCCTGCCGCTCGGAGAGGTCGCGGGTCGTCGACCAGATCAGCTCGAGCACCTCGGTCGGCATCAGCCCGGAGGCGGCCGGGACGGCCACGCCCGCGGCGATCCGGCGCTTGAGGCCGGCCACGCGGACCATGAAGAACTCGTCCAGGTTGCTCGTGAAGATCGCCAGGAAGCGGGTCCGCTCCAGCAGCGGCAGGTGCGGGTCCTCGGCGAGCTCGAGCACCCGCTGGTTGAACCGCAGCCAGGACAGCTCCCGGTCGAGGAAGCGGTCGTCGTACTTCTCGACGGCCTCGAGCGCCTCGTGGTCGGGGACGTACGGCGGCTCGACGTCGAAGGTCTCCTCGGGCACGCCCTCCCCGTGGGTGGTCGGCGGCACGCTGTCGAGGGACATGCCACCAGTCTGGCACCGCGAGGTGAACGGCAGGTTGCCGCCGCTAACGCCGGAAGAAGCCGCCCTTCCGCTGGGCCTGCTCGAGCAGCTCGGCTCGCGTCCGCTCGAGCTCGGTGGCCAGCGAGCGGGCCCTGTCCTCGGCCTCCGCGCGCTCGCGCATGGCGTCCTCGGCGACCTCGGCCTGGCGGCGTACGGCGGCCTCGACCGCGCTGCGGTCGGCGGCGCGCTGGGCGGCGGCCTCCTCGGCCTCGCCGCGCAGGCGCGCCTGCTCGGCGGCGGCCTGCTCGGCGGCGGACCGGGCCTCGATCGCGGTCCGCAGCTCGGCCGCCACTTCCGCGAGGCGGGTCTCGGCCGCCTGGCGCTCGCGGGCGGCCTCGGCCGCGAGCTCGGCGTGGCGGTGCGCGTCCTCCTCGGCGGTACGCCGCGCGGCGGCGGCCTGCTCCGCGGCGCGCTCGGCTGCCTCGCGGGCTGCCGCGTGCTCC